>SXKQ01000171.1 GCA_005778045.1 Planctomycetia bacterium
CAGCAGGAGCTCGATGCCCGTGCCTTTGTCCTTCACGCGCCACGGCAAACCCGTGCGCTCGATCTCCCCGCGCAGCTTCGCGTCCGTCACCACCGCCGCGTCCGGCTTCTGCTCCAGCACCTCCGCCCAAGGCAGCCGCGCATCCGGCGTCGAGGGCACCGTTGCCAGAGGTTGAGGCGCGTCGTCCTGACTCTGCGTGAACACGAGCCCGAGCACTCCGGCTAGAGCGAGGAGCAGAATCGCGACGAGTCTTGGGCCCAAGCGCCTTGATTCCGCTCGTGGTGGCGCGGCTTGGGGAGCGCGGGCGGGTGCAGGCCTCGAGGCCGAAGCGGACGCCGCCCCGTCCGCTGTATCGCCGGCGGTCTTCGCGGAGACTCGGGCAGACTCGGGTGCACGGGAAGGCGGCGGAGTCGCGGATGCTGTGGGCGCTGCGGCGGGGGCGGGGTGAGCTTCGGGAGGCTTGGGCGGCGGCGGAGCCGTCGCAGCGGACAGCGGGATCGCGGGGTTAGGTGCGGCGAAATCGTCGGCGTCGAGCACGCGACGAAGCTGGTCCAGAGACGGGCGACGGGGCGGCTCGTCATCGAGAAGCTGCTCGATGGCTGCGATCCACTGCGGCGGCACGTCGGGCCGCTGCTCTCGCACGCGCAAGGTGCGGCCGGGTCGCTTGAACACCAAGAGTTCGTGCCAGATCACGCCGACCGCAAAGAGATCGCTGGCAGGCGTGAGGCGCTCACCCGCGAGCTGCTCCGGGGACATGTACGGGCCCGTGCCCGCCACCGTCCCCGTGAGCGTCATCAGGGTTCCTTGGTCCTCGAGTTCCTTGGCGAGGCCGAAGTCGGCCACCTTCAGGGTGCCATCGGAGCGCAGCAGCAGGTTGGCAGGCTTGAGGTCGCGGTGCGCGATCCCTGCGCGGTGCAGGACGCGCAGGCCAGCGACGAGCTGGGCGAGCCAGGCGTGCACCTGCGCCAGCGGGAAGGGGCGCGCGGCGGCGCGTGCAGATTCGAGCAGCGCGGCGAGCGACGAGCCGTCCACCCACTCCATCGCCAGCCAGCGCAGGTCGCCCTCGCTGCCGTGGTCTTCGAGCCGGACTAGGTTGGGATGCACGAAGGAGCGCAGTGCGCGCACTTCGGACTCGAAACGGCGCTGCCAGCGGGCGTCGCGCGCCAGCTCGGCGTGCGGCAGCTTGAGCGCGACGGGCGAGTCGTGCTCGCGGTCGAGGCCGCGCAGGACGATGCCCATGCCGCCGCGCGCGATGAAGCGCCGCACGTCGTAGCGCCCGAGCTTGCGGGGTAGCCAACCGCGAAATCCGCTGCGATCTTCGAGGAACAACTCGGCGCCGCAGCCGCGGCAGCGAAGCTCGGCCATGTCGCTCGCCGGGATCTCCGTCCCGCAGATGCAGCACACCTCGAGCCACGAGCGTGAGGCGTCAACGCCGCGCACGACTGCACGCGCGCAACGCACGACGGTCGTCCCGAACCGCAACTCGAGGCCGGCCTCGAGCAGCACCGAGTCCGCGAAGCTGCCATCCGAGAGCAAGATGCGCGAGCCGCTCTCCGCCTGTAGCCGGAACTCGCCGCCGGTGCGCAGGACGCGAGCGTGAATCGCGTCCACGTCGGGATGCGGAATGCAGATGGCATTTGATGCCGCGCGGCCGAGCGTGAGTCCATGCAGGACGAACACCTCGTGCTCGGCGCCTTCCGGCGGGCGCACGACGAGAGTCAGGCTGGGCACGCTGCCGCCAGATTGGGGCGAGTGACTCGACATAGGGAAGGCTGGCGGCCAAGGAGTGTAGCAGCGGGACGGGCCGCGTTTGGACTCGATGCGATTCGTGGGCTGCGGCGCTAGAGTAGTTACAGAGTTCGAGTGCCAGTCATGGATCGTTCCTTCGTGCGTGTCGCCGTGTTGCTGGGCCTGTGTGCGGCTGCGGGTCTCGGGGTCCGCGCGTGGCTGCGACGCGAGACGCCAGCTGCGAGCGCACCTCGAGCGCGCGCGGAGATGGAGACTTCCACGCCGCACGAGTCCGCAACGGCGGCGCCAACGCCGGCTCCCGCGACTCCCCCGCCGCGCGCCGAGCCCGCTCCTCGTCCGGCTCGCGAAGAACCGTCTGAGTCAGCGAAGGACCCGGTCGCGAGCGCCTTCTCGCTGCTGCGGACAGGGCTCGAAGCGGTGGATGCGGTGGGACGCGAAGTGTTTCCGCTACCCGTCGAAGACGAGCTCCGCATGGGCGGCGAGATCGCACGTGAGATTCGCGCATCGACGGAGGACTGGAGCGACGCGAGCGCGCTGGCGCGTGTGGAACGACTTGCGCGGCCGATTCTCGAGCGTCGGGAGCGCACGGCAATCGAATATCGCTTCCGGCTCGTCGACGACCAATCTGTGAATGCGTTCGCCCTGCTCGGCGGCAATGTGTTCGTGCACCGCGGATTGTGCGAGCGCTTCGAGGATGACGCGGCCCTGCAGTTCGTGATCGCGCACGAAGTCGCGCACGTCGACCGTGGACACTGCTGCCGCGGGTTCAACTACGCCCGCCATGCGGAGCAAGTGCTCGGCGATGCCGAGCTGGCCGCGCTCGTCGCCACCGCTGCGCGACTCGTGCAGGCCGGATACTCCAAGGAACTCGAGTTCGAAGCGGACTCGCAGGCCTACGACTGGCTGCGAACCTGCGGTCGATCGCATGACGAATCCCTGCGAGGCATGCGCCGCCTGCTCGCTCTCGAAGCAACGTCCAGCCCAGCACCTGCCGAGCCTGAGGAAGCGCAAGATCCGCTCCTCGGAGCGCTCGACGAGCACTTCCGCTCGCATCCGCCAACACGCGACCGGCTCCGTCGGCTCGAAGCGCGCGCCCGAGACTGAATCAAAGGTCCGCGAGGGTGCGCTGGCGTTGTTCGCCGAGGCCGGAGATGCCGAGGTGCATGCTCTGGCCGGGGCGGAGGTAGATGGGGTCGGGCTTCTGGCCGAGGCCGACGCCGGGGGGCGTGCCGGTGGAGATGACGTCGCCGGGGTGCAGGGTGAAGAACTGGCTGAGGTAGGAGACGAGGAACGCGCAGGTGTAGACCATCGTGCGCGTGTTGCCGTTCTGGTAGCGGTGGCCGTCGACCTCGAGCCAGAGGTCGAGGGCCTGCGGGTCGGGGACCTCGTCGCGCGTGACGAGGTAGGGACCGATGGGGCCGAAGGTGTCGCAGCCCTTGCC
>SXKQ01000172.1 GCA_005778045.1 Planctomycetia bacterium
AAGGGCACGGGCCTCGGACTCGCGACGGTGCTTGGCGTGATCCAGCAGAATCGTGGCACGATCGCGGTACTCAGTGCCCCCGGCGCGGGCTCTACGTTTTCGGTGTACTGGCCGCTCTCGGAAGCGGGCGAGCGCGCTCCCGCAGACGCCCAGCCGACGTCGTCCGCCACCCCGATGCGGCACGACCACGTGCTGCTCGTCGAAGACGATGACCAAGTCCGCAACTTCATGACGAAGGGCCTCGAGCACGAAGGATTCACGGTCACGGCGTGCCCCACGGCCGAATGCGCGCTCGAGACGCTCGCGTACGGCATCGTGCAGCCTGCGGTGCTCGTCACGGACGTGGTCATGCCGCGCATGAACGGCGGCGAGCTCGCCGAGGCGGTGCGTCAGCGCTACCCGGGAATCCCCGTGCTGTTCGTCTCGGGCCACACCGACGACATCATCGCGCAGCACGGCATCGTGCGCGAAGGCGTGGCCTTGCTCGAGAAGCCATTCAGTCCGCGAGTCCTCGCAAGTAAGGTGCGCGAGGTCATCGAAGCGCACATGGGCCGGGCGCCCTGAACAGCGCGGCGAAACGCTCCTGAAAGCTGTTAGGGTACGCCTTGAGTCGACCCTCGCGGGTGACTTCCCCATGGCCGGAACCAGCCTGCTCGCCCTGCTCGACGACATCGCGGCGCTGCTCGACGATGTCGGCGTGATGACGAAGGTCGCCACGAAGCGCACGGCAGGCATGCTGGGCGACGAGCTGGCGCTGTACTCCAAGGAGGTCTCCGGCGTCCGCTCGCACCGCGAGCTGCCGGTGATCTGGGCGATCGCGAAGGGCTCGCTGCTCAACAAGGCGATCCTGCTGCCCATCGCGCTCGCGGTCAGTGCGCTCGCACCGTGGGCGATCCTGCCGCTCATGGTCGTCGCGGGCACGTACCTCTGCTACGAGGGCTTCGAGAAGGTCGCGGAGCAGCTCGCGAGCTGGCTCGGGCGCGAGCACGTCACCCATGCTGTCGCGGCGGAGTCACGTCGCTCGCCGGAAGATGCCGAACAGGCCGAGCGAGTGCGCGTGCGCGGCGCGATCCGCACCGATCTGGTGCTCTCGATCGAGATCTTCGTGATCACCCTGAACGTCGTCGAAGGAGCGACGCTCGCGCGACAGGCCCTGACACTCGCGCTCGTCGCGGCACTGGCCACCATCTTCGTCTACGGGCTCGTCGCCGCCATCGTGCGGCTCGACGAGGTCGGAGCATGGCTGTACCAGCGCCCGCGAGCGGGTGCGCGCAGGCTCGGCTCGGCCCTGCTCGACTTCGCACCGCGCATGATGCGGGCGCTCGGCGTGCTCGGGACGCTGGCCATGTTCCTCGTCGGTGGCGAGATCCTCTCGCACGCTGTCCCCCACTTCGAGGAGCGTGTCGCGGCTTGGGTCGAGGGCTCGGGCAGTGTGACGAGCTACCTCGTCCACGCCACGGTGAACTGCACGATCGGCCTGCTGGCTGGCGCGCTCGCCGCGGGCGCGCTGCAGCTCGGCAAGCGCCTGCGAGCGAGGTGATCGCGCGTCGCGCTCAGGCGACGGTCGAGGTTCCGCCGAAGTGCAGCAACTTGTCAAGTGACCCGCTGCCGCGCGTCGCGCGCGCGCTGGAGCTGCTCGTGCAATCCCGCATCGAAGGTCGGTGCGGCGCCGACGCGTAAGATCCCGATCGGGCGCGGCAGCGCCGGATGCGCGTCCATCCGTACCATCACGAAGACGGCGCCGGGCGAAGCGAGGTCCGCGCGCCAAGTCTCGGCTTCCGCCGCGGAGCAGACGCACGGCTCACGGATTTCTACCTGAACGTCCATGTCGTGCTCTTTGCTGAACACGAGCGGCTGGTTCGGTCGCAGGTCGACGGTGTGGTCCTCGCGCGCGATCTTCTCGGCGATCGTGTCGAACGCGCCATCGTTGAAGATCACACAATTCTGGTAGATCCCGACGAACGCGATGCCCTCGCGCGTCTCGGCGGCGAGCAGTGCCTACTCCATGTGCTGCTGGCGCGTGTCGATCCTGTGCGCGACGAACGTGGAGCCACAGTCGAGCGCGAAGCTCACGGGACCGAAGGATCGGTCGACGGAGCCCATCGGCGAGTTCTTGGTGTTTTCGTCTTGTGGCGAGGTCGGCGAGTATCGGCCCTTGGAGAGGCCACAGATCTACTTGTTGAAGGACAGGATCTACACGTCCACGTTGCGGCGCAGGATGCGCGCCATGGGGTTGCCGCCGATCGAGAGCCCGTCGCCGTCGCCCGTCACGACCCTCACGGAGAGCTCCGGATTCGCGCTCTTGATGCCGGTCGCGAAGGCCGCGGCGCGGCCGTGAAGCGAGTGGAACCCGTACGTGTTCATGTAGTGCGGGAAGGGTCTCGATTCGCCGATGTCGGACACGAAGCACAGCTGGTGACGCGGCTCCCCGAGCTGCGCCATCACGCCCTGCACGCCGTTGAACATCGCGTAGTCCCCGCGGCCCGGGAACAAGCGCACGTCGTGGTCCGGCTTGAGGTGCTTCTTCGAGAGGCTCGCCTGCCGTGCCCTGGTGACGGCTCCAGGATCGCGCGAATCTTGCGGACGAGCTCGGATGTACGGAATAGCTGTCTCTGGACCTTGCTGTAGTCGAGAAAGTCGTGCTGCGGATACTCGCTGCGCAGGATCCGCGCGAGCTGGCATGGGTTCATCTCCGCCACGTGCAGCGAGCGCAGTTGCGAGAAGCTCGCGTCGAGCCCCTTGGACAGCGGCCGAAAGTGGCGCAGGTGCAGCGAGAACACACGTACGCCGTCCTTGTGCAATTCCTCGACCGCGCTCGTGATCGCGCAATAGGTCGAGCCCCACCCGAGCACGAGCATCTCACCCTGCTCGTCGCCGAGCAGCGCAGGCGTCGGAATCGAGTCGCGCATGCCGAGCACCTTCCGCGTGCGCAGCTTGCTCACCAGCTCGCGGTTCTCGCGGCTCTAGCTCAGGCACCCAATGAGATTCGCGCGCTCGATGCCGCCGATGCGGTGCTCGAGACCGGGCGTGCCAGACCGCGCCCACGGACGTGCGAGACGCTCGTCGCGCGCGAACGGCAGGCAGCAAACCGCGGGCAAGACTTGCCGGAAATGCGCGCGAATAAGGCGGCGCCTCCGCGATCTCTGGCAAGCGCCACGGATCCGCTCCATTCGCGATGTAGCCAGCGGTGAGCAGGATCACGGGTGTCATGTACTGCACCGCGCTACGACAGGCCTCCACCGCGCAGTCGAACGCGTCCGCGAGCATCGAGCCCACGAGCACCCGGATCGGCGCCCCGCCGTTGCGCCCGAAGCTCGCCTGCAGGATGTCCGCCTGTTCCGTCTTGGTCGGCAGGCCGGTCGAGGGGCCGCCGCGCCGCACGCTGCCGGTCACGAGCGGCAGCTCCGTCGCGACCGCGAGCCCCATCGCCTCCGTCTTGAGCGCCCGCCCGGTGCCCGAGGTCGCGATGATCCCGCGGCAGCCAGCGCAGGAGGAGCAAAGCGCCCCGCAGATCGCGGCGGTCTCGCGCTCGGCCCAGAAGGTGATCGCGCCGAGCTCCTTGTTGCCCGCCTGCGACGAGGCCCATCGCCGTCGCCTCGTTGCCCACGATATTGCTGTATGTGCCCGTGGGGAGCGCCATGCAGGGTCGGACCTCACAGCTGCTCTGAAAGAACCCGTGGATGTCGCCGGCGTTGTAGCCAGCCTGCATCGCGAGCTTGTTGGTCTCCGCGAGCTCGGGCCGCTTGGGGAGCTTCTCCTCGAGCCCGCGTAGAGTCGCCTCGAATGGCCGGTCGTACAGCCAGTACATGAGGTCGAACGTGTAGAAGTTCCTGCAGCGCTGCAGCTCCTTCGAAGTGAGGCCATACCCGCGGGCGCCTCTGTGACGCGCTGGTTGATCTCGACCTCGAGCACGAGATAGCTCTCAAGCGAGCCGTCGACCAGCGGGTTCGTTGCGAGATTCGCCCGGCGCAGATCGCCCGAGCTGAATTGGCCCGTGTTCTCCACCACGAGCGCCGCGGGGTTCATCGCGACCAGCACGTCCAGATGGTCCCCGGGGAGGTATCGCCGGGCGCGCGAAACTCGACCGGGTCGTCCGGAAACGTGGCAAGTTCGCGGCCGATCACCGCCGACGTGTGGATGAACTGGTTGCCGGTGATCTGCGTGCCGTCGCCGGAGTCCCCGGCGAAGCGGATCGCGACGCTCTCGAAGGGCCGGACGTCGCGCTCTTGGGTCTGGCTCATGGACGATCCTCGGCGCGACGCGCCTCGGGCGTGCTGAGGCGGACGATCTCGCGCCGTGAGCGACGCTAGGTGCAACGTGCGTGCGTGGACGCGCCCTCGTGCGTAGTGCGCGTCGCACAGGAGCCACGTTCGCGCTGCTCCCAAGCGTGCAATCGCTACTATAGTGCCCTTCGCAAGGCCCGACTCGATGACTTCTCGTCCCCACTTCGCCGCTGCGCTATCGACCGAGCCGGTCTCCGCCCGAGCAGAGCAGCACGTCCTCGCGCAGCTCACCGAGCAGCTCGCGGGCGCGCGCCCCGACTTGTGCGTCGCCTTCGTCACTCACCACCACGGCGGAGCGATCGAGGAGCTCGGCCAGCGCCTCGCGAGGGCCCTCGGTGCACGGGTGGTGCTCGGCTGCACCGGCGAGAGCCTGATCGGTGACGGACGCGAGGTCGAGCGCGAGCCCGCCTTGAGCGTGTGGTGCGCCTGCATGCCGGGCACGGAGGTGCGCCCGTTCAGCGTCGTGGCGCGCCCGGACGCCGACGGTGATATCGCGTTCAGCGCCTTTCCAGAGGTTCGCGATACGCGGCGCGCAGCGCTCCTCTTGCTCGCGGATCCCTACTCGTTCCCGATGGACGCGTACCTCAAGCGTCTGGACGCGCGCCTCGCGGGCGTCCCAGCGTTCGGTGGGATGGCGAGCGGCGGAATGGGTCCGGGCCAGAACCTGCTCTTCACGGCGGACGGACTCGTCGCGCAGGGAGCGCTGGGCGTCGTGATCGAGGGCGATGTCGAAGTGCGCCCAGTCGTGAGCCAGGGCTGCCGCCCCGTGGGCAAGCCGTGGGTCGTCACGCAGTGCGACGAGCACCTCGTGCAGAAGCTCGGGGGCCGGCCTGCACTCGAGGTGCTGATGGAGACGGTCTCCGCGCTCGCCGACAAGGAGGCCGCGTTGTTCCGCCGGGGACCGTTCGTGGGGCTCGCTCTCGACGCCAAGAAGAGCAGCTTCGAGCGCGGCGACTTCCTCGTCCGCAGCCTGCTCGGCGTCGCGCGTGACCAGAACGCGGTCGCGTTCGGAGACCTGCCGCGGCGCGGCCAGACCATCCAGTTCCTCGTGCGCGACGCGGCAAGCGCGGGCGAGGACCTCGAGCAGTTGATGCACTCGCAGGGCGGTGGTCCGCTCGGCGAGGAGGAGGACCGCGGCGCCGCCGGCGTGCTGCTCTTCACTTGCAACGGCCGCGGCTCGCGCATGTTCAGCGAGCCCGACCACGACATCGGCTGCGTGCGGCGTACGCTGGTCCGCAATGCGCCGTTGGCAGGCTTCTTCGCGGCCGGCGAGATCGGTCCAGTCGGCGGACGCAACTTCCTGCATGGCTACACGGCGAGCGTGGCAGTGTTCCGCGCACGCCGCACGGAGAACTGACGATGGACATGGTGGCGGTCGGAGTCGGTGGCGGTGCGCTCGCGGTAGCGCTGTTCGCATGGATGAAGGCGGGCGCGTCGAAGGCGCGCATCGACGAGCTCGAGCGCGAGCTGCGCAGGCGCACGGATGGCGCGGCGGAAGAACTGCGCAACGAGCTGCGCGTGCAGCGCGAGCTGCTTGCCACCGTCGCCGAGGGAGGCTGCCTCTCGCGCGAGCAGGTACTCGAAGGACGCCTGTGGTCGGACGCGAGCGTGCAACAGGCCCTCGCGCTCGTGCAGAGCGGAGCGCGCGTGCTCGACGTGCGCACTCCCGGCGAGACGGCGGGCGGGGTCATACCCGGCGCCCTGCTGATCCCGGTCGATCAGCTCGAAGCGCGCGTGCGTGAGCTCCCGAAGGACGGCAAGCCGCTGCTCGTGTGCTGCGCCGGCGGCTCGCGTTCCGCCGCAGCATGCGAGTTCCTATCGCAGCAGGGATACTCGTCATTGCACAACCTCGAAGGCGGCATGAACTCCTGGTCCGGCTCGCGCGTTCGGCCGTAGTCGAGTCGATGCGACTCCTCGCTCGCATCGCGCGCTGGGCTATCGGCGTTATCGCGCTCGCCGCGCTCGTCTCCGCTCTGGCCTTCTTCTGGTGGCGCGGGCGCGGCGAGCCGCAGCGCAAGGGCCAAGCTGCGATTCCGACGCTCGGGAATTCGGTCAGCGTGCGCTTCGATGAAGCAGCCGTACCCCACATCGGTGCCACGAGCCTCGACGACGCGGCGCGCGCGCTCGGCTGGCTGCATGCGAACGAGCGCATGGGGCAGATGGAGCTGCAGCGTCGCTACGCCGCGGGTCGGCTCGCGGAAGTCGTCGGAGCCGACGCGCTCGCCACCGATCGACGCATGCGCCAACTCGGCATCGCTCGCCTCGCGCGTCGCAACCTCGGAGCCAGCTCGGAGCGCTCGCGTGCGTTGCTCGCGGCCTATGCGCAGGGCGTGAACGCGTGGCTCGACACGAATCGTGACAACCTGCCGCCGGATCTCGTGCTGCTGCGGGCGGAGCCGGAGCCGTGGCGCGAGGAAGACAGCCTCGGGATCCAGTTGCTGATGGCGCAGATGCTCTCATTGGGCGAGTGGCGCGAGCGCGCGCGCATGCGCTGGCTCGGGGCGCTAGGGATCGAGCGCACGCGCGAGCTGATGGGCATGCCGGAGCTCGCGGTGGATGACGAGATCCTCGCCCTTGCCGCCCTGACGAGGCCCGAACCCGCGCCGGCGGAGAAGCCCGCGAACGGCAGCAACAACTGGGCGGTGTCCGCGAGTCGCAGCGAGACCGGCAGCGCTCTCGTCGCGAACGATCCGCACCTCGCGCTCGACTTGCCGTCGCTCTGGTACCAAGCTCAGGTGCGCTGTCCCCAGTACGAAGCCGCGGGCTTCACGCTGCCCGGCCTTCCGATTGTCGTGATCGGTCAGGGCGCGCGCGTCGCGTGGGGCTTCACGAACTCCGAGCTCGACGTGTGCGACCTGTTCCTCGAGCGCGTGAGCGAGGATGGGCGCTCCGTGGAGCGCGACGGCGAGTGGCTGCCGCTCAGCGTCGAATCGGAGACGATTCGGGTCCGCGGTGGGGACGCCGAGGCGTTCGAGTGGCGCGCGAGCGACATCGGACCTCTGTACGTTTCGTTCGATCGCGTGCGCCGGACGACTTACAGCGTCGCGTGGACGGCCTACCAGCCGTTCGATTCGCTCGAGCCGTTCCTCGCTCTCGCCGCGGCTCGCACGGTCGGCGAGATTCCCGCGATCGCTGCGCGCTTCGTGTGCCCGCCCCAGAACCTCGTCTGCGGCGATGCCGACGGCGCGATCGCGCACACGATCCTCGGTCGCTCCGTCGCGCGCGGGGTCGGCGTGGGCAGGCTCCCGTTGCCCGCTTGGAAGCGCGCGAATCACTGGCGCGGACTCGCGCCCCACGAGCAGATGCCGCTCTCGATCGAGCCCGAGTCGGGGCTGCTCGCCACGGCCAACGAGGACTCCCGTCCCGCGGGCTTTCCCTACCCCTACCCGCAGGATCCCGCGGCGCCCCAGCGCGGACAGCGCATTCGCGAGCGGCTTGCGGAGCGTGGCAACTGGAACGTCGGTTCGCTCGCCGCCGTGCAGGTCGACACGACCTCCCTGTACGCGCGCGAGCTTGTCGCCAAGCTGCCCGAGCCGCTTGAAGGAACGGACGCCCATCGCGCGTGGCGCGCCCTGCGGAACTGGGACGGCAACATGACGCTGCGCGGGCAATCCGCGCTCTACGCGCTGCTCGAGCGCGAGCTCGATACGGCCGTGTTCGGCGACGAACTCGCTGCGACGAGTGGCCTGCTCTACTCCGATCGCTACCGCGCGCTGCTGGAGGTGCTCGACGGAACGCTCGACGAGCGCTGGTGCGACGACGTGCGGACGGAGGCGCGCGAGACGCGCATGGACGCCGTCAGGGCGGCGCTCGCGGCCAGCTGGAAGCTTGGCTCCGCGCGCTTTGGCGCGGACGTGGCCGACTGGGACTACGGCGCGCTGCATGCATGGACCCCCGAGCACAAGCTCGGCTCCGTACCCGTGCTCGGACGCTTCTTCAATCGCTCTACGGCACCGGTACCTGGCAACGACACGTGCCCGTGCGTCTTCACGGGCTCGTGGAGTGGCGAGCGCATCGACGTCAACCATGGCGCCTCGCTGCGCTTCGCCGCAGACTGCGCGAACCCCGATCGCTCGCTCGCGATCCTGCCGGGCGGCCAGTCGGGCCATCCCTTCGACGCGCACTACGGCGACCAGATTGAAGGCTACCTCGCCGGCCATATGCGGCCGATGCGCTGGAGCGAGCCCGCGATCCGCGCGGCGACAGTCTCCACGCTGGAGCTCGCGTCGAGGCCTTGAAGCTGCCCACGTGGATCGCCGCTCCGCTCGAGCTGCTCGCGCTGGCCATCCTGCGCGAGCGGGGCGAGCTCGTCGACGGGAAGCGGCGTGGTGTCTGGGCGCGGCGCTTCCCCAGCGGTCGGCTCTTCACGGAGTGCGGCTACGAGCACGGGCTCCGGCAGGGTCGCGAGAGGCGCTGGTACCTTGACGGGACGCCGCGCTGGCACGGCGAGTGGCGGGCGGGCTGCAAGAGTGGCGAGTGGATCCACATGACCCGCGACGAGCGTGTGCACGATGCGCTCACCGGCGTCTACGAGAATGGCGAGAAGATCGCGCCTGTGCGCGGCTTCAACGACTGGAAGTCCTGAGCGTCCGCGCTTGACGTCGCGCGCGCGGGCGGGCATGAAGGACGCATGCAGCCCACCGACGCCGAACTCCAGCGTGACCTCGACTTCGCGATCCTTGCCGCCCGCACCGCCGGAGAGCGCGTGCTCGCGCTGCGCAAGAGCGGGCGCTGGCAGGGCGACATGCTCGCCGACATCGGCGACCAGTCCGCCGACGGCCTGCTGCAGGGCCTGATCCGCGGGCGCTACCCGGACGACGGCATCCTGAGCGAGGAGACCGCCGACTCGCCCGAGCGCCTCGCCAAGCGCCGCTGCTGGATCGTGGACCCGCTCGATGGCACGCGCGAGTTCAGCGAGCTGCGCGAGGACTGGGCCGTGCACGTCGCGCTCACGCTCGACAACACCTGCGCGCTCGCGGCCGTGGCGCTCCCGTCGCTCGACTCGGTGATCTGGGGCATCGCGCTCCCCGGCCGCGAGCGCGCCGGCGCGATCGGACGCGTGCAGCTCGCGCCGGGCTCCATCGCCGGTCCCGCGGCGCCGCGGATCGTCGTGTCGCGCAGCCACACTCCGCCGTGGGTAGAGACCTTCGGCCGCACGATCGGCGCCGCCCCGCTCATCCCCTGCGGCAGCGCGGGCTTCAAGGTCGCGAAGCTCCTGATCGGCGATGCGGACATGTACGTCCACAAGAAGGGCCTCAAGGAGTGGGACACCTGCGCGCCCGAGACCGTCGCGCGCGCGCTCGGCTGGTGGGTCGGCAAGCTGCGCGGCGAGGAACACCGCTACAACCAGCCCAGCCCCTTCAACAACGAGCTCGTCGTCTGCCGTCCCGCCCAGCGCGAGCGCGTGCTCGCCGCCGTGCGCGACTGCGGCGCGCTCGAGGCCTAGCTACTTCTTCGAGCCAGCCGCGCTGCGAAGCTCGGCCTCGGCGTCCGCTTCCGTCGCGGCCTTCAGCGCCGCGCGCAACGAGCGTGCGACCTTGGCCTCGACACGCAGCGCGAGCGCGTCGACGAGCTCGCTGCTGAGCGCGAGCGTGAGCTCCGGTCCGCGTCGGAACGCCTTCCACACTTCGGCGCGCTCGGTACACGTGCGCAGACCCGCCGCGAGGCTCTGGAGGTTGTGGAGCTTGTCCGCGGCCTTCACCGTCGCCCCTTGCGGCGACATGTGCGGCACCTTCGCGATGCCCGCGCGCTTGCGCTCTTCCCAGCTCTTCGACTTGTCCTCGGTCAGCTCGCCGACGACGTGCGCGATGTGGCGGCCGAACTCGTGCTCGACGCGTGCGAGATCCCAGCCGTCGCAGTCCTCGACGACGTCGTGCAGGAGGCCCGACACGATCACGTCATCCTCCTGACCCCAGCGCGCAAGGATCAGCGCGACGTGCAGCGGGTGGATGATGTACGGCTCGGCCGAGCCTTTGCGAACTTGGCCACTATGGGCCGCGAACGCGAGGCCGAGCGCCTTTTCGACGAGGGGGGAATACATGTTCAGATCTGGACGCCGAGGGGCTTGAGGGCGAGAGCGCCAATCACGATGGACGCGAGCGCGACCGTCATGAGGATCCCACCTTCGCCGTCGGGCAGCCAGCCCTGATCGCGGTAGGGATACGCGATCGCGACCACGCGGAACGGCGACTCGGAGCCAAAAGAGGCCTCAGCCGGCCAAAGCAGCGGCAGACGATCGGCGTCCGCGATCGCGAACATGTCGCGGTCGCTCACGCGGCGCGGCTGCATCGCGGCGGGCGACACGCTGCCCGCGTGGACGAGCTTGGTCTCGCGCGCCCCACCGAGCTCGAGCACGATCTCGTGGCTGCCGCTCTCGACCACCACGAACTCCTGAAACGCGCGGCCTTCGGACGGGACGCGCACGAGCGGCGAGACCGCCTGCAGTCCCGCCGGCAGCGTCACGCGCAGCTCGCGCGCATCCGCGCCCGACGCGAGCTCGATCTCGAGCAGCGTCCCGCGCCCCGCCATCACCGCAACTCCGCGCTCGTGCAGCGGCAGCGGCTCGTAGGCGTAGCGCACCACCAGCTGCGCCGTGAGGATCATGAACGGCACGGCAAGCGGCACGATCGGACCGAAGTTCAGGCCGAGATAGACGAGGTTGCGAGCGAGCACCTTCGCGACCGCCGCGGCCACCACGACGAGATCGTCCTGATACAGGCGAATCTCGATCATGTGCGCCTTGATCTTGTCCTTGGCGTTCTTGATGCCCTTCTGCCACGAGATCTTCTTGAACAGGAGCAGCGCGAGCACACCGAAGACCCCGCTCCAGAAGATCAGGGTCACGGCGCTCCCGGCCCAGCCGGTCGCGGCAAGCAGGACGTCGAAGACGGACGTCGCGGCGCTGTTCAGGGCGTTCACTTGGGACGTTCTCGCGCGCTCGGGCGCGGATCAGGAGATGTAGCCGAGACCCTTGAGCTTCTCGGTGATCGCGGCGTCGGACTCGGCGCCTTCGAACTGCGCGAGCTCCTTCTCGATGATGTGCACGATGAACTCCTCGTGCGACGCATAACCGGCCTTCTCGGCGATCTGCTTGCAGCGCGCGATGAGAGCGGGGTCGAGCTTGATCTTGTTGGCGTTTCCGAACATGGCGTGTCGTCCTCGGGGCTTGGAGGTCAGGTTCACTTCACCAGCACGGGATGGCCCTTCATCCCCGCGCCGGGCTGGAGTCCATAATGACGCAGGACCTCGACCGTGAGGTCCTCGAGACGGTGCGAACCGGGCGCGACGGGCCGGTTGGAGAGCAGGCTGCCCTGCACGACGTCCGGCGCCATCAGGTGGCTGCCATTGAACGTCCCGCCGCGGTCGTTGTCCGAGAGCTGGTAGCCCGTGATGCGGCCGACCGAAGCCTCGTCAGAGTTGTCGTAGTCGCTGTTGTAGCCGACGAGGATGTCGGGCGCCTCTGAGGTGCGCTCGCCGCTGTAGATCTCGCTGGCGAGGTCCGCGCGCAGCACGACGCGCTTGCCGCCGTTCTCCGCGTCCGCCCATGCCTCGAGCTTCGCCTTGAGCTCGGCGAGCAGCGCCGGAACCTGCGCCGTATCGACCACGCCGGATTCGTCGTCCGCCGTCGCGGGGTCGTCGAGCTCGCGACCCTTCAAGTTGAGGTACAGGCCGTTGAAGCCGACGCCGTAGGCGCGCGTGCGCGCCCAGTCGACGTTCGTACGCAGCGGCCACTGCGCGTCCTCGGCAAGATCCTTGGGCCGCGTCATGTAGCTCGAGAGCATCACCGGCACATGCGCGGGATCGTCCTCGCCGAGCTCGGGACTCACACCTTCGCGCAGCACGAGGTAACCGTTGTCGTAGAGCCAGCGGTTGAGCCCGACGCGGCGTCGGTACGGCGCGAAGCCGTGGTCGCTCATCACGATCAGCGTGGCGCGCTCGCCGATCCGCTCGCGCAGGCGACCGAGCACCGGATCCATCTCCATGTAGAGGTCGTGGATCACGTCCTTCCAGGTCGAGCCGTCGCGGTGCGACCACCACGACGAGTCCTCGGCCGCGATCGGCGGCTCGTGGTGCGGATGCTGCTCGTCGGAGTGGCGCCACATCATGTGGCCGCACAGGTCGACACCGGAAAAGTAGAAGAACAGCAGCCCGCCGTCCTGCTTCTCCATGTAGCGCTCGAGCGCGAAGTCGAGCATGCGCTCGCCCTCATCCTGCACGAGCTCGGCCTGCATCATGAACTCGCGCACCGTGACGACGCCCGACTTCAGCGCGTTCACGTCCTCGGGCATGCCCTGCGTGTAGTAAGGGCCGATGCCGCTGCGCGGATCCGCGACCTCCGTGCTCGCCTCGACCGGCTCGGACACCGGCGACGCGGGCAGCGCGGGATCGATGTTGACGGGGCTGGCGTAGAGCTCGAGCTCGCCCTGACCCGCGACGTCGGGCATGGAGCGCAGGTAGAAGCGCACGATGCCACCGACGTCCATCAGCGCCATCGGCAGGAGCTCGAACGTCACCGGCACGAACTCGCTCCACTCGCCGGGCTGCAGCACGAGCCGCCGTCCATGGACGTCGAGCGCGCAGGCCTGCGCCGCGCGATCGATCCAGATGCGCAGCGGCACGCTCGTCGCCGGATCGCCCAACTTGAAGGCATTGGGCGGCCCGGGGATGCGCGTGTCGACGACGTCGTCGTAGATCGTGATCGTCTCGATGCGCGCGTCGCTGCCGATCACCTTCACGGTCGGATTCGTGGTGTAGACGGTGCACTGGCCGTAGGCCGAGTCGATCGCGGGCGTCATCATCCCGCTGAACGACCAGCCCTCCGCCGGCTCGACCGGGAAGTTCGCGGGCATGCGCCATATGTCGGCCGGCACGCCGTTCCGCGCAAGGATCGTCCAGAAGGCCTCGCCCGTGCGGTTCGAGCTCGTCTCACCGCCGGTGGGCAGCTTCCACTCGCCGAACAGCTCGAAGGCTCCGGCGTGGCCGGACACGGTGGTCGACGGCAGCACGCCGCGCGTGACGCGATCGCGATGCAGGAAGTCGAACACGCCGTGGCCGCCCGGATCGCGGCCCGTGATGAAATTCGACCACGCCACGGGCGACTGCGGCGGCGTCGAGGTGCCGAGCGAGTGGATGCCCTGCTCCTGCGCGAGCTGTGCGAAGTTGCGCATGCGCTCGGGGTACTTCGCGATCGTCTCGGCGAGGATCTCGGGGTCGAGACCGTCGATGCCGAGCACCACGAGGCGCGGGTGGCGCGTCGGGTCGTCGACGGACACGGCGGCTCCCGTGACCTCCGTGACGGACGCGTGATCGCTCGCCGCAGCCGCCTCGCGGTGCGTCGCGCGAGGAATGCCGGTCGCGATGCCGACGAACAGCGCCGCGAGCGCCGCGTACGGCACGAGCTTGCGCAAGCGCTGCCAGGTCGCGCTCACGACTTCGCCTCCGCGCTCTTGCTGGCGGGCTTCGCGAGCTGCTTGCGCTCGCCGAACAGCGGCGCGCCCTGCATGTAGGCCGGGATCGGCACGCCAAAGACATCGAGCACCGTCGGCGCCATGTCCATCAGGCGCGGCGTCTCCGTGTTGATCTGCTTGTCGCACCAGAACACGCCCGGCACGAGGCGCGGATCGACGCAGTGGTCGCCCGACCAGCTCTTCGTGTTGTCCGTGAACACTTCCTTCGAGACCGAGCCCGTCGCGCAGTCCCACGAGTGGCGGAAGCCGCGCTCGTAGCCGATCAGCAGCTCCGGCGCCATGTCGGCGTACGGTCCCTTGTGGACCTCGTGCGTGATGAAGGCTTCCTTGATGACGCGCTCGCCCGTCTGCGGATCGACGAGCGCCTCGAGCTTGGTCTTCAGCTCGCGGCACAGCGCATCCATCTCGGGCCCCTTCGACACGATGCCGTGCGCCTCGCGTCCCTTGCGGTTGATGAACACGCCCGTGAGGCCGAGCGTGAAGGCCTTCGTGCGCGACCAGTCGACCTTCGCGAACCAGTCCGGCGACGTCTCGCTGCCTTCCTTGAGCACGAGGTAGCCCTGCTCCTTCAGCCACGTATTGAGGTTCACGCCGCGGCGGAAGTTGCAGAAGCCATGGTCGCTGATGACCATCAGGCACGTCTTCGGGTCGTCGCCGAGCTTCTCGAGCAGCTCGCCCACGAGCTTGTCCATCTCCGCGTAGGTCTGAGGGATCGTGTCCTTGTACTTCGCGAGCTCTTCGGCCGAGCGCCCGCGGTTCGCCGGGTGCGTCGGGTCGAGGTAGCGATAGAACATGTGGCTGATGCGGTCAGACGTGTCGAACACGACCGTGACGAAGCCCTTCTTCGTCTTGTCGAGTACGTTCCACAGCTGCTGCTTGCGCTCGTCGCAGATCAGCCACGCCTGCTTGAGGAACGCTTCCTCGTCGATCACGCGCTCATTGAGCGCCCAGGTGTCCTCCGCGAGGCCGAGCGTCGCGTAGGGCCCGAGCATCTTCGCGAGGTAGATCGAGTAGACGAACGGGTGGCTGATCGGCATCACCGGGTCGTCCGGGTTGATGTTGATCGGCGTGACGTAGAGTTCGAAGTGTTCGTCCCACGTCTGGATGTACAGGCGCGCGATGCCTGTCATGCCGTCGAACGGTACGACCATCCACGGCGTGTACTCGCGCCGCCCGACCTCGACCGTCTCCGCGCCGATTGTGATGCGCGCGCGCTTCTTCGCCTCGTCGAGCTCGATCTTGAACGGGCACTTCATCGGCCCGTCCTTGCCGGCCGGCCCGGTGAGCTTCGACTCGATCACGTTGCCCGAGCGACGGATCTGGTACTGCTGCCCGCCGATGTGCGCGCCCGCGGGCCGCGGCTTGGTCGAGTAGAACGCGAACGAGCCCTGCGTGCCCTGCAGGTCCGGCACGCACATCCCTGAGAGCAGCGTGCCGTTCTTGAAGGGCTGCGGCGGGAACGTGATCGGCACGCGGATGATCGAGGACCACACGCGCGCGTCGCCGAGCAGTTTCCAGAATGGCTGGCTCTTCTGCAGCAGCCGCTGCACGCCCTTGGTGCCCATCGGCACCTTCGCGAAGCCGAGGTTGAGCGTCTTCGGGAGCGTCATCGTCTCCGCGCTCGACAGCATCGGCATGTAGTTGCACGGGTCGCGCGTGAGGAAGTCGTAGATGTTGTGGCGCGAGGCGTCGACGCCGGTCGCGTAGGTCGACCACGCCACGGGCGAGATCGACGGGCAGGCCGTCTCGAGCGGGCGGAAGCAGCCGCGCTCGGCGAGCTTCTTCAGCACCGGCATGCGGCCCTCGGCCATGTACTGCTGCGCGAGGCCCGGATCCATGCCGTCGAAGCCGATCACGACCACGCGCTGGAACTTCTGCGGTCCGTGCTTGCCCGGCGTCGCGAGCCGCACGAGCGCCTTGAGCGGCCACAGGAGCACGATGCCGATCGCGAGCAGGAACGTGCCCGCGAGCACCATCACCGAGCCCGCCGCCGCGATGCCCGCGCCCGGCCCGATGTACGCCAAGGCCGAGGCCTGCGCCGTCCCCGCGAGGCCGAGGACCACCGCTCCGCCCACGAAGGCCCGGCCCATCCCTCGCACCACGCTCGACAGTTCTACTTTCACGGGTCGCTCAAGGATCCCGCCCCGGCGCTCGCCGGTCACGGGTCGGGTCTATCGTCCACCCCCCGCCGGGGCTGGAGTCCCAAAGCCCCCCAAGGCCCCTCCAGGGACCCCCGGCCGCTCCGAGACCCCCGCGATTCTACCCAGCCCCCCTCC
>SXKQ01000173.1 GCA_005778045.1 Planctomycetia bacterium
CGATCTCGATCCGGCGCTGGTCGATGCCGGCGTCGCCCTGGCCCGGCGTGCGCGTCAGGCGAATCAGCGCTTGTGCCTTGGCGATGTCGGCGATGACTCAGGTGCTGTGCCGCCGCTCGGCGGACGCCATGTGGTCGCTGTTCGACCCCAAGGTCGTGCCGCACTTCACCGACCTCTACGGCAAGGCCTTCGAGCGGGCCTACCTCGAGGCCGAGGAGAAGAAACTCCAAATGCGCCAGGTCAAGGCGCGCGAGCTGTACTCGCGCATGATGCGCACGCTGGCCCAGACCGGGAACGGCTGGATGACGTTCAAGGACGCCTCGAACGAGAAGTGCAACCAGACCGGGCTCGAGGGCCGCACCGTGCACCTCTCCAACCTGTGCACCGAGATCATCGAGGTGACGAACAACGACGAGACCACGGTGTGCAACCTCGGCTCGATCAACCTGGGCAAGCTCGTGCGCAACGGCGCCTTCGACTTCGCGCGCCTTGGCGAGATCACCCGTGTCGCGGTGCGTCGCCTCGACCGCGTGATCGACATCAACTATTACCCGACCGAGACCGCGAAGAACTCCAACTTCGCGTGGCGTCCGGTGGGCCTCGGCGTGATGGGCCTGCAGGACGTGTTCTTCAAGTTGCGCCTGCCGTTTGACAGCCAAGCGGCGGTCGAGCTCTCCGCGCGCATTCAGGAGGAAATCTACTTCCACGCGCTCTCGATCTCGTGCGACCTCGCGCTGGAGTCGGGCTCTCACCCGACCTTCGCGCAGACGCGCGCGGCGAAGGGCGCTCTGCAGCACGACTTATGGGGCGTGAAGCCCGCCGACGAGCGCCGCTGGGACGACCTCAAGGCGCGCATCGCGGTGCACGGCCTGCGCAACTCGCTGATGATCGCCATCGCGCCCACGGCGACGATCGCCTCGATCGCCGGCTGCTACGAGTGCATCGAGCCGCAGATCTCGAACCTGTTCAAGCGCGAGACGCTCTCGGGCGACTTCATCCAGATCAACCGCTACCTCGTGCAGGA
Source organism: Planctomycetia bacterium (assembly GCA_005778045.1). Next base: position 1,025 of record SXKQ01000173.1, read on the forward strand.
GCTCAAGGAGCGCGGCCTCTGGAACGAGGAGCTGCGCAATCGAATCAAGTCGACGGAAGGGTCGATTCAGGACATGGAGGACATCCCGGCTGACCTGCGCGTGCTGTATCGCACCGCTTGGGAGCTGCCCCAGAAGTGCCTGATCGACCTTGCCCGCGCGCGCGGCGCTTGGATCGACCAGTCGCAGTCGCGCAACCTCTTCATCGAGAACCCGGTGATCGGCAAGCTATCTTCCATGTACATGTACGCTTGGAAGCTAGGTCTCAAGACCACCTACTACCTGCGCTCGCGCCCCGCGACGCGCATCCGCCAGACCACCGTCTCCACTCCGGCCGCCGCCGCGGCCCCGGTTTCCGATGCGCAGGCCGTCGCCTGCTCGCTCGAGAATCCGGAGGCCTGCGAGGCCTGCCAGTAGGGAATGCAACCGCACAACGCCCACCTGCGAGCACCAACCATGTCCGTCGCACTCGTCCAGCGCCCGATGATCCTCAACCCCGGCCTCGACCTCACTCTGAGGCCGATGCGCTACCCCGACTTCTACGAGATGTACAAGTCGGCCATCCGCAACACGTGGACGGTGGAGGAGGTCGACTTCTCCAGCGACCTCGTCGATCTGCGCAGCCGACTGCTGCCGGCCGAGCGCCACCTCGTGCACCGCCTTGTCGCGTTCTTCGCCACGGGCGACTCGATCGTGGCGAACAACGTCGCGCTCAACCTCTACAAGCACATCAACTCGCCGGAGGCGCGCATGTACCTGTCGCGCCAGATCTACGAGGAGGCGCTGCACGTCCAGTTCTACCTGACGCTGCTCGACAACTACGTGCCCGACATCAAGGAGCGCGAGAAGGCCTTCGCCGCGATCCACAACAGTCCGTCGATCGCTCGCAAGGCCGAGTTCTGCTTCAAGTGGATGGACTCGGGTCTCGAGCTCGACCGCCTCGTGACGCCGGAGGACCGCCGTCGCTTCCTGCTCAACCTGATCTGCTATGCCTGCTGCGTCGAGGGCCTGTTCTTCTACGCGGCTTTCGCCTACGTCTACTTCATGCGCAGCAAGGGCCTGCTCAACGGCCTCGCCTCGGGCACCAACTGGGTGTTCCGCGACGAGAGCATGCACATGAGCTTCGCCCTCCAGATCGCCGCGACCGTACGCTGCGAGGAGCCCGTGCTCTTCGACGCGCAGCTCGAGCGCGACATCCATCAGATGATCGACGAGGCGGTCACCTGCGAGGTGCAGTTCGCCGAGGACCTGCTGCAGGGCGGCATCCCGGGGCTCTCCGCGCGCGACATGCGCCAGTACCTCGAGTACGTGGCTGATCAGCGCCTCGGCAACCTGGGCCTGGGCAAGCGCTACAACGCCAAGAACCCCTTCGCGTTCATGGAGCTGCAGGACGTGCAGGAGCTCTCGAACTTCTTCGAGCGCCGCGTCAGCGCCTACCAGACGGGCGTCACGGGCGAGGTCGCCTTCGACGAGTCGTTCTAGGGCTCGCGGGCGCATGGCCCCTCGACGCGCCCCGGCGCTCCGCAAGCTCGCGGGGCGCCGGGGCGCGTGCATTGGCAGGGCGGCCGACCGGTGCGTAGGATCCCGCGCCGTGGACCCGAATAAGGAACTCGAGTCGATCGCCCAGCCGCTGTCCGCGCGCGTGACCCGTGCCGGCCTGCGCTCCCTCTCCGAGCCCGAGCGCACGGCCTACCTCGTGTGGAGCTTCGCGCACGAGCTCGACAATGGTGGTCCGGACGCCTTCTTCTACAACGCCAGCGGTCGCTTCGCGGAGCAGACCGTGGATGCTCTGCACTCGATCGCGGCGCGCGAACTCGCGAGCGCGCTCGAGGAGGTCATCGAGGGCTTCCCCGACGGCGAGGTCCCCGACGATCAGGAAGATCGCACGGAGGCGCTCGACGACGCGGCGCGCGACCTCGAGGACGCGCTCGAGCGCCTGCGCGAGGCCTACGAGGACAAGGGACCCGAGCGCCTGCGCAAGGCGACCCTGCGCTACTGGCAGGCCCAGAGCGGCAGCACTCCCGCCGAGTAGCGCGCCGCGCGCATGGGCCTCAAGTCCGCACTGCGAGGGACGAGCGCGGTGGTCGCCGGCGCCGTCGTCGGCGGCATGGTCAACATGGGCCTCATCGTCGCCGGCTCGAAGCTGCTGCCGCCGCCCTCTGGCGTCGACGCCAATGACACCGCGAGCATCGACGCGCACATCGGCGAGTACTCGGTCGCGCAGCTCCTCTCGCCCTTTCTCGCACACGCGCTGGGCACGCTCGCCGGCGCGCTGGTAGCGGCACTGGTCGCCCCCGAGTCACGCCTGCGCGTCGCCCTCACGGTCGGCCTGCTGTTCCTCGCCGGCGGAATCATGGCCGTGTCGATGATCCCATCCGCGCCACTGTGGTTCGATGCGCTCGACCTCGTGGTCGCCTACGTCCCCATGGCGCTGCTCGGAGCGCGCATCGCCGCGCGTCTGCGCCCCTAGGAGCTTTCGAACACGCCGGTCGAGCGGTTCTTGTGCGCGTCGGCCCAGCCGAGTGCGCGGCCGTTCATCGCGACGTAGGTCCCGCGTGGGAGCGACTGTGCGAAGGCGAGCGCGCTGCCGAGGTTGAAGAGCCCGTCGGAGCTGCCGAATGTGTAGGGCACCATCGCGCCCGTGAGCACGATCGTCTTGTCGAGCCCCGCGGAGCCGATCATGCGCGCCGTGAGTTCCATGGTGTCTGTGCCATGCGTGATGACGATGCGCGACTCGCTCGCGCGCCGACAGGCTTCGAGCACGCGTGCGCGGTGCTCGTCGCTCATCTCGAGGCTGTCGATCAGCATCAGCGTCTCGACCACGATCGGCAGCTTGCAGCGGCCGAGGCCGAGCATCTCGGGCACGTGCGTCTCGCGGAACTGCAGCCGGCCCTCGAGCTCGTTGTAGTTCTTGTCGAACGTCCCGCCGGTGACGAGAACGCGAATCTCGGACGCTTCCATGGCGGCGCGCATCCTAGCGCAGGTCGCCGCGGCCGTCAGGTGCGAGCGGGCCGTCGCGCTGGAGCACGCGGTCGAGGATCGTGATCTTCTGCCAGATCTTGCGCGAAAGGCCGTCCGTCAGGCCCTCGATGTCACCGACGGCGGCGAGCGTCTCACGGTCGTCGAAGGGCTGGACATGCAGCGCCGCGGCCTTGCTGAGCAGCGCCAGCGCCTCCGAGCAGTAGTTGAGGCAGCGCACAAGCTCGAAGGGCATCCTGGTGCGCTTGGACGCGGACGCGGTCGCGTCGAGCGCGTCACCACCTGCTGGTCCTTCGTCAGCTGGTGCATGTCGATGATGTGCGCCAGCGAGCGCAAGCCGTACGGGGACTTCAGCGCCCGCTTGCGCTTCTTGCGTGGCTCGATCTGCCACAGAAATCAGATCGCAACGCCAAGGAACACGAGGTCGCTCACGCCGGCCTCGAGTCCCTGCAGCAGCTCGGACCAGTTCTCGTAGCCAGCCCGCAGGTTGGACACGAAGCTCCAGCCGAGCCCGATCACGGCCGCGGCCGGCAGGGCGACGAAGAGCGCCACCAGCGAGCGCAGGCCCCAATGCTCGCGCACGAGCTCGGCTTGCGCGCGCTCGACATTGCGCATCGTGAGTGCGACCTCGCCGCACACGCGCGCGAGGCTGGAGCCCAGAAAGCGCTCCGCGACCCGCCGCTGGAGCTGGTCCGCCGTCTCGACCAGCCGCTCGGGAGCGAGCTCGCTGTAGTTGGAGGGAGCGTCCGCCGCCACCCAAGGTGCGCAGGACAGCGCCCGCCCGTGCGCTACCCTGCCTCCGCCTCCGCGGGAATCTCCCAAGAAATCTCCTCGCGGCGGCGTTCCTTGCCGGAAGGGCGCGAGAAACCCCATGGACCAACCCTCGGATGGCGCACTGCTCCTCGCCTTGCGGCGGGGAGAGCGGTCGGCGATCGCGGCACTCGTCGAGCGGCACCAAGGTGTGCTGCTCGGCCACGCGCGCGCACTCGTCGGCCCCGGTGGGCCCTTCGAGGATGCGGTACAGGAGGCGTTCCTCGCGCTGCTCTCCCAGCCGCCCGAGCTGCCCGCGCACGTAGCGGGCGACGCGCAGGCCGAGCGGGCGCACCTGCGCTCGTGGCTGCACAAAGTGACGAGGAACTGCTGCATGGACACGATTCGATCCGAGAGACGCCGACGCGAGCGCGAAGAGCGCGCAGCGACGCCCGAGGTCTTCTCGAGCGCCGTGGTGGAAGAGCGCGACACGCGCGCGGCCGTCGAGCGCGAGCTCGCGAAGCTGCCCGAGGACCAGCGCGAGGTGCTCGTGCTGCGACTGCTCGGCGAGCGCTCGTACCGCGAGATAGCCGAGATCACCGGCAAGAAGATCGGCACGGTGAGCTGGCTCGTGAGCGAGGGCCTGCAGCAACTGTCGACGGGGCTGGCGCCGCTCTGGGATGGACGTGGGGGTCGCGCGTGAGCGCGGGGAGGCCAAACATGAAGGAAGAACTGGACGGGATGGAACTGGACGAAGCGCAGCGCGAGCGCGCCCTCCTGTGCGCGTACGTGCTCGGCGAGCTCGATGCAGACGAGCGCGCGCAGGTCGAGGCGCGGCTGGAGTCGAGCGCGGAGCTGCGCGCGGAGAAGGTGCGGCTCGAGGCCACGCTCGGACTCGTGAGCAAGGCGCTCGCGTCGGGCTCGGGCGACAGGCTCCCGCAGGCGGCGAGCGCGACGATCGCGAACGCCGTAGAGAAGCTGCCCATGCCACAGCCGTGGTACGGCGCGAGCTGGTTGCGCGTCGCGGCGGCTGCGGTTCTGCTCGCGGGCGGTGTTCTCTACTTCCAGCGCCCGCGCACGGTGCTCGAGCTTGCGAAGGCGCTCGAGGTCGCTCCGACGGGGGTCGATCGCTTGGCGGCGCCCCCGGGTGATCCCGCGATTCCGAGCCCCGGGCCCGTGACGGGCGAAACCTTCGTCGCGCTCGATGCCGGCAGGAAGTCATGGTCCGAAGCGCCCGCTGGGCGACCCAGCGGTGACGCGGAGAAGGTGCAGCGCCTTGCCTTCGCCCCGACGCCGGGTGGCGGCAGTGCAGGCGCAGCGAAGGCCGAGCGTCGCCGGGAGCTCGCGCCGCAAGCAGCGCCCGGTCCCGTGGCAGGACTTCCCGAGCCCGCCACGAACCCGATGGCGGTGTCGCACGAAGAGGTAGCGCGCGAAGCGCTTGGCGATGCGACGAGCGAGATCGCGGGGCTCGGATACGTCTTTGGGGGAGATCTGGATGGCGCGGAGGACCCGCAGCGCGAGCGCTTCGAAGCGACCCGCGGACAGGGACGCGCGCTCGAGCGTCTGCGCGACATCGAGCGCGGCTGCCTGCGCCATCCCGCCGAGTCGCCGCGCGACATGTTCTTCCGCTACTGGGGCGACAATCCGTTCGAGCTTCCCGCGCTCGACCGGCTCTCGACCTTCTCCGCGGACGTCGACACCGCGAGCTACGTGCTGGCGCGCCGCTATCTGGCCGAGGGTCACCTGCCGACGAAGGAGCAAGTCCGCACGGAAGAGTTCGTCAACTACTTCCGCGGCGACGTTCCGCCACCGAGCGAAGGCACGTTCCGGCTGCAGATGGAGCTTGCGCCGAGCCTGTTCGGCGCGTCGAGCGACATGTGGATGCTGCGCGTCGCTCTACGTGGTCGCGAAGTGACGAAGCAGGAGCGCACGCCGCTCGCGCTGACGTTCGTGATCGACGTGTCGGGCTCGATGAAGGAGGACGGCCGTCTCGAGCTCGTCAAGCACTCCCTCCGCATGCTCGCCACGCAGCTCGACGCGAACGACACGCTCTCGATCGTCAAGTTCTCAGCCGACGCCGCGCTCGTGCTGCCTGCGACCTCGGCGCGCCATCGCGACCTGATCGAGAGCGCGCTCGAGCCCCTCGAGCCGGAAGGCGGCACGAACACGGAAGCCGGGCTGCGCATGGGCTACGCGCAAGCCGTAGCGGCGCTCACCAAGGGCGCGCAGAACCGCGTGGTGCTGCTCACCGACGGTGTTGCCAACATCGGTATCACCGATCCTTCCGCACTCGTCGCGCTCGTCGAGAAGAGCCGCCGCGAGGGCGTACTGCTGAACACCGTCGGAGTCGGTATGGACAACCACGACGACCACCTGCTCGAGCAGCTCGCTGACAAGGGCGACGGCGTGTGCAACTACGTCGACGACCAGCGCGAAGTGCGACGCGCGCTAGTCGACAACTTCACAGGCTCGTTCCAGACGATCGCGCGCGACGTCAAGCTGCAGGTCGAGTTCGACCCACGGCAGGTCGAGCGCTATCGGCTGCTCGGCTACGAGAACCGCGCCGTGGCCGACGCTGACTTCCGCGATGCCAAGATCGATGCGGGCGAAGTCGGTGCCGGACACCAAGTGGTCGCCCTGTACGAGCTCGTGCGCGCAGGCGGCGGCGACGGCCCGCTCGCGACGGCCCGCGTGCGCTGGAAGGCGCCGTACAAGGACGGCGTCGCGGATGCCGAAAGTGACGCGGTCGAGCAGGAGCTCGAGACTCGCCTCGGAGCCCGCGATGCGGTGGGTGGTCCTGCACAAGCCTCGAACGGCTACCGCCGCTCTGTCCTCGTGGCCCAGTTCGCCGAGTTCCTCCGGCGCAGCGTGCACGCGCGCCGGGACTCGCTCGACACTCTCCTTGCGGAATCCCAGCGTCTCGACCGCGACTTGCGCGACGACGACTTCACGCAGTTCGTCGAGCTCGTCCGGCGCAGCCGCGAGATCCTGCTCGCGGAGCTCGCCCGTCGCGACTGGGTCGACGACTGCGGGGATCTCATCCGCTATCGGCACTACCTGCGCGAGCAGGTGGACGAGCTGCGCCAGCGCTGTGGCGATTTGGACAGCCCGGAGCGCGAGGAGTCGAGTGTTCGCATCGACACGCTCGGCGAGGACTTCGAGCGCGCGTCCGAGCAGGCATCGCGTGAGCTCGTCGAGCGCCTCATGGACGAGAACTTGGCCCTGCAGCGGCGCGTGATCGACCTCGCCGCGAAGGCTGCCCGCGAAGGGAAGTAGCGCAGGCTTCACACGCAGGGCGGACCCACTCGATCGTGGGGTCCGCCTTGCGTATCGTTCGGACGCCGATGCCGCCGACGCCGAGCGACGAGAGTCACGACTTGCCCACGACAGGGCTGCGCGCCCGCCTGCGCTCGGCGTTGTTCGACGCCGACACTCCGCTCGGGAGCTTCGTAGAGACCGTGCTGCCCCTGCTGGTGGTCGCGAGCGTCGTCGTGGTGGCGCTCGAGACCGTTGCGAGCGTGCATGCGCGCTGGCATTCCGAGCTGAGGCTCGCCGAGCTCGTATTCACCGCGCTCTTCACGCTCGAATACCTGCTGCGCCTGTGGTGCGCGCGCGATCCACGGCGCTATGCCACGAGCCTCGTCGGAGTTGTCGACCTGCTCGCCGTTCTGCCCACTTATCTGCTGCTCTTCACCGCCGGACCCGCGCATGGCGGCTCGATCCGCATGCTGCGCCTGATGCGCGTCTTCCGCGCGCTCAAGATGGCACAGCACGTGGGCGAGGCGAACGTCCTGCTCGAGGCGTTGATCGCCTCACGCCGCAAGATTTTTGCCTTCCTGACCAGCGTGTTCGCTCTCGTCTGCATCGAGGGAACGCTCATGTACGTGGTGGAGTCGGGAGCGAACCCGGGTATCACGAGCATTCCGGAAGCGATCTACTGGTCTATCGTCACGGTCACGACGGTCGGATACGGCGATGTGGTACCCATCACGACCGCGGGGCGCGTGCTCGCCTCATGCGTCATGATGACCGGTTTCGCGGTGCTGGCCGTACCGACGGCGATCGTGACGACCGAGATCGCGCGACACGTCGCGCGCGAACGTGCACAGGGCAGGACCTGCGAGCGTTGCGGCTACGACATGATCGACGTCGACGCGCGCTACTGTGCGCGCTGCGGCGAGGCGCTGCGCGGCTGAGCGGGAGCCAACTCCTCGCGGGCGCGCCCTTGAATCCCGCGTCGCAAGGGTGCAGCTTGCTCGCATGTCGGTTCATGTCCGCGACGCCCCGGATGCGCGCCCCACGCCCGGAGCGCTGCCCGTCCTGCTGACGCTGGCGTTGCTCGTGGCGGCCCTGTTCGTGCGCTCGATCGCGGGCGGGCCACCGCTCGACCCCGCGGACCGCGGGCGCGATCGAGACGCCTTGCGCGAGCCGATGCAGCTGCTCGGCCGCGGCTCGGCGACGCGCGTGACCGAGCTCGACGAGCGCGTGCGCCCGGAGCTGCGTGCGGAGTGGCTGCGACTGCGGCAGGTGGTGTTCGCGCTCGCGCGTTGTCCGCGCGCGGGCGACTGGCTCGACACCGTCGATGGCCTCGCGTTCGAGAGCCTCTTCTCGGAGCTTCAGCGAGGGAGTCGCGACGATGCGCTCGCCGCGCAAGTGCTGCTGGTGGAGCTCGCGCGGCGCACGGGCTGGGCGTCGGGGTTGCTCGCTCGCACCGGCGATGCGGAGCGGCTCGTCGCCCTGCAGGCCGCGTGGACTCGCACGTGGGGCTCTCGCGGAGTCAGCGATGCGCAGCTGTTCGAGCCGGCGCTCGCGGGCTTGTTCCTGCAGGCTCGGCTTGAGCGCGCGACGTACATGCGCGCGATCGGACGCGATCGCGAGCGCTACGGCCGGGCGGTCGAAACCTTCCGCCGCCTGCTGGAGGACGCCCAGGGCCAGCCCACCGAGCTCGCGCACGCCCTCGATGCTCGCCACCCCGGCCTCGCTACGGGCATGGGCGAGCGCAAGGACGCCCTCGAGTCGCTCGACACCGTCGCGGGGCGCTTCTTTCCCGGCCTGAACGGGGAGTGCGAATGAGCGCGCATGTCCGCAGCTCTCTCGCGGCGCGCCAGCTGGCGCTTGCGTGCCTGCTCGTCGCCCTGGGCGGTCTCCTGCTCGGGCTGCAAGTGGACGGCAATGGCGAGTTCGTCGGCACCGGCTACAGCTCGCTTGGCGTGGGGGCGATGGTGGCGCTCGCCGCGGTCCTCTTCGGCAGCGGCCGCGACACGCGGGCGCCGCGCGACCTCGTCGGCGCCTTCTCGGCGCTCTCTGGCTTCCTCGGCCTCGCCTTCGTGGTGTCCGCCGTCCTTGCGCCTGGCGGTGGCTGGATGTTCTTCGAGGTGCTCCTGCTCTCCGTGGCGCTGTCGCGCGCGGGTCGCGAGCAGCCGGTCCTCTCGCGCGGCACCGTCGCGCTCCTCGCGGTGCTGCTGCTCTTCCGCCTGTGGATCAGCTACCAAGGCAGCCAGCATCGCTGGGAGGTCATGAGCCTCGACGTGCCGGTGCTGTCGAGCCTGCCGTTCGACTTCCTCGCGCCGATCCAGTCTGTGGAGCTCGGCGAGTTCACGCCGCGCGAGCTCGGCTTCCCGCCGGCCGGCCTCGACTTCGCGCCCTCGTTGGCACTGTGGTCCGCCGGCTTCGTGCTGTGCGTCGTCGGACTCGCGTGGCGCTCGCACGCGGCGACGGAGCACGAGAACGACCGCATCCACGCCGTGATCGCGGAGCTGCCGCCGACACTGGCGAACATCGTGGCGCGCATCCTCCCGGAGTCTCAGTGGGCCGAGCTCGGGCTGCACGGTCTCGCCGACCGTCCGCTGCGCAAGAAGCTCGAGGAACTCGTGATCGCACGCATCGCCGCACGCCGGGAGCTCGAGCTCGCGGCTCAGTCGCGCGAGCTGGTCGCGGTCACCGACCCCGGCGGATTCAGCGGCGAAATCCTGCGCGCCCTGACCCAGAGCCCTGTGACACCCAAGGACCTTCGATGAGACTGTGGACCACGATCGGCGCTGTCTTCGGAGCACTCGCCGTCGCACTCGGGGCCTTCGGCGCGCACGCCTTGAAGGACTCTCTCTCGCCCGAGCAGCTCGGCTGGTGGGAGAGCGGCGTGCAGTACCACGCGCTTCACGCGCTCGCGCTGGTGCTCTTCGGTCTGTCCGTCGAGCGCGGCCGCTCCGGCGGCCTCGCCGGCGTGCTGTTCGCTGTCGGCATCGTGCTCTTCAGCGGCACGCTCTACGCCATGGCCCTCGGTGCGCCGCGCTGGTTCGGCGCCATCACGCCGCTCGGCGGCACCGCCTTCATCGTCGCGTGGCTGCTGTTTGCCGTGCGCGCGTGGCGGCACGGTCGCTAGGCGTCTTCCACTTGGCCTGCGGCACGATGTCCGCGGTCACGAACACGAGCAGTAGCTTGCCCGCCTCGCTCGGGGTCGTAGGCAGCGTCGTGGCTTTCGGCGCGACCGTGAGTTCGATCTGGACGCGCTGCGCGGAAATCTCTGGGAGGGTCACTTCGAGCTCGCGCGAGCCGAGCTGGACACGACTCGTGCGCAGGGGCTTCGCGACCGTCGCATGCTCGATCTCCAGCGAGAGCGATCGCTTGTCGCCGGAAGGTGGCAGCCCATGTGCCACGAGGGAGGTGCCGAGCCCGACCTCCATGACCCTGGGTTCGAGCACCTCCGCTCCATTGGGTTCCACCTTGTGGATGCTCCAGTCCTCGACTTGGGACAAGACATCGCCGACACATAGGCTCGCCCGCTGTAGGGAGTGCGTGAGTACTTCGGGCGAAGACAGCCTGTCCGCGCCTTCGAACGTCAGCACCGCCAGCAGGACGTCGCGCTCCTCGACGGTCGCGAGGTGCGACGTGCCCTCGATTCCCGGTTTCCGCGCCGCAGTTCGCGAAACCTCCTCATGGCGCGCCTCGATCACGACCAAGTCGTCAAAGCTGCGCAGGCATGCGAGCAGCTCCTCGAGTCGCGCTTGACCGGCCCCATCGTGGAGCATGCTTCCACAGGTGCACTCTCACCGTCGGCGAGTGTCGGAGGTTGCAGGAAAATGCGCCCGCCGATCGCTAGCTTGTGCCGCCGCACGAGCCCGCGACCATGACCACGAATCGCCCGACGAACTACTGGGACTACATCAAAGTCGAGGAGCTGCTGTCGCTCCAGAGCGGGCTCGAGGCCACGGACGAGCGCGTCTCGAACGACGAGGTGATGTTCATCACCGTCCACCAGGTGTACGAGCTGTGGTTCAAGCTTGTGCTGCGCGAGATGCGCTCCGCGCGCAACCTGTTCGCTCGGTCGCAGGTGGCGGAGCAGGAGCTCTCCGGCGCGGTGCGCAGCATGAAGCGCATCACGACGGTCTTTCGCCTGTGCGTCGATCACTTCGAGGTGATGGAGACGCTCACCACGCGCGAGTACCTCGCGTTCCGCGACAAGCTGATGGGCGCCTCGGGCTTCCAGAGCGCGCAGCTGCGGCAGATCGAGATCCTGTTCGGCCTCGATGACAACTCCCGCATCTCGCTCGGCATCGACGGTGACTACAAGAAGGCGCTGCGCAACTTCGGAGGCGGTCAGTCGCCCGCGCTCGCGCGCGTCGAGCACTCGCTGCAGGACACGCCGACGCTCAAGACCGCGATCGAGGACTGGCTCTTCCGCACGCCGATCGACGGTGTCGGTCCTCTCGAGACCGGCGCGGATGCCGCGTTGTCGCGCTTCGCCGAGAAGTTCCTCGCGTCGCACGCGCGCTGCGTCGACGCAGCCCGCGACCGCGCGCTATCGCTCGACAGGGGTGAAGCGGACCGCTCGCGCCTCGCCGAGCGCTACGAGACCGAGAAGCGCTCCACGCGCGCCTTCCTCGAGGCCGAGGACGTCCGCACGCGGCGGGTGCGCTGCGCGATGATCTTCATCGAGACGTATCGCGACCTACCGCTGCTCGCCTGGCCGCGCGAGGTGCTCGATGCGCTGGTCGAGCTCGAACAGCTGTTCGTCATCTTCCGCCAGCGCCATGCGCGCATGGTGGAGCGTGTCATCGGACGTCGCACTGGCACCGGCGGCTCGGCGGGCGTGGACTACCTCGACAGCACCGCGCTCGCCTACCGCATCTTCCGCGACCTGTGGGCCGTGCGCACGCTGCAGGTGCCGCACGAGGCCGCGCCGGCGCTCGAGAATCCCGGTTTCTACGGCTTCGCGCAGGGCAAGTGATGGCGAGCTTCGACCCGCGCGCGGACCTGACGCAGCTCGACGTCCTGTACGCCGAGATCCGCGCGTGGCTCGCTCTACCCCGCGAGCGCGTGCTGCGCGTCGACACCGCGATCTCGGGCTGGAATGCCGAGCAGCACGTCGTGCACTGCTCGCTCGCCAACGAGCTCGTCGGTCGCAACCTGAAGAACCTGCTCAAGGGCTCGGGCATGCTGGTGGTCGAAACCGGCGAGCCGGTGGAGGGCGCGCTCGAGATCCTCGCCTCGGGTCTCATCCCGCGCGGCACCGCACAGGCGCCGCGCATCGTGCGACCGCCGGAGCTCGTGGAGCGTGCCTACCTGCTCGAGTGGCTCGAGGGAAACGAGCGAGAGTTCGCCGAGGCGCGGCAGCGGCTCGACGAGCTCGTCGCCGCGCCCAAGCGCATCCCACACCAGATCCTCGGGCCCCTGACCGCCGTGCAGTGGGTGCGCTTCGCCGCCGTGCACACGGCGCATCACATGGCGATCGCGCGCGAGCTTTTCCGCTAGGTCAACCGTTTCGCGCGGCCGACGCTTTCGATCGACCCAAGAGGTTCGATCGACCCAAGAGGTTCGATCGCCCCAGCAGGCTCGATCGAACCAAGAACTCGGCCCGGTTCGCGCACCCACGCCGCTCGCGCTCAGCGGGCGAGCCAGCCCAGCAGGGCGAACCACGCGATCCAGAACAGGCGGCTGCGGACGATGCGGTCGAGCATGGCTTGAGTCCTCACGGGGCGTGCGAGGAGGCACTCTCGCCGACGACCTTGGACAAGGAATGTCCAAGGTGCGGGACTCTCGGGCGACGGGGTGCAGCGCGCGCCCTACAGGTGCGCCTTGGCCATGCGCTCGGCCTGCTCGCGCACCTCGCGCCGCAGGCTGGCCGGCTTCCGCACCTCGACCGTGCCCCCGTAGCGCAGCACCTGCCGCGCGACCTCGAACAGCGTGTTCGAGAGGAACGACAGCGTCGCCGAGCCGTCCTTGTGCTTGCGCACGGCCTGCTTTTTGGCCCACGCGCGCTCGTCGGCGATGTGCGCGTGCTCGAGCGCGAAGTGCAGCTCGACCGTCTCCGGCTTGCCCTGACCGTGCATGGCGTTGAAGCCGTGCTCGAAATAGGCCTGCGCGGAGAATGACGGATCTACTTCGAAGCCCTCGTCCGTGCATGCGATGCGACGGATGCGCGGCACGTAGAAGAGCGCGAAGTGGCGGCCATTCTGCGTGCGTCCGACGAGGAACCACTCGCGTTCGCGCACCACGAGCAGGTACGGGTCGATGCGGCGCGTCTCGGTGCGGCCCTTGCTCGGCGTGAAGTAGTCGATGTCGATCTTGCGATGGGACAGGATCGCGTCGACGAGCTCGCTCCACGTGCGCGTCGGGATCGGCGTCGCCGGGAGTCCGCCGAAGTGCACGGCCTCGGCCGCGAGCGCGTGCTTCGCGCGCATGTCCTTCGGCAAGGTGCCGAGCACGCGGTCGAACGCGCCGCGCAGCTCGTGCGCGAGCGGCGTGCCTTCGTACTGCAGCACGGCGTTCTCCGTCACCATCAGCGCGAACAGGTCGCGCTCCGAGAGCGCCGTGGCCGGGATCTGGAAGCCGGTCTCGCTGTAGCGGAAGCCCTTGCGGCTCGAGTCGTACTCGATCGGCGCCGCGAGCTCGTTGCGCATCGCCTCGATGTCGCGATAGATCGACTTGGCGGAAACGCCGCAGGCCTTGGCGAGCTTCGCCGCGCTCGGAAATCCGCCCTCGCGCAGCAGCGCGTCGATCAGGTGAATGCGCTTCCAGCGCGAGAGGTAGTCCCCGTCGGGGCCTTGGTACAGGGCGGGAGAGGGCATGGATTCGGCCTCGGTGCGAGCGTGCGGATGCTAGCCCCGCGACGATTGCGGAATCCATGGCCCATGGACCGTCGCGTCCGCGCCGGGCGCGAGCCGAGGAGGGGAGAGCGCGTCCCCCTACTCCGTTCTCGAAAGTGGGGAATTTGGGCGGAGCGATGGTGCCGAATGTGAAATACGGCACCAACCACTTGGCGAATTTGCGGGAGCGCGGCTAGCGTTCGGAGGAGAGGAATCCGATTGGCACGCCAGCCGTCGCACAGCCGTGGAGGAACTCCGGAGCGCGCGCAGAGCTTCGCGCAGGGGAGTCCGTGGCCCGTGTATCCGAAATTCACGCTGCTCGGACGCTCGGGCGCCGCGCCGCTCGATTCCGGGCCGCTGCTGGGGCCGGGCAGCCAGCCCGCGTCGAGCAGCGCGCGCGCCTACTTGATGCGCATCTGTGAGGGCGATCCGCTGGGGCTCGCGACGGCCGTGCGCGAGTGCGTGGCGGAGCGAGCGCTGCTGGTCGAGCCCGCGCACGTGGGCGAAAAAATGGCGGCGCGCGCCGCATTCGAGATGGCGCGTGACGGGGGCTGGCAGGCCGAGCCCGCGCGCGTGCGGGAGTGGATCGAGCGCGCGCTCGCGCTCGAGCTCGAGGACCAGCGCGCGGCCGGGGCCGAGCCGGTTCCGCGCTCGCCCGGACCGTTCCTCACCGCCGTGGCCGAGCGGCTGGGGCTCGAGCCGCTGCTGATGTGCGGGGCCGCGGTGGTGTTCAACGGCCTGCCGATCTGCGTGCGGCGGGTGTTCTTCGGGGCCTTCGTGCGCGGTGAGTCGCTGGAGCAACTCGCGGCCACCGGGCACGGCTCCGTGGACACCGTCCGCCGCCGCCTGCGCTGCGCCCTGCTGTCGATCGCCCGCTTGCGGCCGAGCGAACTCGTACCCGAGGATAGGAGCTCCACCGATGACTGAGCTCGCCGCCCTGCACCCTGAGATCGAAGGCCTGCTGCGCGAGGTCGCGGCCGACCCGCAGTCCAACCTGCTGCGCCTGCCCCGCACGGGTCTGCGCCACAGCCTGCGCCGCGCTGAGCTCCCCGAGCGCGCCCCGACCACTGGCCTGCGCCCCGCCGAGCGTGAGCTCCTGCGCGCCTGCAGCCACGAAGTCGCCTACCTGCTGCTCCTCGCCTGCTACCGCCAGCAGATCACCGCGCCCCAGAACCGCTACCTCGTCCACTCGCTCAACGAGTCCGGCGAGGTCGCGGCCACGCTCGAGCGCCGCTGGCTCGCCTTCGCGAGCCAGAAGCTCGGCCTGATGTTGGGTCGCTCGATCCTCAACGCCATGGCGCTGCTCGCGCGCTGCGTTTCCCCCGATGGTCGTCGCTGGCCCAGCGTGCTGGAGCTCGCCGCGGCCTCGTCACGCCTCGACCCCAGCAACACCGCCCACAACTACGCCGCTCTCGAGCTGATCCTCGCCCACCAGCCCGCCTCAGGCGTACGGATGCTGGAGAAATTCGAGCACGAAGCGATGCGCCAGCGCGTGATGAGCCTGAGCAACCTGATCTTCGGGTATGAGAGCCTCGGCCGACTCGACTTGGCATATCAGGTGTTGCAATCACGAGCCTGGCCCGATGGTGGGGAACTGCTGAAGAGCTTCACCGGGCTCGTACTTTCCGCCCAACTCGGCAACCAGCAACATGCCATGGCGTGGGCGTGGAGAGTGTCCGAGCAGTCGGTGAATCCGAGCGACTTGAACACGCTGCTCGAAGGGCTTCGACAGCGAAGGCGCGCAGCATTGTGGGCGCCTCGAGAGCGAGCAGAGGCAGTTCTGCGAACCATGAGTCATAAGATCGATGATCGATTGCACGAGGTGGCTGATGTTTTTGCGTAGCGCGATGCTGACGTGCCTTGTACTTGCGGCCATCCAACCCGCAAGCAGCGCACAGAAATCTACTTCCAACCAAACTGGCGGTGTAATTGAGCCCCCGAATGGAAATTCGCGTGCCACGCCAACGAGGCACAACAATATGAGCAACACCCAGCAGAAGCCGCCGCTGAGCCCCTGACGCATGTCGAGAGCACGGCTACTTCTGGTTCTGTGCCTCATTCCGCTTGGCACGGTCGTCTGGTTCCTGTCGCGAGACGCTTCGTCAGCGAACTCGTACACAGTTCGACCGATACCCCAGGGGTTGCACGCCGGAGAAGAGAACGACACCGGGTTCCGTCGTGACCTCGGCGATGACGTGGATGTCGAGAACGCACCGCCAGTCATAGTCAGGCTTGTTTCAGTCACCGGCGAGCCCGTTACATCCGGCTTCATCGCGACGAGCGCATGGCTCTCAGCAGATGCAACGGATCTGGTAGTTCGATCCGGCGCTGTTGAGGGAGTCACCTGCTCTTACGAGTGGAGCGGCTCCCCGGACAAGAACGGAATTTGCGAAATACCCGGGGAAAATCGGGGTAGATCAAAGGACCTCGCGCTGTGGGTTGTCTCTGATGGCTTTGAAGTGTCGTGCAGGCCCCTGGATCGCGCCCTTGAGGATGGGAGCGTGACGCTCTCGCCCGCCAGCCCGTGGATTGCCACCGTTTGTCGTGAGAGCGGCGAGGTACTGGCCAATGCGGAGATCGACCAGCGAGTCGCGGCATGGGACATCGCGCGAGGGGCGGAGCCGCCGCGTCGATTGGCGGTCCTCGCGCTGAAGTTGCGGACTGGCGCGCACGGCACAGCTTTGCTGCCGCGCGCGGTCTACAGGACAAGACTGATGGCTATGTGGGCGACGTTGACGTCCGCGTGGGTCGATGGGCCTAGAAACGGGACAATCAGCTTCATTCTCAGGGGCTCCTTCTCAGCGCGCGGCTTTGTTCGCGGACTCGAAGAGCGCCTGAACGCAGCGAGGATCGAATGCAGCTCGCTGTTCGGATCCGAGTCAAGGTTGCTTGGCATCGCGAAGATAGAAACGGACGGCAGCTGGCTCATGCCGCGGATACCGTGCAACGCACTTCAGCGTTACAAATTCAGATACCTATCTGCTGCCGGAGCGGCTCAGGATGAATGGGTCACTGACGTGGCCGAAGGTGACGACATCGTTGTCAGCTTTGAGCATCTCCGTGGGCGTGGCATCGAAGTCAGAGTGGAGGACGAGGTCGGCGCACCCATTTCTGGTGCTGGGATCTGGGCCAATTACATCGCGCGTGGAGGTCTGCCGATCTCGATACAAGCTGTCACCGGCCCCGACGGTATCGCGCGGGTGGATGGGCTCACGGATGTGCGGGCGGAGATCTTCGCGACGGCGCGTGGGTATGTGGCCTCGCAGGAGTTGGTCAGCGTTTGGCCGGCGTTTGCGCGGGCGCCGGTGGTCGTGAAGCTTCGGAAGGCCGGGATGTTGGCGGGGCGGGTGCTGAAGGGGGAGGCGCCGGTGGCGAACTTCGAGGTGTGGTACATGCCCAAGTCGGGCGGGATCTGGGGTTACGAGCGCTTTGAGGCCGCGGAGGACGGGCGCTTCGTGCTCGAGGAAGTCCCGGTCGGCGAGGTCGAGCTGTTCGCCACGGCGGACGTTCTCGGTCAGAGCGATGTGCTGAATGCCGTCATCGGAAACGATCTGACGCAAGCGCCGGAGGTGGAGCTCAAGCTCCTGCCCAGCATGAGCGGTCGCGGGCGCATCGTGGACGCGGAGAGCGGACGGCCCCTCGAGCGGGCGCTCGTCCGCGTGTGGGCCTGCGTCGGAGGCACGCCGGTGGAGCAGCGGCACGAACTCGGTGTCGATCCTGTCTCGGGCGAGTTCCGGACCGATGCGCTCTCGAGCGGAACGGCGCGCATTCATGCGGAAGCGCCGGGCTACGTTGGGCGCAGCGTCTCGGCCTTCGGCGAGCCCGGCAGCGAAGTGGACTTCGGCGTCGTGCGCCTCGAACGCTCCCAAGGCCTTCGTTTGCGCATCGTTCCCGATAGCGACCTGAGGCTCGACTATTGCTCGGCGATGGTCGGAGCCGGGCAGATGACGTCGCTCCAGCTCTTTGACACGGACGGCTGGATGGAAGTCGGCGGCCTCGTCGCGGGGCCGTGTCGGGTCGATGTGGTGCGGGCGGATCGGTACGAGGAGGGGTTCGATTTCACCCTCGAGCGGGGGCAGGGGGTGGTGGAGCTGCCGGTGCGCGTGGCGCCGGGGGTGAACGTCGTGCTGGAGGAGGGGGCTCCGGCGGAGGCGGCCTTGGTGCGCGTGCACCATCGGGACGAGACGGGGTGGGGGCGCGACACGCTGGGGAACCTCGATGGGGGGCGTGAGGTGGTGCTGCCGGTCGAGGCGGCGCGGGTGCGGGAAGTCGAGGTGCTCGACGCGAACTCCGTGCGGCTGCTGCGGCGCGAGGTCACGGCGGAGGAGCGCGCGGCGGGCACGGTGCGCATCGGTGCGGCCGAGGAGTTCCTCGTGCGCGTCGTCGATCGCAAGCGCGTGCCGATCGAGGGCACGACGGTACTCGTGCGGCGCAACGGAGGTGCGACGGAAGTGGCGCTCGATGCGCGCACGGATGCCGAGGGTCTGGCGCGGCTCGCCGGGGTCGGGTGGGAGCAGGTCGAGGTGCTCGTCTTCCATCCACAGCGCGGCGTGGTGCCCAGCGTGCGCGCGCGCGCGACGGACCACCGCTCGAAGCCGCTCGAGATCGAGCTCGAAGCCGAGGGACGCTGGTCGATCGACGTGCGCGACGGCGAGGTGCCGCTCGCGGGCGTACAGGTGCGCTTCCTCGACCCGCGCCACAACGCGGGTCGCAGCTTGAGCGATGCGACCGGCCGCGCGACTTCGCTGCCGTTCGCTGCGGCCCGTTTCCGGGCGGAGGCGGGCGAGCGCGGCTACTGGCCGAGCGCGCTCGAGGCCGACATCCAGGGAACCGACCTGCAGTCGACGCTGCAGGTGCGTCGCACCGGAAGTGCGGAAGTCGAGCTGCGCTCGGGCAGCACACCCGACGTGCAGGCTTTCGAAGTCGACTTCGAGAGCATCGAGTTCGGGGAGCGCGCGAGCCAGTGGATCGAGCAGGGTCGCGCGAGCGCCGACGGGGGACTGAGCCCCGACAAGGATGGCCGCGTGCGCGTCGATGGCCTGCCGCGCGGCAAGTATCGCTGGCGCGCAGTGCGCGCCGGCGAGGTCGTCGCGAGCGGCGAGCTCGAGGTACCCCCGCACGGCATCGTGCGCGAGAAGATCTTCGTGCCCTGACCTGCGTGCCAAGTACGGCGCAGGATGCACCGTTACGGCGAGCGTCGGCTACGACGGGCCGACGCGAGCAAGCTCTTGGACGTAGTGCTCGACGGCAGCGTCCAGCCAGCGCTCGAAGCCGCCGCTCTGGCCGCGCGCGAGGTAGCCCATGTGGCCGCCGTGGGCCTCGAGATGCAGCGTGACCTGCGGCGACAGCGGGACGCGCTCGAACACGCGCGAGTCGATCAGGGGATCGTCGAGCGAGCTGACGATCACGGTCGGGATGCGCACGTCGGTGAGCCGTGAGACGCTGGAGCAGCGCTGGTAGTAGTCGGCCGCGTCCACGAAGCCCGAGACGGGAGCCGTGAAGCGATCGTCGAGCGTGCGCAGCGTATCGAACAGACCGATCGGTGCGCGCGGCCGCACGGCGCCGAGTCCCGTGACGAGCTCGATGTCGCGGCGCAAGCGCGAGACGAAGCGCAGCTCGTAGATGCGATTGAAGCCGCGGTGCAGGCGATCGGCGCAGGCGGCGAGGTCGGAGGGTGGATTGACGGCGACCACGCCGTCGCAGAGGGGCTCGCGCTCCGCAGCGGCCAGCAGGGCAATGTTGCCGCTGAGCGAGAAGCCCACGACGACGTGACGCAGGCCCGGATCGCTTGCGTGGCTCGCGGCGAGCACTGCGGCGAGGTCGTCGCTGCGCCCGGAGTGGTAGGGACGTCGGGCGAGTCCGCGACCCGAGCCGGCGTTGCGCAGGTTGACGGCCCAGATCGAGTGCCCATGCGCGGCGAGTCGCTCGGCCGAGCGTCGCACGTAGTCCGAGTCGACGTCGCCAGACAGCCCGTGCAGCAGGACCACGCGCGTGCCACTCGTGCCCTCGAGCGCGTGCACGCTGAGCCGATCCCCATCGGCCAGCTCGATCTCGATTCTCGGAGCACGTGAAAGTGGCTCGCTCTCGCTCGGCAGCAGGTGCCCGAGCAGAGTTTGCGCCTGACCGCCGCGCGCCCACCACGGCGGCTCGCAGCGGTGCGCATACGGCCGCGGTCGGCGCACGCTCACTCAGCTGTCCTTGCCGTGGCACTTCTTGAACTTGCGCCCGCTGCCGCATGAGCACGGATCGTTGCGGCCGACCTTCGAGGCGCCGTGTACGAACGGATCCTGCTTGTCTGGCATCATGGGCGTGTTGTGACCGGCGCGGACGAGCTCTGCGAGCTCCTCACACGCCGGCGCGAGCGCGCGCCGGGCCTCGAAGGCCTGTGTGAACACGCTCGTCGCCGCGATGAAGTCGAGCAGCGCGTCGAGCACCTCGGCGACGTGCACCACGCGCGGATCCTTGCGCGCGAGCCGCGCGCCGAGCCCGTGGACCACGACCTCGCGTACGTCCTCGCCATCGAGCAGGCGCGGCACCTTGCCGAGCCCCTCGTAGCAGCGCGCGAGAAACATCTCGGCCAGCTCGCGGACGTGCTCGCGGGGCACGGAGCCCACGGAGCGCCCGAACGGGGAGTCGAGGAAGGCGGCGAGCTCGAGCGCGATCTGCTTGTCGGCCATGGGGCGGGCAGTCTAGCCACCGGGGCCGGCCGAGAAGGGGCGCGAGGCACACCGACGTTCACCCCTCGGCGGCCCCGCGAGAGGAGCGTCAGGAGTGGCGCACGCAGGACTCGTCTTTCGCAGCACATCGCGTGCCGCGCTCCGTCTGCGCGCGCTCCCACGAGGGATTCTGGCCTCGAGAGCGACGGGGCTCGATCGGCTCGAGCGCGTAGGGCGCGCTTCCAGAAGTGCCGTGCGCGGTAGCTCCACCCGTTGACGCATCGAGCGCCGCTGTCCGTTCCGGGCCGGCGCACCGCAATGCGTCCCGTTCCGCCGCGCCTCGGCCAACGTACTGCGGGAGATGCATCCGGCCGGAGGAGCCGCCGTAACTACCGCAAGAGAGGCCGGAGCGCTGTCGGCGGCTCGCGGTGGCTGGCACCACCGCCGAGTTCACTGTCGAGCACAGGCCTCTCGGCCATCTCTTTCTCGACCACGGTGAGCCGCGATGGGATGGGCTCATCGCCTCAGAATCGCGAATCGCCGCCTCGTGCCGCGCAGGCGCGGAATGTGCGTCGCGCACTCGATGCGCTGTACCTCCCGCTCAGGAGCGCGGCTGAACCGCCCGTCCAGTCGCCACGTGTCGCACCGACGACGGCGAACCTCCCGGCGGCGTCCCGCGCTCCCGTGGCTGGAACTTGGCGCATGGCCTAGGGATGCCGCAGGCGCGCGAGTGCGAGACAAGCGCCAGAGCGAGGTGATGGAAGTCCGTGGCGAGCTTCCATTCTGTCGAGCGGGCGCGAGCGAAGCTGCGGAGGCTCATTTCAAAGCACTCGCCGCAGCGCGCGCATGTGCAGTGCTTGCTGCAGCCTCGACAGACGAGACGCTCCGTCATGTCTGGCTGGAATATGCGCTAGCAGCATGTGCATACGCCCGCGATGCGGCGCATCTCGCTCGCGAAGGGCTCGCCCACTCGCCGCCGCGAGCGCACGAAGTCACGCTCGCCCGAGTTCCGCAAGATGCAGCTCCCGCCGACACCACCGTGAACTGCTGCCGTACGCTGCATGATTTACTTCCGAACACGAACTTGCCACGCCGCACACGCGCAGCCATCCGGGCCGACGTTCGCACTCGCCTGCGGCGCCGCGCGCGGCATGTTCGCAGGCGAGGCTTCGCACCCCTAGCCGGGCTCGGTGTCGAGGCTCACCTGTCGCAGGATCTCTTCGGCCACCTGCGTCCGGTTGTAGCCCCGCGGCAGGTTCACGAACTTCTTGCCGTAGTCATCGGCCATCTGTTTGAGAGCGCCGTAAGAGTGCGAAGACCAGCGGATGAGCAGCAGCACGAGCGCCGTCTCGTCGCGCGCGATCGAGGCGCGGAAGACCGCGTTGGACGAGTGCTCGCGCGACGTGATCCAGTCGAGGTCCGCGAGCTCGAAGGCGTCGATGAGCGCTTGCCGCGACAGCGGCCGGTTCGCGCCGCCGACCATGACCACGCGCTTGCCCCGCAGCAGCTCGGCGACGCGCAGCACGACGGGAGTGCGTTCGCGAGTCGCGCGCGACGACTTCGCGCTCTCGTCGAGCTCCTTGAGCGCGAGCGCGCGGTCAATCTCGTCGACGATGCGGTCCCAGCACTCGGGGACCTCGATCTCGAGCGGACGGGCCTCGACGAGCGGCAGCAGTTCCTCGCGCAGTCGCACATCGGAGGTCTTCACGCCCAGCGCGAGCAGGCCTTCGAGCGCGCCGAAGAGCCGCCGCCAGTCGTCGAGCGCGAGTTCGCCGGCATGTCCGCCGTCGAAGGAGTTGAGCAGCCGCTTCACGTGGTAGGAGACGCGGTTGCGCGCTTCGCGTTCGTCGCGCCGCCGCGCACGCTCCGCGGAGAGCTGCCCCTGAAGGCTTGCGAGGCGCGCGCCGAGGCCCTCCCATTGCGTCGGGTCCGCCGGTGCGTCGAGGCTCATGAAGCGCGGCAGGTAGTGCTGCAGTGTGCGGGTGCGCTCGGAGAGCCAGTGATAGGCGTCGTTCTGCTCTTCGTCCTCGGGAAGGTCGTGGGCCTTGATCAGCGCTCGCACGGCCGACTGGCTCTCCGCGACCACGGTCAGCACGGCTCCCATCGTCTCGCGCTCGTCCCTCTGCTCGAGGTCGAGTTCCAGCGCGACTTCGAGAGCGTGTCCGAGGTTGTCGAAGCCTGCGGCGAGCATGTGCATCGAGACGCTGACCGGCAGGTCGACGTCGCGCGAGAGCATCCACAGGTCGCCGCACCCGCACGCCTTCGCGCGCTTGCGCAGTTCGGTGTTGCGCGCCTGCGTCGAAAGCGCGTCGCTCGCGGAGCCCGACTCGGGCTCGCGACGCTGCACCGCCCAGCGGCAGGCTTCGGCCTTGAGGCGCGCGCGCGGCGCCATCTCGCGCGGCTGCGACGGCGGCGGTTGCGGCAGGACCATGGGTACGCGGGCCTCGGTCGGCGCTTCGGCCGGC
>SXKQ01000174.1 GCA_005778045.1 Planctomycetia bacterium
CCGAACTCGTTGTTCGTGCCGTAGACGATGTCGCAGGCGTAGATCGGCTTGCGCTCCCAAGAGCCCATGTTCGACTGGATCGCGCCGCTCGAGAGTCCGAGGTACTCGAAGATCGGCCTCATCCACGCGCAGTCGCGCCGCGCGAGGTAGTCGTTGACGGTGACAAGGAACACCGGACGGCCCGTCAGGCCGTTCAAATACAGGGGCAGGGTCGCGACCAGAGTCTTGCCCTCGCCCGTCATCATCTCGGAGATCGCGCCCTGATGGAGCACAACGCCGCCGACGATCTGCACGTCGTGGTGGCGCAGGCCCAAGGTGCGCACGCTGGCCTCGCGCACCAGCGCGAAGGCCTTGGGCAGGATCTCATCGAGGATCGCGCGCTGGGGCTCGATCTCGAGCCCCGCCAAGCGCTCGCGCCAGACGGCGGTCTCGGCCTTGAACTGCTCGGCCGACAGGCCCTTGGCCCAGCCCTCCAGCTCGTTGACCTGCGACACGACCGGGATCAGCGAGCGCACCACCCGCTCGTTCTGGGAGCCGAAGGCGCCCTTGAGCCAGCGGCCGAAGCCCTCGCCAAAGATCGAGAACCTGTCCGCGAACGAATCCCAGTCGAAGGCCATAGGTTGGAGTGCAGTCTGGAAGGGGTCAGGCTGCCGGGGGGTCCCGGGCAGCCTTGCGGGCCGCACATTGAAAGGCCTCCCGTGCCCCGATGGAAGGCCGAGCCCGCGAAAGGGGGCTCTCGGCGCCTCAGCGGGCCGTGGCGGGGGTCGCGGCCTCGCGGGCGGCGAGCATCTGGCGCAGGGTCGCGAACAAGAGCTCGCGCGGGTAAGGCTTGTGCAGCACCCCGTTCACCCGGGCGAGCCGCGCGAGGTCGATCTTGGCCGCCGTGGCCATCAGCACGCACAGGCCGGCGAGGCGCGGGTCGTCGCGGATCTCGCCCAGCACGCTCTCGCCATCGAGCCCCGGCAGCTCGTAGTCGAGGATCACGAGGTCTGGGAGCGGCTCCTCCCGCAGGCGCTCGAGGGTGCGCTCCCCCGTGTGCGCGAGCTCGACTGCGTAGCCCTTGGCGGACAGCCACGTGCGCAGGGCGAAGGCCACGGCCACGTCGTCCTCGACGAGCAGGATCGAGCGCCCGTTGTGCGCCTCGCGCTCGCGTGCGACCAGCTCCTCGCACAGGCTGCGCAGGTCGTCCAGCGTCGGCAGGCCTGCCGAGCGCCAGGCGCTCTCGATCTCGAGCTTGAGCAAGCGATTGTGGGCCTTGAGGTCCTGAAAAGCGTGGTAGTCGGGATGGTGCGGCCGCACGTCGAGCTCATCGTGCGTATCGACCGCGAAGAAGTACTCGCCATTGACGAGGTACTCCTCCACCACCAGCTTCATGAACGGGTAGCGGTGGTTGCCGACCTGAAGGGAGTAGCGGCGGCAGCCCTCCACATCGGTCGCCCGCAGACGATCCATGACCTCGAGCGCCTCGCCGATCGTCTCGTGGCCTGAGAAATCCGCGGCGGTGATGCGCGGACGTCCCCCCATCCCCGGCGGAAAGGCGTGGCGCAGGTAGATGTCGATCGCGCTGCCCACATGGGCCGGGGTGAGGGCGTCGAGTCGCATCAGGCCTTCCCCGCCGCTCCCACGGTCCCAGCCGTCGCCGGCGTCGCACAGTTCGGCGCGGGCTGGCTGGTGCGGATCGAGCCGATGAGCGAGCGCGCCTGCGCGATACCGCGCGCGTCGAGCAGGGCTTCGATCTCCGCCGCGAGCCCCGCGATGTTCGACGGGTCGCTGAAGCAGCTCGTGCCGACCTCGACGGCGCTGCAGCCGACGACGAGGAACTCGAGCACGTCGCTCGCCTTGCCGATGCCGCCGCAGCCGATCACGGGAATCTTTACGGCGCGCGCGCACTGCCAAGCGCAGCGCAGCGCCACCGGCTTGATGCCGACGCCTGAGTAGCCGCCCATCACCGTATTGATACCCGGCGTGCCCGTGCGCCAATCCACGCTCATGCCGAGCAGCGTGTTGACGGCGGTCACCGCGTTCGCGCCCGCAGCCTCGCAGGCGCGTGCGATCTCGCCGATATCCGTCACGTTGGGGCTGAGCTTCGCGAACACCGGTTTGCGCGTCGCGGCGCGCACGCCGCGGATCACGGCCTCGGCCACGCGCGGATCCGTGGAGAACGGGAGCTTGCCGCCCTGCACGTTGGGACACGACAAGTTGACTTCGAGCGCGTCGACCTCGCTGCGCCCATCGAGAATGCGCGCGAGCTCGGCGAAGTCCTCGACCTTCTCGCCGCCGATGTTCGTCACGACCGTGCAGTCCGCGCTCGCCATCGCCGGCAGCACGTCGCGCAGGTAGGCCTCGATGCCGCGGTTCTCGAGCCCGATCGAGTTGAGCAGGCCCGCTTCGGTCTCAGCGATGCGCGGGTGCGGATTGCCCGGGCGCGGCTTGAGCGTCACGGTCTTGCTCACCAGCCCGCCGAGCGTGTGGGGCGGAGCGAAATGCTGCATCTCCAGCCCGTGCCCGAACGTGCCCGAGGCAGACAGAATCGGGTTGCGCAGCGCGAGTCCGCCGCAGTCCACGTCCAAGGAAGCCATGGGCAAAGAGCCTACGTCGCGCTCCCCTGTCCGGCAAACGGTCCGCGGGCCACGACACGTCGCGCGCGAAGCTCAGGACTTCGCGGCGGGACGCGGCGCGAACAGGCTCGAGGCGATCAGCAGCACGGCACCGACCGTGATGCACGCGTCCGCCACGTTGAAGGTCGGGAAGTGCCAGTCCCAGAACGGGAAGTACACGTCGAGGAAGTCGCGCACCTCGCCGAAGCGGGCGCCGACGCGCCGGGGCGCCATGAACAGGTTGTCGTACAGGTTGCCGGCCGCGCCCGAGAGGATGAGCACGAGCGCCGAGCTCGTGCTGCGCTGCGCGGGGCTGGCGCGCACGACGAGCCACAGGAGGAAGCCCACCGCGCCGCAGCGGCCACCGACGAGCAGCCATGTGGGCAGCTTGTCGAAGCCCCACGCCATGCCGGGGTTCCACGACAGCATGAAGCTGAACCACTCGCCGAAGATCTTGTAGCGATGGTGGCCATGGTCGTCATAGCCCATGCCCTCCGGCAGCGGGCTCGACTGGAGACACGCGAACACCGCGCTCTTGCTCCACAGGTCGGCGATCACGAGCAGCGCCACCAGCGCGAGCCGCAGACTGACCTGCTGGCCCGTGGGGCGCGGCTCGACATCCGTGCTGCTCGAGTCGCTCACGCGCGCACCCCGTGTCTTGGGATCCTGTTCGTCGAAAACTGGAAGTCGAATGCTGGCAGTCGGAACCGAGCCGTCGAAGTGTGCGGCCCGGAACCTAAGATCCGCGCCGCTCGGCTTGGCGCTGGCAATCGATGCACATGCGAGCGTGCGGCACGGCGCGCAGGCGCTCCTTGTTGATCAGCTGCTCGCAGCCCTCGCACTTGCCGTAAGTGCCCTGCTCGATGCGGTCGAGCGCTTCGAGGATCTGCGCCAGCGCCTCCTCCTCGTTCTCGAGGAGCTGCAGGTTGAACTCTTGGTAGTAGCCGTCGGCCGTGTCGCCCGGACGTGACTCCGAGGCGTCGACGTTGCCGTTGTGGCTGAAGGCCTCTTCCTCGAGCTGGGACAAGTCACCGCTCAGGACGGCCTTGGCCTTCTGCAGCAGGGCCTTGAACTCCTCGAGATCCTTCGGGGACAGCTTGGCGGGCTTCTTGGTTGCCATGTGCGAGCCCCGGTCGTTCGTTCCGCGCGGGGGAAACTTCCCACTGCGGGAAATCCGCAGGGCGCGGAAGAATAGCCCCAACCCGCCGAAGATCAAGCAAGGCGGACCGGGCGCCGCTTGAACCGACGCACGGGGAGCCCCACGCTCTGCCCATGGCCAGCGAGCCGCTCCCCGCCCCCTACCGCGCCGCGCTGGCGGACTTCCTCGAGGCCTTGCGGGTGGAAGCGGGGCTCGCCCGAGCGACCCTGCAGGCTTATCGAAGGGACCTCGAGGCCGCGGCGCGCTTCTTCGCCCAGCGTGGTGCGCGCGGCTTTTCGGGCGTAGATCCCGACCTTTTGGTGGCCTACCTGACCGCCCGCCGGGCCGCCGGAGCTGCCGAGGCGAGCGTCGCTCGCGGCCTGTGCGCCCTGCGCATGCTGTTCCGCCACCTCACCGCGGAGGGCCGCATCGAGCGCGACCCCGCGAGCCTGCTCGCGGCGCCCGTCCTGCGCCACGCCCTGCCGCGCGCACTGACCGTCGACGAGGTCGAGCGCCTGCTGGCGGCGCCCTCGGGCGCAAGCTGGCAGGACCAGCGCGACCGCGCCCTGCTCGAAGTGCTCTACGCGACGGGCGCGCGCGTGAGCGAGGCCTGCGGGCTCTTCACGGACGGCCTCGAGCCAAACCTGCGCGTGCTGCGACTGCTCGGCAAGGGCAGCAAGATGCGCCTCGTTCCCATTGGCGAGCGCGCGCGTGAGGCGCTGACGCGCTGGCTCGACCACGGCCGCCGCCTCGTACCCGGCTTTGGCGCGCGCCGCGAGGTCTTCCTCACGCACCGCGGGGCGCCGCTCGACCGAACCAACGCATGGCGGCGCGTGAAGGTCGCGGCCCTGCGCGCGGACCTCCACGTGCACATCACGCCCCACACGCTGCGCCACTCCTTCGCCACGCACATGATCGAAGGCGGCGCGGACCTGCGCAGCGTGCAGGAACTGCTCGGACACGCCTCGGTGCAGACCACCGAGATCTACCCCCACTTGGACCGCGAGCACGTGCTCGCGCTGCACCGCATCTACCACCCGCGCGCCTAGACGGCGGCGAGGTCCGTGGCTAGCCTCGCCTTCCGATTCGATGGGCAACTTGTGGATCCGCAACACGTTGGCAGTGCTCGTGCTGCTCGCCTTCAGCGCCTATTTCCTGCTGGTGCGGGAAGACTCGCGCAGCGAAGGCCTGCAATACGTCGACCTCTCCGGTCCGCGCGAGCCAGTCGACACGGGCGACCCGGCTCGCATCGAGGAGCCACCGCCGTTCGATCCGGCGCAGGCTGCCGACGACACTGCGCCGCGCGGCGAGTTCTCGATCCCGGCCTTGCGACTCATCGTGCGTGGGCGGGTCGTCGACTCGCAGGACAAGCCACTCGCGGGCATCGGCGTGCTGCGTGCCCACGCCTTCCTGCCCGAGACGCGCACCGAGTCCGGCCCCGACGGCCGCTTCGAGCTCGCCATCGAGGAACCGCAGGGGGAGCTCACCGCTTCCGGCGCAGGCTGGATCCTGATCGGCGGAGAGCGCTACGTCGATGCGGAGCGCGAGGAGGACTACTTGCTCGTGCTCGCGCCGGCCGTCGAGCTGCGCGGACGCGTCGTCGACACCCGCGGAGCCCCGGTGTCGGATGCCTCGCTGTCCGCCATTCCCCGCGGGGACGCGCTCGTCCGCTTCGGCCTCGTCGCGCCGCCGCTCGAGCACGAGAGCCAGAGCGGCTGGAGCGCGCGCGACGGCAGCTTCCGCCTCGGACCAGTGCCGTTCCTCCCGGGCGGTCGCATCGAGGTTTCTGCGCCCGGCGCTCCCCCGGTCCAGTTCCCGCAGCCGCTCGATCCGTCGCAGCCGTTTGAGGTCGTGATCGGCGAGCGCTGAGCGCGCCGCAGGCTCAGAGTCCCCAGCCCAGCCCGAACACGAGCGAGAAGTCCGTGCCAGCGGCCGCGATCAGGTCCTCCTGAAAGCCGACGCTCGCGCGCCAGCGGCCTCGGAGATCGTGCGTCAAACCGAGCGCGAGATCCGCGTAGGAGCCATCGAGTTCCTTCGTGTCGATCGTGCCAGAGATCGGGCTCAGCCACTCGAGCTGCACGATTCCAGAGGTGTCTTCGGTAAGCCGCACTTCCCACGCTCCGCCGACGCAGACGCGCTCGAACAGGTCGACACCGGCGCTGCGCAGCGCGCTCGAGGTGCCCGGATGCACCCAGCTCGCGGTGGCGAACAGGGTCGAGCGACCGAGGTCGAGTTCGCCATTCCAGCCGAGCCCGTAGTCCACCTCACCGTTGCCGAAGCCATCCGCCTCGGAGCCCGTCGGCAGTTCGACCGTCGCGCGCACGAGCGAATTCCAGCGCCCCGGCGTGGTGCGCTCCGACCCCCACGCCAGCGTGAGCGCAAGGTCCTGCACCTGCAGCTCGTTGGGCGTGAGCGAGAAACCTTCGACTCCGCCGCGCACGACACGCATGTCGAACTAGTCGTCGGCCACGTCCTTGCGGCCCCCGTTGGGAAAGCCAAAGAAGTCATGCCAGCGAATGACCGCCGCATCGAGCGTACCGCCGCCAGCGTGCAGAAGACCGCCCTGCGCCTCGAGCTCAAAGCCCTTCCCGCACCCGCGGCGTGCGCGCAGCGCAGCCTGCGCCAGCTCCCCGTTCATACTCACGACATCGCCGTTGCGCGCGCCGGACTCGTAGATCGACGAGTACGCGGGGGTGGAGCCCGCCGCCATCTCGCCTGCCGGAAGCACCACGGCCCGACGCAGGCCGAGGTTCCGGAACGTCATGAGGATCGGCTGCGGCATGCGCGTCGAGAGCGGACCGCGCACGCGCCCCGCCTCCTCCGCCGAGAGCTCCGGCAAGAGCGCGCACCCTCCGAGCAGCGGCAGCCCGAGAGCGAGCGCGGACGGAGCGCTCCTCACGGCGTGGCCTTCTTCTCGAGCGCAGCGCGAATGCGCTCGGCGAGTTCCATGCCGATGCCCGGAACGCTGGCCAGCTGCTCGAGGCTCGCCTCGCGCACTCCGGACACGCTGCCAAAGCGTCGCAGCAGCGTCTTGCGCTTCGCGTCGCCCACGCCGTCGATCGAGTCGAGCTGGCTCGTGATGCGGCCGCGCTCGCGCCGGTGGTAGGTGATCGCGAAGCGGTGCGCCTCGGCGCGGATGCGCTCGAGCAGGAGCCGCGCCGGATCGTGGCGACCGAGCTCGATCGAATCCTCCACGCCCGGCAGGAAGATGCGCTCCTCGCTGCGTTCCTTGCGCGCGCCGCCCACCGTACGCTCCGCGCGCGCCTTGGCGAGACCGATCATCGGCACGTCCCAGGCCCCCGCCTCGTCGCGCGCCGCCAACGCGCTCGCGAGCTGCTGGGCACCGCCGTCGATCACGACGAGATCCGGCAGGTCCTGCTCCTCGAGCCCGCGCGAGAGCGAGCGCCCGACGACCTCCTTCATCGAGGCGAAGTCATCCTGCCCCTCGACGCCGCGCACCTTGAAGCGCCGGTAGCCCGACTTGTCAGCGTGCCCGCCGCGGAAGCGCACCCGGCTCGCGACCACGTTCGTGCCCTGCAGGTTGGAGATGTCGAAGCAGTCGATCACTTCCGGTGGTTCTCCGAGATCGCACAGGCCGGCGAGCTTCTCGAGCGCCGTCTGCTCAAAGGCCTCCTCGCTCGCCCGCTTCGCCAGCGCCGTACGCGCATTCTCGTGCGCGAGGTCGAGCATGCGACGACGCTCGCCGGCCTGCGGAACAACGAGGCGCGTCCCATCGCCGAGCGATCCCTCAAGCAGCTCGACTTCGGCGGGCGCGACCGAGAGCACGATCTCGGGCGGCACATCGCGCCGGCCACCGCCGTACAGGGCCGTCAGCACATCGTGCCACAACTCCTCGTCGGGAAGCTCGGAGCGGAACACGTGCGAGCGGCTCTCGGCCATGCGTCCATCGCGGAACGCGAGGCGATGAACGACGGCGTCGCTGCCGCGCCGCGCGAGCGCCAGCACATCGCGCGCCTGCTTGTCGCTCGGCCGCACGCCCTGACGCTCGACGGTGCGCCGCAGCGCAGCGAGCCGGTCGCGCCACTGCGCCGCGCGCTCGTAATCCAGCTCGGCCGAAGCGGCGAGCATGCGCGCCTCGATCTCCGCCTCGACCTCCGCCGTCTCGCCTTGCAGCACGGCCGCGGCCTTCTCCACGAGCTTCCCGTAGTCCGCGCGCGAGATCAGGCCGACGCAAGGCGCCGAGCACAGCCCGATCTGGTGCTTGATGCACGGCCGCGAGCGATTCGCGAAGACCGAGTCCGGGCAGTCGCGCAACGGAACAACGCGATGCAGCTCGCTCAGCGTCTTGCGTAGCGCGCGCGAGCTCACGAACGGACCGAACAGCCGCGCGCGACCCTGCTGCTCCTCGCCGCGGTGATCGATGCGCGGGTTGCGCTCGCGCACGAACTTGAAGCGCGGAAACTCCTCGTTGTCGAGCCGCAGCATGCGAAACGACTTGTCGTCCTTGAGGCGGATGTTGTGCGGTGGCTTGTGCTGCTTGATCAGCGCATCCTCGAGCAGCAGCGCCTCGCCCTCCGTGCGCGTGACGATCGTCTCGACCGAGGCCGCGAGGTCCTCCATGAAGCGGATCAGTAGGCGTCCGTCCCCTCCCGGCCTCCGGTAAGAACGCAGGCGGCTCTTGAGCTTGCGCGCCTTGCCGACGTACAGCACCGCCCCGCCATCGTCGCGGAACAGGTACACGCCCGGCTTCTCGGGCACATCGTCGATCGACCAGCGCGGCTCCCTCACGATGCGGAGCAGTCTAGCGGCTCGCCTAGCGCGCGAGCTCGAGCGCCTCGAGCTGCTTCAGGCGATCGCGCAGCTTGGCTGCGTCCTCGAAGCGCATCTCGCTCGCGGCGTGCAGCATCTCGTCGCGCAGCTTGGCCAACTCGCCGCGCAGCTTCCCGGCATCCCACTCCAGCGCCGGATCCGACTCCGCCACGCGACCTCCGCGCCCGAGCGGCAGGTCCGCGACCTCGACGTAGTCCATGTCGTACAGCGATTCGATCGAGTCGCGGATCGGCTTGAGGATCGTCTGGGGCGTGATGCCGTGCTTCTGGTTGTAGGCAAGCTGCAGCACGCGGCGACGATCGACCTCGCCACGCGTGGCGCGAATCGAGTCCGTCTCCCGGTCGGCGTACAGGATCACGCGCCCGTCCGCGTTGCGCGCCGCGTGGCCGCAGGAAAGTCGTCGGCGACGAAGCGCAATTGCTGGAATTGGTGCGGAAGGCGATTGCCGCCAATCCGAAGGCAGTTGCCGATTTCAAGAAGGGTAAAGTCAAGGCC
>SXKQ01000175.1 GCA_005778045.1 Planctomycetia bacterium
AGGCCTACATGCGCCGCCAGACGAACACGATCAACTACTCCGACAAGCTCCCTCTGGCCCAGGGCATCCAGTTCGGCTGAGAGCGCCGGCACAAGGCGCGCGGGGCGGCCGAGTCTTGGTGACTCGTCGCCCCGCGCTCGTTCTCGCGACCTGCTCGAGAGCTACTGCAGCACGCTCATCAGGGCGACCTTGTTCTCGAGGTTGTTGTAGCCCTGACCCTTCAGCGCAGTCAGCAGGTTGGCCGCTCCGCCGGCCTGCGCTTGGGAGGCGCGGGTCAGGAAGGTCGAGTCGCCGCTCAGCATGTAGCCATAGGCGTAGGAGGACGGCGTCTGGTAGTTGTCGTTGCCGTTACCGCCACCGCCCGTGGGCATCGACCCACAGAAGGGAGCCTGCGAGGTGTCGAGCGGCGCGACGGCTAGGTGGGACCACGGGCCCGTGCCGTTCCACGCCATCGGACCGATCATGGCCGAGGTGGAGGCGACGAGTACGCTCTGGACGCTGGCGACGCGCACCGGATCGACGTCGCGGAACACGCTTTCCTTGAGCCCCCAGAGCATATTCTCGGTGATGGCCTGCTCGATCGACTGTCGGCCCTGCCACTGTCCCGCGAGCATCTTGACGTTCGCCCAAGCCTGGATGAAGCCGTTGCACGAGGACTGGCCGTTCGCGATCACATCCGCCGTCGTCGCGAACCACGGGCGGTAGCGCGCGCGGAAGGCCGAGTCGGAGATCGAGTAGGCGCAGATCGCGCTGACGAGCCCCCAGGACTCGCCGCGGCCAAAGGAGAAGCCCTTGTGAGGCCGATTGTTGACCTGCGACATCTTCGCGCGCAGCGTCGACGGGATCGAGTAGCCGCCGGAGTTGTTGAAGTGCTCGCTGAAGGACATGCGGAAGCACTCGGCGGCCATGCGCAGGTCATCCTTGGCGATCGAGTCGTTGCCGAGCCACGTCAGGACCATCGGCGAGCGCAGGAAGCGGATGTAGTGCTGGAAGTCGATCGGCGAGCTCGTGACGATGTCCGTCTCGTAGGCTGGCTTCAGGTTGTTGGTCGCCACGTGGTTGCGCTGGTAGGCGGGCGAAACGTTCATACCGAACGGATCGTTCGAGTTGTTCGTCAGGCGCTGGAAGTAGTTCATCGGCGTGTAGGTGAGCGTGGGGGTCTGCACGACCCACTGCTCGACGCGCGTCTGCTCCCCATCCGAGTTCATCAGGATCTGCGGCTGGCGCTCGCAGTACATACGGTGCGAGAACTCGTAGCTACGGTAGCCCTCGCGCGAGCTGGCCGAGGCGGTCTTGAATCCGTCGTAGAACCAAATCTCCGAGCCGCTCGTCATGCCGCCGTACTGCACTCCATAGATGTGCGCCCAGCCGAAGTTGGGGAAGCTCCAGGGGTAGCCGCCCGTCGCCGTGCCGTTCTGCAGGTGGCCGCGGATGGTGTTGTACAGCGCGACGACGTTGCCTTGGATCGAGGCCTGTCCGAGGTGGGAGAGGTCCGGCAGCGGCAAGCGCTGCGGGAAGTAGCGCGCGGTCTGCGGGTTCCACCACGACCAGAGGACGAGTCCAGTGGGCGAGCTGCCCTTGACGCAGAAGCCGACAGGCTCCTTCTCGAGGGCGGCGAGCGCGCTGGACACCGCGGTCGGACGCGCGAGCGCGAGTCGACGGTGGAACATCGCTTGCGCGGGCATGACGTGCATCGAGCCGTCCGCCATGGGCTTGATCAGCTCGAGCTTGGTCACGGTGCCGACCGTCTGCGGCGTGCCCTGATAGGGGTCCGAGATGTCCGACAGGATCGACCAGCCGGCCGGGACGTGCAGCTCGAGCGAGCGGAAGTACGCCAGCCCGATCGGATCGTCGTCCGTGAAGCCGGCGGTCTTGTTGGCACCGCTGGCCCCGTTGTTGACGCGCAGGTCGAGCGAGAGGAAGTCCTCGCCTGACCAGACCGTAGTGTAGGCGTGCACGCCGAAGAAGTGCGGCAGTGCGCCGGTCGGGGCACCGATGGGAGCGCCCTGCGGCTTCATCACCCCGTAGGTGCGCGTCTCGACGGCCGCCGGGCCGCGACGCAGCGTCTTGACCGAGTTCGAGACCGGCGCGGAACGCACGCCGTCGAGCGGGAAGAAGCGGTATTCGTTCCCGAACACATCCTTGGCGACAAGCGCGACGCGGTCGCGCTGCGAGAGCAGGTTGAGCACCTCGGCCTTGACGGTCAGCTTGCTGTCCGAGTGCAGGTGGTCGACGACGTCGTAGCGCACCTTCGTGCCCGCGGCTACGCCCACCGGCCGGCGCACGCGAGCGAGCACCTCGACCACGTCGGCGCCGTCGGCGTCGTTCGGATAGCGCGAGACGAGCTCCATCTGCGTCGGCACGACGAAGCCGTCGATGTCGCGGATGGAGAGCGGGATGCGGCCATCGGCGCGCGGGAACGTGCCCTTGGGCACGGGAATCGTGCCGCGCACGACGTAGTTCGACGGCGAAGGCACCGTGAGCTGCAGCGAGGCCACGACCTCGCCGCCTGTCTCAGGGCCCGCCGTGGCACCCGAAGTGAGCATCTGCGGGCCGTTGTCCACCGCTGCCTCCGCTCCGCCGGAGCCCGACGAGCAGGCCGCGGCGAGGGGCAGGGTGATGGCCAGCAAGCAAGTTCGCCACGAGCGGCCGCTGGTGGCCCGCCCCGTGACGTTGGTGTTCGAATCCCCATTGATGCGCGTGCGCGCCATGATCGCTTCTCCCGAAGGTCCCTCTGGACCTCTTGTGTTGAGGCCACCCGT
The DNA here is from genome assembly GCA_005778045.1 of Planctomycetia bacterium. The sequence goes on from SXKQ01000175.1 coordinate 2,763, forward strand.
GCGGGCGTGGCCGTCTTCTTCCCCGCTGGCCTTTTCGGGCGGGATTGGGAGCGCACTCGATGCGAGCAATCTGATTTTCAGTGCAAAGAGTGCACATGGCCCGCGCCGTGGCGGAACACCGGAAGGACTTTCCGGGCGTGCGCCGAGGCTCAGGGACGGACGGCTGCGTCGCCCAGTCGCGCGGCGTGAGCGCCGTGGCCGGAGTCGTCGGGACACCAGGGACCCAGCACGCCGTCCATGTGCAGGAGCAGCGCGGTGTGGGCGTCTCGCGCCATCCGACGCTCGGGCTCGAAACGGCCGCTGACGTCGTAGCGTGCCACCGTGGAGACGCACACCTCGTCGATTTCGCCGAGGAAGCACGAGTTCGGGCTGCCATCCTTGCTGACGTCGGCCCCGACGAGCAGCGGCAGGTCGAGGATGCGCCGCGCGCCGCGACCATCGCGTCTCGCGACGAGCACGCCATCGACGAATAGCTGCACCTGCGCGCCATCGAATTGGCCGGCGACGTGATGCCAGCGCCCAACTTCGAGCACCGCTCGCTCTGCACGCGCGGACACGTAGTCGTCGCCGAGGAAGATGGTGAACGATGGGCGCCCTTCGTCGACGAACAGACCGAACTCGCCTTGCTCGGTCTTGGTGACGAAGCCTTGCCGCGGCCGGAACTCGCTTGCACGCAGCCAGCCTTCGACGGTGAGCGGACCGTCGGGCAGCGAGAGTGCCGCGTGCGGCACGCTGAGTGCGTCCCCGTCGCCGTCGAGTGCGAGTGCGTGCTCGACGGAGGGTCGAGGCGGCTGCGGCAGCGCGCGCAGGTCGAGCGGGAGCTCGACGTCTCGCACGGGCAGCGCGACGCGCGCGTCCGCGCCGAGCCAGTCGCCGCGCACTTCGAGCCTCGGGAGGCGCAGAGCCGCATCGAGCGCCCCCGCGGGGCGTGTCGCGCGCAGCGTGAACTCGCGTGTGGCGCCGGGCTCGATTCTCCCGTGCAGGTGGCTCGGCTCAAAGCTCCAGCGCGAGTCGCGGCTGTGCGGGACCAGAGCCACATCCACCGTACGACGCGCGGAATTGCGCAGCGCGATACGCGTCTCGCCATCGACGCCGACGTCCGTCCGGAACGCGAGCGGGGTGATCGATGCAGGCTGCAGGCCGCGCGCCGCGGCCGCGGCGTCGTCGCTCATATCTCCCGTGATCGCGCGCGCGTCGATGGCAGCTCCCACCGGCAGCGCCGCGACCGCGATACCACTCTTGCGCACCGTCACGAGGTGGTACTGGTGCAGGTAGCCGGCTTTCGGGACGAGCGCCGACTGATCGCCACCGACGGTGGCGAGCGTGAAGTACTCGATGCCATCGCGCACCCCGTCATAGCGCATGCGATGGATGTGGCCTGCGAATACCGCCGTCACGTTGCCCGCCGCGGCGAGCTTCGCGTGCACCTTCTGCCAGTCGTCGCCGTAGCTGCCGCCGAGCCAGCGCGGATGGTGCAGGAATACGAACACATGCTCGGCGTCCTGCGCGCGTGCGAGTGCCTCGTCGAGGAACGCGAGCTGCTCGGCGCTCATGCGCTGGCAGTCGGGCTTGTTGAAGTTGCGTTCGCCGGTCTCGGGGTTGGCCTCGTCCGAGTCGAGCGCGATGAACCATGCGCTCTTGTGGCGGAACGCATACCACAAGGGGCCGAAGTGCGCCTCGTAGTCCGCCTCGTGCTCCTCGCTCGGCCGCGCACCCTTGCCGCGCCAGTAGATGTCGTGGTTGCCGACCACGGGAAACCACGGGCAGGCGAGGCGATTCATGATGCCCGAGTACTCATCCGCCTGCTTCTGCCACGCGGGCTGGTCGTTGTAGCCCTGCACGAGATCGCCGACGGTCATCACGAGATCCGGACGGATCACGTTGGTCTCCTCGACGGCCTGTGCCAGCACCTTCACGCCCTCGGCAGGACCGCCGGTGCGATCGCCGAAGATCACGAAACTGAAGGCGTCCTGCTCGTCGGGCAACGGCAACGCCACTTTACTGGTGCGGCTGGTGACGAAGCGCTGTGCACGCGATCGCGCAGCGTCCTCGTCGTCGGCAAACCAGGCAGCGGCGAGCGGCACGGCAAACAGGGCGATGCTCAGCGCGCGTTGGAGCATGAAATGTCTCGCGGGGCTTAGAGGGGGAGCCGTGTGTCGGGAGCGCCGTCGCACCAGCGGATCGACATGCTCTTCCCGTCGCACCAGAAGTAGGCGTCCTGCCGGAACTCGAGTGCCAGCTCGCGCGCAGCGCCGTCGTCGACCACGGCAGCGAGGCTAGGTTCCCGGTGCGCCCGGTCTGGCGAGCCCGCGAGCACGTCGACGTGGGGCGCGCGCCGTCGTCGGAGCGCAGCGCGCAGCCTCTCGGTCGCGGCGCGGCCCTCACGCTCGACGTGGGGCAGCCCGAGGGCCGGCCACGCACTCAGGATCGCGAATGAGCCGGCCAGTCCTGCTGCGCGAAATGCAGCGCGCTCGCGCGTGCCGAGCGGCCGTCTCAAGTCGATCCAGTACTCGTCGAGCAACTCGAGCACGGTGGACGCATAGGTCGACTCGTCACGGTCCATAGCTCGTATCCAACACGACGGAACGCTGGCGCGCAAGCGCAGCTGTAGATACATCAAGGCGCATGGAATCGCAGCGCGCCAAGCCGGATCGTCGCGAGCTGCTGGCGTGGTTCGGCGCGAGCGCGGGCTGGATGGCGCTGGCGACGGGCTGCGCGACGCGCATGCGTGGCCTGAGCTCGCCGTTTGTCGCTTCCAACGGCCTACCTTCTTGGTCGCCCGTTCCTCTTCCGCTGCCGATCGCATCAGACGGGGGCGACGCCGCGAGCGACGCTCGCCGGCTCGCGCGGTTCGAGGTCCGCGATGAGCTCGTGCTGCCCGCGGGATTTGGCTACGAAGTGCTCGCGCGCTGGGGAGAGCGCTTCGGGCCGGAAGGAAAATCGCTCGAGTTTGGCTTCAACTGCGACTTTCTCGGCTTCGTGCCCATCCAGGGCAGCGAAGACGATGCCTGGCTCGTGGTCAATCACGAAGCGCTCTCCGCGCGCCCTTGGTTGCAGGCACTGGCCGAGGTGCGCGGTCTCGATCCAGTGGGCCTGATCGCCACGCGAACCGCGGATGGCTCTGTCGACGTACGTCTGGGGGACGTGGGCTGGACATCGGACAAGCTCGATCTCGCTTGTTCCGACGTCGACCCACGCGTGCGCGAGCGCGTGCAGGCATTGTCGCGGCTGGCGCTCGCGGAACTCGGGATCAGCATCCTGCGCCTGAAGCGCGGCGCGAGCGGCGCTTGGCAGGTGGATGCGCACTCGCGGGAGCACAAGCGCATCAGCGGAGTCGACGAGCGGACTCCGACACACTCCAACTGCTCCGGCACGGTGACGCCGTGGGGCACCGCCCTTTCGGGCGAGGAGAATTATCAGGACTACGTGCGCGAGACGATCGATGCCGTGGGTCGGCCGACCGCGACGTCGATGCCGCTCGAGCTGGTGGGAATCGACGCGCGGTTTGCGGAGCCGTTTGACATCAACGGTTTGGGCGCGTCCCTTGTCGTGCCGCAGGATGGACGCGACTTCGGCTGGGTGTGCCACGTGGATCCCGCGACGGGCGCGCTCGAGAAGCTCCGGCGGCTCGGCCGCATGCGGCACGAGAATGTGGCCCTGCGCGTCGAGCCCGGGCAGCCGCTGGTGGCCTACACGGGGGACGACCGTCGCGGCGGGCACGTGTGGAAGTTCGTGAGCTCGCGCATGGTCGAGCGCGTCGACGATCCGCTCAACGTACGGCTCTTCGACGAGGGCACGCTGTACGCGGCGCGCGTCCTCCCCGACGGAACTGGCGAATGGCTGCCGCTCGTCCCGGCGACGCCGCTCTCGCGCCCGATGCCCGAACGCACTGGTGGCGGCCATCTCTGGCTGCCCGACCGCTCGCGCTGTGGGGCGGATGGCATTCCGGAGGGCGGTTGGGTGGCGGTGAGCGCTCCAGACGCGAAGAAGCAGGGCGTGAGCGCCGAAGCGTGGTGCGAGAGCGTCGCGCGTGCTTGCGGCCAGCCGTTCGAGCGCCTGACTCTCGGCGATCTGGTCTGGGAGCTGCGCGACGGTTCCGTCGACGCTGCCTCCCGCCAAGCGCATCGCGAGCGCGTGCTGCTCCTCGACGCCGCGGTGATGGCCAACGCGATGGGAGCGACGCCGTGCGCTCGACCCGAGGACCTCGAGCTGCATCCTCACGATGGCTCGCTGTTCCTCTCGTTCTCCGATGCGACGAGCCTCTCCAGCGAGGGCTCGCCCGACGCACGCATCTTCCCGCAGTCGCGCGGCAATTCTTCGCTGCGCTACGGCGCGATCTATCGTCTCGAAGAGGAGCAGGCAGGCGCCTCGCCGCGCTTTCGCTGGAGCTCGTTCTGCCAGTCCGGCGAGCTGGCCGACGGCGGGCACGGCTTCGCCAACCCCGACAACCTGTGCTTCGACCCCGCGGGCAATCTGTGGGTGCTCACGGACATCTCCGCTTTCGCGCTGAACGCCGAGGTCGAGCGGGAGGGAGCGAGCGCGCCCGGCTCGGACCGCTTCGCGGGCGTCTTCGGCTCGAGCGCGTTGTTCATGATTCCCACGGCAGGACCGCGCGCGGGTATCCCGCACTGCTTCGCCACGGGGCCATCCGAATGCGAGCTGTGTGGAGTGACCTTCAGCCCTGACGGCGAGACGATGTTCCTCTCGATCCAGCATCCGGGCGAGTTGCACGGCATTCGCGGCCGCCCCGGCTCCGGCCTGCCGACGAGCGTCGTTCGGAGAACTCGGGTGGCGGCCCGCGACGGGACCCTGTTCGAGCAGCTTCGCACGGTGCCGCTCGGCAGCAACTGGCCCTCCGGAGTGCTCGGTCGCGCTCCGCGTCCGTCGGTGGTCGCGATTCGTCGGCGTCCGTAGTTCGACGGCTTTTCGGTCTTGCGGCGACTGGGCTCGCGCCGCCCTCGAGCGCCTGGCTATGCTCGCAGGCGTGCTTGCTCTGGCGCTCGCCGTTGTCCTCGCCCAAGAGCCCGCGACTCCCGTTGCCGCGGACCCGGAAGTCCCGTTGTCGATGCGCGTCAACCGCGCCATCGCAAAGGGCATCGAGCGGATCAAGGCACACCAGCAGCCCGACGGAAGCTGGGCCGGCTTCGAAGGCGAGCATCCGGGCGGGCTCACGGCGCTGTGCACGTTCACGCTGCTGAAGTCCGGCGTGCGGCGCTCGGACGACGCGGTGCGCCGCGGTCTCGCACGCGTGCTCGACACGGAGTTCAAGAGCACCTACTCGACGAGCGTGAAGCTGCTGCTGCTCGATGCGCTCGGGGATCCGCAGGCCTACCGCGAGCACGCGGACAGTAGCCTCGATTTCCTCGTGCAGCATCAGCTCGCCGGTGAGTGGGCCTACCCTTGGGGCAGGGCCGACGCGAGCAACTCGCAATTCGCGCTGCTCGGACTGCGCGCGGCGCACCGCATGAGCCTCGAGGTGCCCGACGCGACACTGGTCAACGCGATCAAGGCGCTTTATCGCCTGCAGGACGGTGAGAATGGTGGCTTCAAGTACGAGCTCAATCGGCAGGCGACGGGCGGCATAACCGCGGCGTCCCTCGGCGGACTGCGTGTGCTCGAGGAGCTCGGCGAGGGGCGCAGCGCAGTCACGAGCTTGCTGCGCAAGTTCCAGAAGCAGCACGAGCTCGCCGACGAGTTCATGATCGAGCGCTGGCATCCCGCGCACAATGCCTACGGTCCCAACGCGTGGACGCCGGGATTCCATTACCCATATCTGTGGGCGGTCGAGCGCTGGTGTGGGCTCACGGGTCGCACGCAGCTCGGGGAGCACGACTGGTATGCGGAGGGCGCGCGCTGGCTCGTCGACGAGCAGGGCGACGACGGCGCGTGGCTCGACACGCAGGAGACCTGCTTCGCGCTGCTGTTCTTGCGACGGGCGACGATGTCCGCGGGCGCTCCGGCGGGCACGACGCCGGAGGAACTCGCCAAGGAGATCGATGCGCTGCGACCGCCGCGCCCGTCGGAGCCGCAGTGGGACCTGCCGCGCATCACCGACTGGCTCGTCGCTGGCCCGTGGCGCGGCGAAGGCCAGAACGACGCCTTGCTCAAGCTGCCGTTTGACCCGGCCAAGCTGGTGCCGCGCGAGGGCGGGAAGATCCTCAAGCGCGCGTGGACGCGCGAGACGTTCAAGCCCGATGCTTGGGTCGATCTCGACGCGATCCTCCGCGCCGAGTGCGATCACGGTTTCGCTGCCCTCGCGACGGGGCTCGCGTGGGAGCTCGACCGACCGCTCGAGGCGGTGTTGTGGCTCGAAGTCGAGGACCCCTGGAAGGTGTTCCTCGATGGTGCGCTCGTGGGGCACAGCCAGCGCGCGCAAGGCCCTGCCGATGGGCGCGTGCGCGTGCCGTTGCAGGTGACGCGCGGCGAGCACACGCTGCTCGTGCTCGTGGAGGACGAGCTCGGCCCCGCGTTCTTCGGGGCTCGACTGACGGCACCGGACGGCAGGAAGCTCGAGCGCGAGCCCGTGCTGGGGACTGTCGCCGGGAAATCGAAGGGACGCTGAACCGCGATGCAGCAGCCGGAGTCCGAGCGCACTCTCGTCGAGCGGCGACTCGGGTACCTCGCACGGCGCGTCGCGGAGCTGCGCGAGCGGGGTCAGCTGCCGCGCAACGACGCTCCAGAGGGCAGCGGCCCAGCGAATCGTCACGGGATGCCGAGGCTGCCGGTCGGCCAGCGCGAGGTGCGCAACTGGCCCGTGCTCGACCTCGGCCACCAGCCGCACGTGGGACGCTCCGAGTGGCGCCTCGAGGTCATGGGTCTGGTCGAGAATCCCCTCGTGCTCGACTGGGACGCATTTCTGGCCCTGCCGCAGGTCGATGACGAGAGCGACTTCCACTGCGTCACGACGTGGAGTCGCATGGACAATCGATGGCGGGGCGTACGCTTGCGCGACCTCGCTGCTCTGGCGTGTCCCACGGAGGAAGCGCGCTTTCTCTTCTGCACGGGCTACGACCGTGACCCGGGCTCCGGCGAGAGCTACACCACCAACATCCCGCTCGACCGCGCGCTCGACCCCGACGTGCTGCTTGTGCACACTTGGGAGGGTGAACCGCTTCCGCGCGAGCATGGCGGTCCGGTGCGTATGATCACGCCGCGTCTGTACGCGTGGAAGGGAACCAAGTGGATCAAGCGAATCGAGTTTCTGGCGCAGGATCGGCCCGGCTTCTGGGAGGAGCGTGGCTACTCGGACAGCGCGGAGCCATGGCTCGACGATCGCTATCGGCGCTAGCGGCCTTCGTGCTCGCCGGGCTCGCGTTGGCGCAGGATCCGCTCAAGGACATCAAGGCCAAGGAGCCCGAGAAGCGCGTGGCGGCGGTGGCAGCGCTCGAGGCCAGCGGAGGCGAAGGCGCGGAGAAGGCGCTCATCTCGGCGTTGCTCGACAAGGACTGGGAGGTCGTCGAGCGCGCGGCCAACGCGCTGGGCAAGGTCGGCACCAAGGCGGCCCTGCCGCAGCTCGTGAAGACCGCGCTCGATGCGCCCGCGATGCGCCTGCGGCGTGCAGCTGCGCTCGCTCTGGCGAAGATCGATGCCGCGCGCGCGACCGAGGACCTTGCCAAGCAGACGGCGGGCAAGAATGCGCTCCACGCCTGGGCCGCGCTCGCGATCGTCTCGTCGCAGGGCAGCGGCGCGGAGTCCGACACCGTTGCCAAGAACCTCAAGAAGTCGCAGAAGGCAAAGGAGGCGGACGAGCGACTGGCGGCAGCCGGCGCGATCGGGGCAGCATCTTTGGAGGAGATGCGCGTGCTGCTCGAGGGCTATCTCGCCGGCACCGACGCCGAGCTTGTCTGTGCCGCGCTCGGAGCGGTCGAGGTGCGCCCGGACGCGAGCTTCTTGCCGCGACTCGAGGCGGAGCTCGTCGCGGCGGATCTGAACGATGTCGTCGAGCGTCGCGTCGTGCGCGCCGTGGCGGCGATCGCGCGCGTCGACGCCGCGGCGGTGGAGAAGCTGCTCGAGACGCTCGCTGGACAGCCGCCGCCGGTGGCTCCGCGCGCCATGCGACTCGCACACGCCCTCGCGGCCGTTGTGGACACCAAGGCCGTAGCCGAGCGCACGATCGAGAAGGGTCTGAGTCATGCGGATGCGGATGTCCGCGCGGCGGCCCTGCACGCGGGCGGTAAGCTCGACCTCGAGCCCGTGCTCAAGAAGGCGCGCGAGCTCGCGCTCAAGGACAAGAGCGTGCGCGTGCGGCTAGTCGCGCTGCAGGAGCTGCGCGACTTCGTGCAGGACGACGCGGTGCTCGGAGTGTTCACGGAAGTGCTCAGTTCGGCCTCCGACGCCAGCGTGCGCGAGGATGCGGCCGTCGCGCTCGGTCGCAGCCGCAGCGAGCTCGCCGTAAAGGCGTTGGTGAAGGCACTGGTCGACCGCGAGTGGGCCGTGGCCGTTTGCGCGGCCGTTTCGCTGGGAAAGACCACGCAGGAAAGCGCCGTGGAACCGCTCGTCGCACTGTCGAAGAGCGAGGACTGGCGCCTGCGTGGGGCCGCGATCGTCGGTCTCTCGCACGTCACCAAGAGCGAGGCCGTTCCGGCGATTCTGGCCGCGACCGCGGACAAGGAAGCCGCTGTCGCGCTGACGGCCGCGGCGTGCGCGAAGGCGCTCACGAAGCAGGATTTTGGCCGGGATTCCGGCGCATGGCTCAAGTGGTGGGGCGAGAACGGCGGCAAGCTCAAGCTGTGGACCCCGGAGGAACTGAAGGCGCGGCGCGAGAAGTTCGGCTATGCCGTGTCGGTCGCGGAGGTCTTCGAGGAGCTCGACGTGATCGTGCTCGACAGCCGCGGCGACCAGATCCAGAGCGTGCTCGAGCGGGTGGAAACGGGTGCGGTCGCCGCGCCCGTCGGCAAGGCCAAGGACGCTGCGTCGACGAGCGGAGTGCCCTATCGCAAGACCATGGCAGGCAAGCACCGCGAGGACGGTCTTCAGCCCTTCGGCGTGTACGTGTCGAACTGCACCGGCGAGGTGCTGCCGGACGACATCGAGGCGATCTCATGGTTCGTGCGCACGGGCGGCTACCTGTTCGGCTCGTGCTGGTCCCTCGGCGAGACGATCGAGAAGGTCTATCCGGGCTTGGCGAAGGCCGTGCACATGGAGAACGAGCTCGCCACCGTGAGCGCCGAGCCGATCGCGGAGGGCAGCGCGTACCTTGCCGGCGTATTCGACGGGGGCGTCGAGCCGCACTACAACCTCGAAGGTCCGCACCTGATCGAGGTGCTCGATCGCGAGCGCTGCGAGGTGCTTGTCGACAGTCCGCAGTGCGCCTCGAAGTATGGCGTCGGCAACATGACCGTCTGGTTCCGTGCCGGGCACGGTCTGGTGTGTGATTCCGTGAATCACTTCAACAACCAAGGGCTCGTGAACGCGACGTGGCTCAAGGAAGCCGAGCAGCGGCAGGCCTACGCGGTCGACCGCATGGCCTTGCCGTGGCCGCAGTGGCGAGCGACGAGCGGCGAGAAGTGGTGGGGCTCGAATGGCAAGGCGGCGGAGCATGTGTTCGACCGCACCGCGCTGAGCCTCGTCACCAACTTCGTGCGCTCCAAGCGACAGGAAGAACTCTAGGGGAATCCCGGGGACTGAAGGCCCCCGACGTTCGCTGGATCGACGACATGTCGGGCACGCTGCATTACGGCACTTCGAGCTGGTCGGAGAAGGCCTGGGACGGCGCGTTCTATCCGTCGGGGCTCGCGCCGGCGGAGCAGCTGACGTTCTACGCCACACAGTTCGCGACGGTCGAAGCCGACGTCACGTACTACCGCGTGCCCGACAAGCGCATGGTCGCGGGCTGGGCCGAGCGTACTCCCGACGGCTTCGTGATCTCCGCCAAGTTCCCGCGCTCGATCGTGCATGGCGGCAGCGAGGCCGCTCCGGATGGAGCGAAGGTGCTCGCGCGCGAGCACGTGCAGCGCGAGCTCGAGCGTTTCCTCGACGCCATGGCGCTCCTCGGGGACAAGTGCGGGCCGCTCGTGCTGCAGTTCCCATACTTCAACCGTTCCGCATTCGCGAGTGCCGGACTGTTCCGCGAGCGGCTCGACACGTTCCTCGCGGCGCTGCCGAAGCAGTTCCGCTACGGCGTCGAGCTGCGCAACAAGGCCTGGATCGATGCGGAGACCTTGGCCTTGCTGCGCGCCCATTCCTGCGCGCTCGTGCTCGTGGATCTCGTCTACATGCCGCACCCGGCCGAGCTCGCGGAGCGCTTCGACCTGCTCACGACGGACTTCACCTACGCGCGCCTGATCGGCGATCGCAAGAAGATCGACGCGCTCACGGACGCGCTCGACCACGTCGTGCTCGACCAGTCCGAGCGCCTCGAGGAGTGGTCGGGCCTCGTGCGCGAGCTTCTCGCCCGCGCCAAGGACGTCTACGTGTACGCCAACAACCACTACGCGGGCTTTGCGCCCGACACCATCCACGACCTCGTGGCGCGCGTCCGCGCTGGGGATCCGGCCCCGGATGGACCTTGAATCGGCCGATTCGCGAGCCCTTCCGGTAACTTCTTCCGCCGACCGCGGCAGTCGCGTCGGCACTAGCTCGCATCTCGGCGTGCGGCGGTCTACCCTTAGGAAGCCCTTTGAGGGCGCTCCGCAACATGGGACTCTTCGATATCTTCAAGAAGAATGACGCCCCGCAGCCCTCTCCGGGGCCGGACGCGGAACTCGGTGCGCTCGTCGCGAAGCTCAAGGACTCCGATCCCAAGGTGCGACTCGATGCCTGCCTGCGCATCGGTGCCCTGAAGGGGCGCGCCGCCTCGGCGCGTCCGGCGCTCGAGGAACTGATCGTCGATCCCGATGGAGACGTCTGCCTCGCGGCCGCTGAGGCCATGTCGGCGATCCTGCGCGCGATCGACACCAAGCGCTAGGTCGCGCGACGGCGCGATGTTCTGGCGTAAGCGACGCAGCGAACCTGCATCCGCAGCGGAGCGCGCGGTCGATCCGCTGCGGGTCGTGCTCGCGTATCACGAGGCCTCGAAGCACGACTACCAGCGCTACGCCGCTGGACCTCCCGAGCTGGACTGGGATTCGCAGCCGGATCCGTTCCGGCGCTTCGCGGGTGCCTCGCTCGTCAGTCTGGAACGCCGCGAGCCGGACGAGGGGCGTCCGTACTACGAGGAGACCTTCTGCGCCGGGCGTGTGCCCGCGCGTTCTCTGGAGCTCGCTAGCCTCTCGCAGCTGCTGTTCGACTCGCTCGCGCTGTCGGGAGCGAAGCGCTACGGTGAGTCACGCTGGACGTTGCGCTGCAATCCATCGAGCGGCAACCTGCATCCGACGGAGGCCTACCTGATCGCCCCCGCGCTCGCTGGAGCCAGCGCGAGCGCGTTCGTCGCGCACTACGCGCCGCACGAGCATGCGCTCGAGCTGCGCGCGACGCTCCAGCCGGTCGCCTGGTCCGCGCTGGCGCGGCGTCTTGGAGACGGCACGTTCCTCGTCGCTCTCACGTCGATCCACTGGCGCGAGGCCTGGAAGTATGGCGAGCGTGCTTTCCGCTACTGTCAGCACGACGTCGGGCATGCGATCGGAGCTCTTGCGGTGGCCGCCGCCGCACTCGGTTGGCGCGCGCAGGTCATCGACGAACTCGCGAGCGACGAGCTCGCGCGCTTGCTTGGGGTCGACCTGCAGTCGGGGCCAGAGGCGGAAGTCCCTGAGGTGCTCGTCGCGATCCGGACGCGTCCCGAGGGCGCTCCGGCGGGGGTGCCGGGCGCGGATGAGCTTGCACAGTTCTCACTGCGCCATGTCGGGGTGCCGAATTCGCTGGGTACGGGGCACGTCGACTGGCCCGCGATCGACGCCGTCGAGGAGGCGACGCGCAAACCCCGTACGGAGCGCGCAGCGTTCCTGTTCCAGCTCGCGGCCGCGTGGGTTCCAGGAGACGAGCCGATCGCGCTGCGCCGCGTCGTGCGCGGTCGCCGCAGTGCGGTCGCGTTCGACGCGCGCACCGGCATGGCGCGCGATGCGTTCGAGCAGCTGTTGCGACGTACCTTGCCGCGCGAGCTGGACACCGTGCTAGCCGCGTGGCCCGCGGCCCCGAGCGTAGACTTGCTGTGCTTCGTGCACCGCGTCGAGGGTCTCGAGCCGGGGCTGTACCTGTGTCTGCGCGATCCTGGGCGCGAGGCACGCTGGCGCGGTGCGGCGCGCGCACTTGCGGACGCGGAGCGCGTCGACGCCGAGGGACTGTCGTTGCTGCGGGTGAAGGCGGGGGACGCACGCTCGCTCGCACGCTCGCTCGCCTGCCATCAGGAGATCGCTGCGGACGGATGTGTCGCCTTCGCAATGCTGGCCGATTTTGACGCCACGCTCGAGCGTGGCGGGCCGTGGGCGTATCGCCGGCTGTTCTGGGAGTGCGGGCTCGTCGGGCAGCTCCTGTACCTCGAGGCCGAGGCCCTCGGGCTGCGCGGAACGGGCATCGGCTGCTTCTTCGACGACCCGGTGCATCGCACGCTCGGGCTCGTCGACCGTTCGTTCCAGAGCCTGTATCACTTCACGCTCGGGGGCGCGGTCGACGACTCGCGCATCGAGAACGCACCGGCGTACGCGCACCTCCAAGGTGGAGCTTGAAGCGCCCGCGGTGCGCCTTAGGTACTCTCTTCCGCGCCCCACAACCGCCGCACGCAACCGCATGAAGCCTGTCGAACGCGCCAACATCCTCGACTACGTCACCTACGAAGAACGCCGCGAGGCGATCCGGGCTGAAGTGCTCGCGATCAAGGCGCAGCGGCGAGTACACGTGGGCGGGGTGCTGACGTTCCTGTTCGAGAACACCGCGACGGCGAGCTATCAGGTGCAGGAGATGGTGCGGATCGAACGCATCGTGCGCGAGGCCGACATCCAGCACGAGCTCGAGACCTACAACGAGCTGCTCGGGGGCCAGGGCGAGCTCGGTTGCACGTTGCTGATCGAACTCGACGACCCGGCGGTGCGCGCGGTCAAGCTCAAGGCATGGCTCGACCTGCCGCGGCACGTGTACGCGAGCTTCGAGGACGGCTCGAAGGCCTACGCACGCTTCGACGAGCGCCAGATCGGCGAGGACCGGCTCTCGAGCGTGCACTACATAAAGTTGCCCGTCGGCGGCCGCGTGCCCGTTTCCATCGGTGCTGACCACCCGGATCTCACCGTCGAGACGATCCTCGCGCCTGAGCAGCGAGCGGCCCTGCGCCTCGACCTCGCGAGCTAGCGCGGAGCGTCCGGCGGGGCGCTGCTGGGCTCGTCGCCTTCGGACGCGTCGCCTTCGAGCTCGCCTTCGAGCTCGCCTTCGTCTTCTGCCATCTCATCGGACGACGATTTCCAGTTGCCGTCCTCGTCCTCTGTGGGCGGTACGCCGGTCTGCTGGATAATGCGGTCGCGCTCGAGCGCCTTCCTGATCGCGCTGTCGAGCTTCTGAGCCTGCTCGATCGAGGCGTCGAACTCCCACGAGAGGTGGGGGACCTTGCGGGTCTCGAGCACGCGCGCGACCTGGCGCTGGATGAAACCGCCGGCCGAAGCCAGCATGTGCTCAGCCTTGCTGCGATCCGACTTCCCGCCGAGCACCGAGTAGAAGATCTTCGCGTGGCTGAGGTCGTTCGCGAGCTCGACCTTCGTGATCGTCACGAGCACGTTGCGCGGGTCGCGCACTTCGAATTCGAGGGCGTGAGCCGCGCGCTCGTGGATACGCGCCTCGAGCTTGGCGATGGTACGAGGGTTCGCCATGCGATTTTCTAGGGTGCTCAGCGTGGAAACGTCGCGGGGTGCGCGTGCGCACCCCGCGTGGAGTCGGCCGCGCTAGCCCTTCCCGAGCTTGCGCTTGACCGGGACGATCTTGAAGCCCTCGATCACGTCGCCGAGCTCGAACAGGTCGAAGTCCTTGAGGGTCACGCCACAGTCGAAGCCCTCGCGGACCTCGCGCGCATCGTCCTTCTCGCGGCGCAGGCCCGCGATGGCTCCCTCGTGGATCTGCTTGCCCTTGCGGAGCACGCGCACGCGGTTGTCGCGCTGCACGGCGCCGTCGATGACATGGGAGCCAGCGATCGTGCCGAACTTGGAGGACTTGAACAGGGCGCGGATCTCGATGTGACCCGTGACTTGCTGCGTCATCTCGGGCGCGAGCGTGCCTTCCATCATCGTGCGCAGGTCGTCGAGCAGCTCGTAGATCACATCGTAGGGGCGGATTTCGACGTTGAGCCGGTCGGCGGCGTCGCGCGCCTTGCTGTCGGTGCTGACGCGGAAGGCGAGCACGATGCCGCCCGATGTCGCCGCGAGGTTGATGTCGTTCTCCGTGACGGTGCCGAGGCCCGCCGCGAGGAGCTTGACGTCGACTTCGGGGTGCGTGAGGCCCTTGATCTGAGCCTCGAGGGCCTGCATCGAGCCCTGCACGTCGGCGCGCAGGATGGCGTTGATGGCCTTCTTCGCCTGCTCGGCGAGAGCCTGCAGGATGTTCTCGGTCGTGGCCTGCTTGCGCTCTGCCATCGACATCTGGCGGTTCTTCTTGCGGCGCTCTTCCGCGACCTCGCGGGCTTGGTCGAGCTTGGAGACCACGTAGAAGGAGTCGCCGACCGAGGGCAGCTCGTCGAGACCGGTGACCTGCACGGGCATCGATGGGCCCGCGGATTCGATCTTCTGTCCATGGTCGTCGATGATCATGCGCACGCGGCCGAAGCCCTCGCCCGCGAGGATCACGTCGCCCGTGTTGAGCGTGCCGTCCTTCACGAGCAGGTGCGCCACGCGGCCGAGGCCCTTCTCGACCTCCGCTTCGAGCACGAGGCCCGATGCGGGACCCTTGGCATGGGCCTTGAGCTCGAGTACCTCGCTCTCGAGGAACACGCGCTCGAGCAGCTCGTCGACGTTCTGGCCCGTGAGCGCGCTGACCTCGAGCATGGCGGTGTCGCCGCCCCACTCCTCGGGAATCAAGCCTTCCTTGGCGAGTTCCTCGCGCACGCGCTTGGGATTCGCGCCGGGTTTGTCGCACTTGTTGAGTGCGACGACGACCTTCTTCTTCGCCGCGCGGGCGTGGCTCAGGGCCTCGATCGTCGCGGGCATCACGCCGTCGTCCGCCG
>SXKQ01000176.1 GCA_005778045.1 Planctomycetia bacterium
CACGGACAACAACCTGATGCTGGTCGACGTCACGCCCATGAAGCTCACGGGCAAGGACGCCGAGCACGTGCTGCACGCGGTGGACCTGACCTGCAACAAGAACCTGATCCCCTACGACCAGAACCCGCCGATGAAGGCATCCGGCGTGCGCCTCGGCACGGCCGCGATCACCACGCGCGGCCTGAAGGAAGCGCACATGCGCCAGCTCGGCAACTGGATCGCCGACGTGCTGGCCGAGCCCGCCAACGCCACGGTCACGGCGCGCGTGAAGCAGGAAGTCGCGGAGCTCTGCCGCGCCTTCCCGATCTACGCCTGAACCCGCCTCGCCCTCAGGCGCTGCGGCGGTAGCCGAGGCCCATCAGGACCTCGAGCACCTCGCCCCAAGTGGGGAACGGCTTGCGCGAGTTGCGCTTGTAGGCGTCGATCGCGCTGGCAAACTCGAGCACCTCGCTGTTCGTCTCGTCCGCGCGCGTGCGCTGCACCTCCGGGGGGAGCACCGGCCCGGCGTTGTTGGACTTCTTGGACTTGCGGACACGCATCGAGGGCGCTCGCTTCGTCCGCTTGGCACAGTTGCTCGGGTTGGTGGGTTGGCTCATGGCGAGGGGATATCGACCACCGGCCCCGCCAGACCTCAATCCGCCGGCGAAAATCCGCGGCTTCAGACCGAGACGCCGCCGCTGCGCAGGGCCGCCTCGACGCTCGCCTGCCCCGGATGCTCGATCAGTCCGACCTCGGTCACGATCCCGGTGACGAGCCGCGCGGGCGTCACGTCGAAGGCCGGGTTGTAGATTTTGACGCCCTCAGGCGCCGTGCGCTTGCCGAAGCCGCAGGCAACTTCTTCGGGCCCGCGCTCCTCGATCGGGATCTCGGCGCCGGTCGCCATGCGCGCGTCGAAGGTCGAGAGCGGAGCGCACACGTAGAACGGAATGCCGTGCTCGCGCGCGAGCACCGCCACTCCGTAGGTGCCGATCTTGTTCGCGACGTCGCCGTTGCGGGCGATGCGGTCCGCGCCGACGAGCACCGCATCGATGCGCCCCTCGAACATCACGCGCGCCGCCATGTTGTCCGTGATGAGCGTGACATCGATGCCCGACTGGTGCAGCTCCCACGCCGTCAGCCGCGCACCCTGCAGCAGCGGGCGCGTCTCGTCGGCGAACACGCGGACCGTCTTGCCCTGGTCCTTGGCGACGTAGACGGGCGCGAGCGCCGTGCCGTAGTCGACGGTCGCGAGGCCGCCGGCGTTGCAATGCGTGAGCACCGTGCAGCCGTCCTTGAGCAGCGCAGCGCCCACGGCTCCGATCCGCCGGCAAATGGCCTTGTCTTGCTCGAAGATCGCAAGCGCCTCGGCGAACAGCCCATCGACGATGGCCGCGCCGCTCGCGTGGTCGCGCGAGGCGCGCGCCACCATGCGCTCGAGCGCCCAGACCAGGTTGACCGCCGTCGGACGAGACTTGGCGAGGTAGGCCGCCGTCTCCTTCACGCGACCGAGCGTGTCGTCGCGGTCGCGCTCGTCGAGCCGCTGAACGCCCAGCAGGAGCCCGAACGCGGCGGCGACGCCGATCGCGGGCGCGCCGCGCACGGCGAGCCGGCGAATGCAGTCGAACATCTCGTCGACGGTGCGCACGTCGAGCACGACGTACTCGACCGGCAGCCGGGTCTGGTCGATCAGGCGCACGTGGCCGGGACGGCCACCTTCCCAAAGGATCGTTGCGACGGGCATGTGGTTGGCTTGTCTCTCAGGTGGCGCCCGCGGGCACCCGGCCGGTGACCTTGCGGCAGATCTCGAGGTACTTCTCGACCGTGCGCTCGATCACAGCGTGCGACAGCGTCGGCGGCGGATGCTGCTTGTTCCAATCGAGCGTCTCGAGCCAGTCGCGCAGGTACTGCTTGTCGTAGCTCGGCGGGTTGCTGCCCGGCTTCCACGACTCGGCCGGCCAAAAGCGCGAGGAATCCGGAGTGAGCGCCTCGTCGATCAGCAGCAGCTTGCCGTTGCACAGGCCGAACTCGAACTTCGTGTCCGCGAGCAGGATGCCCTGCTTGCCGAGCAGCTCGCTCACACGCGCGAACAGCGCGAGCGCGGCGCGCTCGGCAGCCATGTAGAGTTCCGGCCCGACCTTGGCGCGCGCCTCATCCGGCGTCAGCGGCAAGTCGTGCGCGTCTTCCTTCGTCGTCGGAGTCAGGATCGGCTGTGGCAGCCGGGACGCCAGCACGAGCCCTTCCGGCAGCGGGATGCCGCACACGCTGCGCGAGCGCTGGTACTCCTTCAGACCCGAGCCCGCGAGGTAGCCGCGCACGACCCACTCGACCGGCGTCGGCTGCGCGCGGCGCACGAGCATCACGCGGCCGCACAGGCGCTCGCGCCACTCCTCGGTGAGCCCGTCGACATCGTCGACCGAGGTGCTGACGAGGTGGTTGGGCACGATGTCGCGCGTCTTCTCGAACCAGTGCGCGGCAAGCATGGTCAAGACCGCGCCCTTGAACGGCACGCCCTCGTTCATGATCACGTCGAAGGCCGACATGCGGTCGGATGTCACGAACAGGAGGTGCTCGGCGTCGACCGAGTAGATGTCGCGCACCTTGCCGCTCGCGAGCCACGTGACTCCGGGGATCGCGCGCTCGCGACCGAGGTAGATCGCTTGGGTCTTCGTCATGGGGCTCTGGGCGCTCCTGTCGCCGTTCTGGGCGAGTATGACCGCGGTTCGCGCGGGCTACAATCGCGCCGGTGAAGCCCCAAGACCGAAGCGTGGAGAGGCCGCACGAGCTGCCGGCCCGCGTACGCGGGCTTGCGCCCCAGGGAGCGGTGCGCGGTGAGTTCCGCGCGGCAGGCTCGAAGTCGATCGCCCAGCGCGCGCTGGTGCTCGCAAGCCTCGCGCAGGGCGAGACGCGCATCGCCGGACTGCCCGCGGCGGCGGACGTGCGCTCAGCGCTCGGCGTGTTGCGCTCTGCGGGCCTCGAGGTGCGCGATCTCGCTCCGGCCGCGGTGTCCGTGCGCGGAGCGCCGCCGGGGCCGCACCGCGGCTGGCGCGCGGCGGCACCTCTGGATCTCGGAGAAAGCGGTACGCTCGCGCGCTTCTCGCTCGCCGTCGCGGGCCTGTGCGGGCGCAGCGAGGAGCGCTTCGAGCTGCGCGCATCAGGCACGCTCGCGCATCGCCACAGCGAAGCGCTCGTGCGCGCGCTCGCGGAAGCGGGCGTGCAGTTCGAGAGCCCGCCTTGGCCCGCGCGCCTCGCACCGATCGGACCGCCGCCAACCGTGCACCTGCGCGACGCGCGTTCGAGCCAAGAGGCCAGCGCGCTGGCGCTGGCGCTGTGCGCGTGGCCCGACGAGAGCGAGCTCCTCGTGCACGGCACGCTCCCGAGCGAACCGTACTTCGAGATGACGCTGCGCATGCTCGCGCAGTTCGGTGCGCGCATCGAGCGCGTCGAAGGTGGCCTGCGACTGCGCGGGCCGTTGCGCGCCCCGGAGGCTCCGCTTTCCATCGAGCCGGACGCTTCGGCGGCCGCCGTCGCGCTCGCGGCGGGCTGTCTAGGCGGCGGCGAGGTGCTGGCGCGAGGTCTCGCTCCCCTTGCGTTACAGGGGGACGTGCGCATCCTCGAGCACCTGCGCGTGTTCGGCTGCCGCGCCGAGTTCGCGCGCGAGGGACTGGTCGCGTCCGGCTTCCCGCAGCGGGCCGCGCGCGTGGACCTCTCGGGCGAGCCCGACCTCGCGCCAGTGCTGGCCGCCGTTGCAGCGGGAGCGGCGCTCGTCGATCCCGTTGGCACGAGCGAACTCACCGGCCTCGGCACGCTGCCGGGCAAGGAGAGCTCGCGCATCGAGACGCTGGCGCGCGGACTGCGCGCGGCGGGTTGGCGTGCCGAAGCCGGTGCGGAGTGCCTGCGTATCGCGGCGGGGGAGTATCGCGCCGGCCCAGTCGTGCCCGCGGACGTCGAACTCGATCCGCGCGGAGACCATCGCATGGTTTTCGCCTTTGCGCTGCTCGGTCTGGTGCGACCCGGCGTGCTCGTGCGCGAGCCCGAGTGCGTCGCGAAAAGCTGGCCGTCCTTCTGGAAGGACCTCGCCGCGCTGGGCGCGCGCACGATCGAGCGATGAACGACGCTCCCCGACTCGCGCCCACCGAAGTGACGCGGCGCATGCGCAGCCACGATGCGCTGCTCGTGTGCGCCTATGACTCGCCGGTGTCGTTCCCGAAGTTCCCGCTGCCCGGCGCGATCCCGCTCGAGCGCCTGCGGGAGCTCGAAGCGCAACTCGACTCCGACCGCGAGCTCGTCTTCTACTGCCGCTGCCCCGGCGATCGCACGGCGCTCGCGCGGGCCGCCGAGTATCGAGAGCGCGGCTTCGAGCGCTGCGCAGTTCTCGACGGCGGCTGGGAGGCGTGGGCGCTTGCTTCGGGCGACCCGGAAAAGAATGCGCGAGGCCAGCACCGCCGGCCGGGGCTATCCTAGACAGGGCTATGAATTCCGCCCCGATCACCGTCCAAGGACCCGTCCTCATCGCCGGCGGCGCCGGCTACATCGGCAGCCACACGGTGCGCCTGTTTCAGCAGCACGGCATCCCCGTGTTCGTCGTCGACAACCTCTCCACCGGCCACCGCGATGCCGTGACCTGCGACTTCGTGCAGGCCGACCTCGGCGACCGCGCGGCTCTCGACCGCGTATTCGCCGAGCGCAAGCCGCGCGCTGTGGTGCACTTCGCGGCCAAGGCCTACGTGGGCGAGAGCGTCGGCGACCCGGCCAAGTACTATCGCGAGAACGTGGTCGCGACCTTCACCTTGCTCGAGGTCATGCGCGCCGCGGGCTGCGGCGAGATCGTCTTCAGCTCGACCTGCGCGACGTACGGCAACCCGGTGCGGGTGCCGATCGACGAGGACCATCCGCAGAACCCGATCTCGCCCTACGGCCGCACGAAGCTGCACATCGAGCACATGCTCGAGGACTATGCGCATGCCTACGGACTGCGCTTCGCGGCCCTGCGCTACTTCAACGCGGCGGGCGCCGCGCAGGACGCGAGCCTCGGCGAGCGCCACGACCCCGAGACGCACATCATCCCGCTCGTGCTCGACGCCGCCGCGGGCCTGCGCACGGACATCGCGGTCTTCGGCGAGGACTCCCCGACGCCCGACGGCACCTGCGTGCGCGACTACATCCACGTCGAGGACCTCGCCGACGCCCACCTGCGCGCGCTTGCGCGGCTGCAGGGTGGCGCAACCGCCATCAAGGTCAACCTCGGCACGGGTCAGGGCTTCTCGGTACGGCAGGTGATCGAGGCGGCGCGCAAGGTCACCGGCCTGCCGATCCCCGTGCGCATGGCGCCGCGTCGCGAGGGCGATCCGGCCCAGGTCATGGCCGGCGGCACCCGCGCCCGGGACGTGCTCGGCTGGGTCCCGGCCCGCCCCGGGCTCGAGGATATCGTCGGCGACGCGTGGCGCTTCCACAGCCTCCGTCGCGGGCAGTAGGAAACGTCAGTTCAGGCTCGATTTGGCCGCTGCGGTCGCCAGAATCTCGGACCACCGCGAGGGGACGCGGGCGAGCCTCGGGCCGCGGCGATTGGACGCCCGGTGCGCGGGCGCCGTCCGTTCCGCTCCCCGCGCGGCGAGATGGCCGCGCGTCGGCCGTGAATCGCACCGATGGCCGAGCGCAAGCAGTCCTCCAGCAAGTCGTCGTACCTCCGCATCGCGCTGATACTCGCGCTGAACGCGGCTGCCGTGTTCGCGCTGTGGCGCATCTGGCCGCGCGGCTTGCGCGACGCGTCCGCGGGAAGCGTGCAGGCCGCGAGCGCGCCGCGCGTGGTGGAGGAGGTCCCGAAGGGTCCGCCGCCGCTCGCGCCGGAGGCGCGCAACAGGCTCGAGCGTGACCTGCGCGCGATCGTGGCCGAGTGGGTCGAGCGCGCGCGCAAGGAGAGCAAGAACAAGGTCCACCAGGGCAACGCCGCGGTCGCGCTGCATGTGCGCGAGGTCGGCTCCGGCGCGGTGGGGGAGATCGCGCTCGGCTCCGACCGGCTGATGCGCCCGGCCTCGAACCTCAAGCTGATCACGACCGCGGCTGCGCTCGTGCTGCTTGGCCCCGAAGGCGCGTTTCGCACGCGCTTCGACACCAGCGGACCGGTCGTCGAGGGCGTGCTGCAGGGCAATCTCGTGGTGCGCGCCGGCGCGGATCCGCTCTACGACAGCGCCACGAACGGCGACGTCGAGCACCTGCTCGCGCCCGCGCTCGAGCAGATCGTCGCGCAGGGCGTGCGCGTGATCGCGGGCGACATCGTGCTCGACGAAGGCACGTATCAGGTGCCCGCGGCGGCTCCGCAGTGGCCCGATGCCAGCCAGCACTGGGCCGAGTACTGCGCACTCGCGGGTGGATTCACCGCCAACCGCGGCTGCCTGACGGCGGTGGTGAGCCCGGGAGCGGTCGGCGGCCCGGCCCGCGTCAGTCTGTTTCCGCGCGAGCATGGCCTCGCTGTGAACTTCGGCGTGCGTACGGAAGTCAAGGGCAAGCTCGACGTGCAGTGTGGAGCGAAGCCGAGCGGGGTGCTCGTGCGCGGCTCGATCCCAGCGAAGAGCGCACCCTTCGTGGCGTCGTTCTCGCATCCCGATCCCGTCGAGTTCTTCGGGAACGCGCTCGGCGGTGCGCTCGCGCGCCGCGGCATCGTCGTGCAAGGCCGACTGCGCCGCGAGCGCAACGCACCCGCCCAGGCGACCCTGGCGCTGCTCGAGACGCCGATCGAGCGCGTGCTCGCGCCGATCAACGCGGACTCGACCAATGCCGCCGCGGACCAGCTGTTCCTCGCCACCGCGCAGATAATCACGGGACAGGGCACGCGCGCCGCGGGCGCGCAGGCGACCCAACTCGCGCTGCAGCAACTCGGCATCTCGACCGACGGCCTCGCGCAGGTCGACGGCTCGGGACTCTCGCGCGCCAACCAAGTGACCGCGCGGCAGGTGGTCGCGCTGGTCGAGAAGGTCCTCACGCAGGACGGGCGCAGCGCGCGTATGTTCCTCGACTCGCTCGCGGTCGCGGGCGAGCGCGGCACGCTCGACGACCGGATGACGAAGGGCCCCGCGCGCGGGCGCGTGCGCGCGAAGACCGGCTTCATCGCCGGTACGAGCACACTCTCGGGCGTGGCGGAAACCGTCGAGGGACGGCGCTTCGTGTTCTCGATCCTCGTCAACTATCCCGACGTCGCCGGGCTCAATCCGAGCGTCTGGAAGCCGATGCAGGACGCGCTGTGCGAACGGCTGGTCGAAACGCGGCCGTGAGCGAGCGCACCGACGACCTCGAGCGCTGGAAGTCCGTGGCGGTCGAGGCCGCCCACGCGGCTGGCCGAGTGCTGATGGAGCACTTCGGGCACATCGCGCGCAGCGAGGTTGGTTCGAAGTCCGCGGCGCGCGACCTCGTGACGAAGGCGGACGTGGCGAGCGAGCGCGCCGTGGTCGCGGTACTGCGGCGCGAGTGCCCCGAGCACGCGATCGAGGCCGAGGAAGAGGTGCGTGACAAACCGCGAGCGGAGGACGAGCTGCGCTGGTTCGTCGACCCGCTCGACGGCACCACCAACTTCGTGCATCAGCTGCCGACGTTCTCGGTGTCGATCGGCCTCTATCGCGGCGCGACGCCGCTCGTCGGCGTCGTGCACGCACCTCGGCTCGGCGAGACCTACGTGGCGCGCGCGGGCGGGGGCACGAGCGTCAACGGTGTGCCTGTGCGAGTGTCCGGCTGCGAGAGCCTGCGCGACGCGATCCTCGCCACCGGATTCCCGTATCGGCGCGAGACGCTGCGCTGCGACAACGTCGACAACTTCCGCCGCTTCATCTTGGAGGTGCGCGACATCCGGCGCATGGGCTCGGCTGCCCTCGACCTCGCTTGGGTCGCCGCTGGCCGGATGGACGGTTTCTGGGAGCTGCACCTCGCGGCCCACGACGTAGCGGCGGGGGCGCTGCTGGTGCGGGAATCCGGAGGCATCGTCAGCGACGCGGACGGCGGCGACCACTGGCTGCGGGACGGGCACATCGTGGCCTGCGTACCGGCCCTGCACGCCGGAATGCTCGGAAAAATCGCCCACTAGCCGGCGCGAGCGTCCGGCTCCCGGCAGGGGGCCTTTCCCGCGCGCGAGACGGCCCTGTGGAAGGCTCGGCCGGGGAGCGGTGGCCTTTCGGCGACTTGCGCGCGGCGCTACGATGCCCGCTTGCGGAGTTTCCAGCCCTCGCTCCGCGAAGCCCGCCTGATTGGGTGCGCTTTGCGACTGTGGGAAGCCCCGCGCGCACCCTGCCCATGCAGCCCCAAGAGGATGTCCGGCCGAAGGCCGCGGCGACGAGCGCGATCCGCGTCCGCGGAGCGCGTGTGCACAACCTGCGCAGCGTCGACGTCGACATCCCGCGCAACGAGCTGGTGGCGATCACGGGCGTGTCCGGCTCGGGGAAGAGCTCGCTCGCCTTCGACACGCTGTTCCGCGAGGGCCAGCGGCGCTTCCTCGAGACGCTGTCGGCGTACGCGCGCCAGTTCCTCGGGCGCATGGAGAAGCCCGACGTCGACTCGATCGAGGGCCTCGCGCCGGCGATCGCCGTCGATCAGGCGGCCGCGAGCTCGAGCCCGCGCTCGACCGTCGGCACGCTGACGGAGATCTTCGACCACCTGCGCGTGCTGTACGCACGCGCAGGCCGACCGCACTGCCCCAAGTGCAACGTACCGCTGCAGTCGCTGACCCCGGAGTCGATCGTGCAGCAGGCGCTCGAGCTGTACGAGGGCAAGGCGGTCAACGTGCTCGCGCCACTCATCCGCGACCGCAAGGGCCAGCACGAGGAGGTGCTCGATGGACTCAAGCGCCGTGGACTGATCCGCGCGCGCATCGATGGCACGATCGTGCGCATCGAGGAGGCGCCCAAGCTCGAGCGCTACGTGCGGCACACGATCGAGGCGGTCGTCGATCGCCTGCGACCCGAGCGCGAGCAGCCAGCGCGCCTGCGCGAGGCTGTCGAGAACGCGCTAGAGCTCTCCGGCGGTGACGTGATCTTCGCGCCGAGCGAAGACGGGCTCCCGGAGCGCGCATGGTCCACGTCGCGCAACTGCCCCGGCTGCGGGGCCGACACGCCGCCCCTCGAGCCACGCCTCTTCTCGTTCAACTCTCCGCATGGGGCATGCCCGCAGTGCGAAGGACTCGGCCTGCGCCGACAGGCGAGCGAGTCGCGCATCGTGCGCGACGCCTCGCTGTCGATCCGCGAGGGAGCACTCGCGGTCTCGAGCAAGTCCGGAAAGTCGCTCAACTACCCGCCGGTCGACTTCGACTTCCTCGAACAGGTCGCCGCGGCGTTCGATTTCGACTTGGACACGCCATGGAAGGACCTGACGCGCACCGCGCGCCGCGTGATCCTGCACGGCGCGGGCGACGAGCGCTTCGAGGACGACTTCGCCTGGAACGGCGCGAAGTATCAGGGCTCGATCAAGTGGCAGCGGCGCTTCAAGGGCGTGATCCCGGCGCTGGAGAAGGCGGCAGCGGGCGGCAAGGCGGCCGCGAGCGCGTTCTTCACCACGGCTGCCTGCGAGGCCTGCGCTGGCACGCGTCTCAAGCCGGCTGCGCTGGCCGTGCTCTTCGGCGGGGCATCGCTGCGCGAGCTGCTGAACCTTTCCATCCGTGAGCTCGAGCCGCGACTCGAAAAGCTCGAGCTCTCCGCGCGCGAGGCGCGCATCGCTCGCGACCTGCTCGCGGAAGTCCGGCGTCGCACCGAGTTCCTGCGGCAAGTCGGCCTTGACTACCTGACGCTGGCGCGCGGCGACA
>SXKQ01000021.1 GCA_005778045.1 Planctomycetia bacterium
CCGTGTAGCCGGCCGGGCCGGAGCCGATGATGATGAGGTCGCGGACTTCAGGGCTCATGGAGTGGACCGGGAGGCGCTGGGAGCCCGCCCGGGCCGGTATCCTACGCAGGATGGGTGCGGATATCGAGCCGAGCGGGTGCGAGCGGCACTGGGTACCGCGGCTCGTCGACCTGTGCGGGCGCATCCGCCGGGAAGCGCGCGCCGCGATGGCCGCGGCCGTCGAGGCTGGCGACCTCGACCTTGCGGCCCGGGCGGTACGACAGGGTGCCGGCGACGTCACCTATGCGGTCGACGCGCGCGTCGAGGCCGCGGTCGAGCGCTGGAGCGAGGAGCAGGCGCGCGCGGAGTGCCTTTCGGTCCTCACCGAGGACACGGGTTGGCGACACCTCGGGCCCGATGGGGCGGGCGGCGTGCGCGCGCTGCCCGGATTCGACCACGGCGGCCCGCGAATCGCGCTCGACCCCATCGACGGCACGCGCAACCTGATGTGCGACCTGCGCTCGGCGTGGACGGTGGTTTCCTTCGCGCCGCCAGGCTCCGCGGCTCCGCGTCTGCGCGACGTATCGCTCGGAATGGTGAGCGAGATCCCGGACACGCGCGGCGCTCGCTACCGGCGAGTCACGGCGCACGCGGGCGGTGCGTGCGAATTCGAGGAACGCGAGCTGCCCAACGACGCGCTTGTGCGCGCGCGGACACTCGTGGCGGGCATCGACGCGCGCGTCGACCACGGTTACTTTCCAATCTTCCGGTACGCGCCCGACCAGCGTCCCGCGCTCGCGCGCATCGAGGCCGACTTCACCGAACGCCTGCGCGTGCATGAGGGCGCGAACCTGCGCCATGTGTTCGACGACCAGTACATCTCGAACGCCGGCCAGCTCTTCCTGCTCGCCCTCGGCACGTACCGCATGGTCGCCGACGTGCGCGGCGGGCTCGCCGCGCGCATGGGTAGGTCGACGGTGACGTCGCACCCCTACGACGTCGCCGGAGCGATCCTGTGCGCCCGCGCGGCAGGCTGCGTGGTCGAGGGCCCGCTCGGGACCGAGCTCGACTTCGAGCTCGACGTCGTGACATCAGTGAATTTCGTCGGCTTCGCCAATGCGGCGTCGGCGAAGCGCATCCGCCCGCACCTCGAGGCGGCGCTGCACGCCACACCCGAAGCTACTTGAGCGACGCGAAGTGCTCCGCGAGCGCGCGCGAGGCGAACTCGGCGCCGACAACGCTCAGGTGGCCCGAGTCGAGGAAGCTCTCCTCGCGGTACAGAACGCTCTTGTCCTGCTGGAACAGCTCGCCGAGAGAACGATAGAACTCGACCTGAGCTGGTCGGAGGGGCCGGCCGCGGAAGTTGGGCTGGTCGAGGAACACGAGCCGAATCCCGCGCTCGCGACATTGGTGCGCGATCTTCTCGGCGTACAGGCGTGTCACGCGGAAGCGCTCCGGATCCGCGAAGTCGTCCGGGCCCTTCCACTCCGCGGCGAGCGCCTTCTCGTAGCTCACGGCTGCAGCCTGCTTCTCCACGCTGCGCCGCGCGGCGATTCCCTCCACGCTGTCGAGCTCGATGCGGAAATAGCCGCGCTCGTCGACCTGCCGCGCGACGACCGCGCGCATCTCGGACTCGCCGACCATCCAGTATGGGCTCGCACCGCGCTCGGCCGCGAGGTTCGCCAGCGTGCGGACGCAGTCTTCCGGCCCACGCCCGAGCACGTCGAGCGCGAGATCGATGTTGAGCTGCGCCACGGACCACGCCCGGAAGATCCCGCCGACATCGAAGCCCGACCCGGACTTCTCCAGCAGCTGGAACTCCTTCCCATCGCGGTACGCGTAGGGCCGCTGCCCGGCCATCGCGAGCGCGTCGAGCGGCTCTCCGAAGCGCGTGAGCGTCTTGTGCGGATACTCCGGCACATCGGACAGCACTCCGCACTCGACGTACACGACCCGAGGAGCGGGGTGATCGGCAAGCCAGCGCTCGAGAGTCAAGTACGAGATGTGCCGCGCGTTGCCAAAGGTCGACACGTTGACCGAGCGCACGTCGCGACCGAGCAGATCGCTCGCGCGCGCGTCGAACACCGCCGGCATGACGCCGCGCGCGGTCTGCGAGCTGCCGACGAACACCACGTCCGCGTCGCGCTCGCTGCGCACGAGCTCGCGGATCGTCGCGTGGCGCGCGTCGGCGCAGAGGGACAGGTCAAGGTGCTGCGCGAGCGCGAGTGCGAGCGCGCAGAATGCGATGAACCACAGCCCCGCGAGGGAGGTCTTGGAACGCAGCGGTCGCGAGATAGCGTCCATCAGAACTGGAAGTAGATGAACGGGGCCTTGGCGTAGGACAGTGCGCCGAGGATGCCGGCGAGCAGGCACATGCACAGGCCCTGGGCGAAGGCCGGCAGCGCGAGCCAGCGCTCGCGCACGCGTTCATGGGGCCAAGTGCGAGGCGTGAAGTGCACCAGAGCAGCCACGAGCATGGCCACGAGGCCCAGCCACGACAGCGCTTGCGACTCGCGAGCCGGCGCGAGACTCCCGAGCGTGCGCAGCATCTCGAGCGAGCCCGCGATACCGCGATTGCCCTCGGCGACGGTGCCGTTGCGGAAGAAGAGCATGCTGAAGGCGACTAACGCGAACACGCCCGCGCGGCGCGCGAGCTTGCTCCACAGCGGTCGCTCCGCCAGCTCCTCGCGCGTCGGCGCGGCACCGAAAGCCGCCCCGAGGAACGTGAACACCCCGTGCATGAGTCCCCACAGCACGTAGTTCCAACCCGCGCCGTGCCACAGTCCCGTGAGCAGCATCGTGCCCATCAGGTTGCGCAGGAACTCCAGTCGATGCGCGCCGCGACCGCCGAGCGGCAGGAACACGTAGTCACGGAACCATGTCGAGAGCGACATGTGCCAGCGCCGCCAGAAGTCGCTGATCGACTGGGACAGAAAGGGCCGGTCAAAGTTCTCGCACAGCTCGAATCCCAGGCACGCCGCCGCACCGATGGCGACGTCCGAGTAGGCCGAGAAGTCGAGGTAGAACTGGAACAGGGCGCCGGCACAGCCGAGCGCGACGCCCGCCGCGCCGTGCGCCGACGGAGTGGAGAACACGGGGTCCACGAGGTGCAAGCCGATCACGTCGGCGAGCAGCACCTTCTTCGCCAGTCCCGTCGCAATGCGATACACGCCTCGCGCCACCCGTCCCTCGTCATGCTGCGCGGGACGATCGAGCTGGGGAAGGAAGTCCGCCGCGCGCACGATCGGGCCGGCGACGAGCTGCGGAAAAAAGCTGACGAACAGGAAGAAGTCGAGCGGCGTGCGAGCCGGCGTGAGCTGGCGGCGGTAGATGTCGATCGTGTAGGAAAGCGTCTGGAAGGTGTAGAAGCTGATCCCCGCGGGCAGCACGATGTCCCACGGGATGAACTCCGCCGCACCCTCGAAACCCGCGGACTGGAGACCGCGCGCAACGTTCTCCGCGAAGAAATTGAAGTACTTGAAGTAGCCGAGCAGCCCGAGGTTTCCCGCGAGCGAGAGCGCCAGCCACGCGCGTCGCGCACGGGCGCTTTCGCTCCTGTGGATCGCCCCGCCGCAGATCCAGTCGAGCGCCGAGGAAGCGACGATCAGCAGCAGGAACTTCGCGTTCCAGCCCGCATAGAACACGCAGCTTGCAAGCACGAGCCACGCGAAGCTCGCCGTACGGCGCCGCGCGAGCGCCCAGTACACGAAGTACACGAGCAGGAAGAAGCAGACGAACTCAGTCGAGTTGAACGCCATGGGACCCGCCCTCTCCGGACAGTATCACGAGAGTCGCTCTTCCTTCCATGGATCGCCGCGCGGGTGAAAGCCTCTTCGTTCCCAGAAACCCGGTCGCTCCTCGGCATAGACCTCGAGCGCGCGCAGCCACTTGACCGACTTCCAGCCATAGCGCGCCGGAACGAGCAGCCGCAGCGGGCCGCCGTGCTCGAGCGGCAGCTCCGAGCCCGCGAGCCCCGTCGCGAGGAGCACGTCGGGCTCGAGTGCATCGGCGATGGCGAGCGAACTGTCGTAGCGCTGGCCGTCGTAGGCGCGCACCCAGCGAGCCGTGCTCCGCAGCCCGGCGGCGGCGAGCACATCGCACAGCCGCGCGCCCCGCCAGCGCAGCCCGCGCACGCTCCAGCCCGCGGCGGCATGAAAATCGGCCTCTAGGTCGAAGGTCGCCATGGACTGCAGCTCGGCGAGCGCGAACACCCGCGGCCGCTCGAGCTCGCCCGAGAGCGTCAGCGACCAGTACGAGCCGTCGAACGGAGGCGGCTCGCCGACCGAGCGAACCGGAAGGCGCGCAAGCTCGCGCTGCCCCGGCGGCAGGGGCGAGCGGCTCATGAGGCTCTCGGGGACGGAGCCACTGGAAGCACGACGCGGACGCGCGTGCCATGCCCCGCGCGGCTATCGACGAACAGCGCACCCTTGTGCTTGCGGACGATCCCGATCACGGCGGAGAGGCCGAGCCCGCTCCCGGTGAACTTCGTGCTGAAGAATGGGTCGAAGATGCGCGTGAGGACCTTGGGCTCGATCCCGCAGCCCGTGTCCGCGATCTCGAGTACGAGATATTCCCCCGCCGGCAGGCTCGGCGCAAACGCAGCGCGCGCGAACTCGGCCGCCTCGAAGCACTCGACGCGCGTACCCACGCGCAAGACACCGCCCTCCGGGCCCAGGGACTCCAGCGCGTTGCGCAGCAGTGCCTGCGCCACCTGCACCCCGCCCGCAGGATCCGCGAGCAGCGCCGGGAGCTCGGACGCGAGCTCCGTCTCGAGGCGCACTTGGGAGTCGGAGGACGGCCCGAGACTCGCGAGCGCCTCGCGCACGGTGTCGGTGAGGTGAATGCGACGCACCCCGGAGATGTTCGACCCCGCGTAGCTCAACATCTGCTGGCAGAGCATCGTGGCGCGCGACGAGGCCTGCAGGATGCGCTCCATCTGGCGTGTCAGCGCGCTGCCCTCGGGAGCGGACATGAGCGCGAGCTCGGCACTGCCGATGATACTCGTCAGCAGGTTGTTGAAGTC
>SXKQ01000177.1 GCA_005778045.1 Planctomycetia bacterium
GCGGCCAGCGCCTCCCCCGGCACCGCGACCGCCACCGAGGCCGCCCCCCGGACGACCGGTGCCGCCGCCACGGCCTTCGCCTTCGCCTTCGCCCTCGCCGCCCGGCTCGGTGCCGCCGCCGCGACGACCCGCGCCACGGCCGCCGCCCTCGCCAACGCCCCAGTAGGCGTCCCACGGGCGCTGCAGGGCGGCATCGAGCTTCGGCGTTTCCTTGGTGACCTCGAAGCCCTTCCGGTTGTCGTTCCACCAGCGCGTCCACGCGATCGAGTCGGGACCGAGGTCGAGGCCCGTGAGCTGTCCGAGCGACACGCGCATGTCGTTGCGCAGCCCGTCCATGCGCTGGGGACCGACCATCTTGGAGAGGTCGATCAACGCCTCGAGCGCCTCGTTCGTGCGGACGTTGCCGAGCGAGAGGATGCGCGCCTGACCGGAGAGGTACGTCTTCTGGTCGAAGGCGTCCTCCTTGAGCAGCGCGACCGTGGTCGGACTGCCGTGGCGACCAATGGCCTTGATGAGCACTGGCATCACGGTCAGGTCCTCGGCGAGCTTCTTGTGCTCGCGCTTGTAGAAGCTCACGAGCGCATCGAGCGCGCTGGGGTGCTTCATCTTGCCGAGCGAATCGATCGTCGCGACGACGACGCTCGACTCCTTGTCGCTCAGCCCCTTCTGCATCGCGCTGATCACGCGCGCGTCGATGACCGGCACCGCGGCGGCGATGGCCTCGGTCTTCTTGGCCGTGGATCCGTCCTTGCCGAAGGCGGCCTCGAGCGCAGCGACCGTGTCCTCGATCGTCTTGGCGTCGATCGGCGCGCCGGGCGCCGGGGCCTCGGGCCGCTTCTCGCCACCCTTCTCCTGTCCGCCCTTGGCCTGTCCCCCCTGGGCGCCACCTCCTTGACCGCCGGCGGGCGGACCACCGGGACCTTGGAGCGAGACGAGCAGGGCGAGCGCGAGATGGGTGAGCATGACTGGTTCCTTCGACGGGGGTCCGAGCCGACGAGCATCGGCTCGTGAGCAGCGGTAGGGCAAGGTTGAACCCCGAGGTCCGCCCGCGGTTCCGGTTTCGGGGGGTTCGCAGGGCTTCTCGAAGCCCTCCGGACGACGACCCCGGGAAGGCCTCTTCAGCGCATTTCTAGGTCCAGCTCGTCCCCGGCGCGCACATCGAAGGCCCGCTCGGCCTGCAGGTCGCCGGTCAGCGCCCGATCGAGAGCCCGGTAGCGCCCCGGCTGGAGGTAGCCGCCCCACCCGCTGCCGAGCTCGACGGTGCCCCCTACGACCACGCCCTGCTCATCGACGATCGCCAGTCGCCCCCGAACGCCCCGCACCCCGACCCGCGCGGGCTCGCGCACGACGAGCTCGACCCGAGTGGAGGTCGCCGGCCCTTGGACCAGCAGCGGAGCCGTCTCGTGGCCCGCCAAGACCGAGTCCGCCCCGTCGAGCACGCGAGCGCGCAGCACGACATCTCCGCCCGTGAACTCCACTCGCGCAAGACCGTCCGCGTCCGTTCGCACGCCGCGCGCCGCATAGCCCTGAGGACGCGTGGATGTGCGCTCGAAGGGGCCGAGCTGGACCAGCGCCGGAAGGCGGCGGCCGCTGCCGTCGACCACCATGACCTCGAGCAGCGCCAACGCGCCGAGCTCGAACGACCCGAGGTCGAGGTCGCGTCCAAGGCGCACGCGCGCGAGACGCCGCTCCTCCTGGCCTCCACGGATGCCGACGCAAGCGAGGTAGTCTCCGGGCTCGACGCCCTCGAAGCGCACGAGGCCGGTCGGCGGCACCTGCTGCGCTTCGCGTCCTTCGCGCCGCGCGTCCAGCGGCTCGAGCCACGCCTGCGCCTCCGCAACGCTGCGCGAGACGCGCAGTACCACGTCCGGCTTGCGAAACTCGTCGCGCACAAGTCCGAACGGCAGCTCGGCCTCGCGCTCGCTCGCGGGAACGAAGATCCACTCGCCGCTGCGCGATCCAACTGTCAGCGAGAGCCACGTTCCGCGCGCCATGCCGTGGCGCAGCACGCCGAGCAGGTCCGGACTCGCCCCGCGGTCCATCTCGGAGCGCACCAGCTCGAACAGCGGCTCGCCGTCCTTGTCGCGACGCAGCGGCACGAGCGCGCGCAGCTCCTCGCTGCCGTCGCGCGACCACCACAGGCTCGCGTAGGTCTCGACGAAGCTCGAAGGAGCCTCGCCGAGACCGCGTGCGAGCTCCGCGAGCGTCGCTCCGTCCGCGGATCGTGCGCGCAGGAGCGTCGTGTCCGCGCGCGACAAGGTCACGCGCGCCTCGAGTCCCCCCACGGGCAGCGTCAGCGCCCGCTCCTCATCGCGATATCCGTCGACAGAGATCCGCACCAGCCAGTCACCGGTCGCCACTCGCGCCTCGTGACGCTCCGGCCTCTCTTGCACCGGGCGCGCAAGCTCGCGCGTGGCTCCTCGCACGAGCTCGACCCGCGCGACCGTGAGCGCGTCGGCTTCGGGCCAGCTCTCGAGCACGACCGCGAGCACGGCCAGCGACGTCGCGGGCTCGGCATCCGTGGCTTCGGCAACGATCGGCTCGCGGCTGGGGTCCTGCGCGGACAGTTCGCCCGACCCGCGCTCTCTCTCAAGTTCCGCGACCTCGCGTCCCTGCTCCCGCGGGCAACTGCGCACGCACAGGAACGCGATGCCCACCAATGCGAGCAGGGCAAGCAGTCGACGCGGGCTCATCAGGCCCTGAGTGTAGGCGAGCGCCTGCGAGTGAGGAACTTGCGCGCAGCATCGATTCACGGCGCGGAGCTCGCCAGCGCGACGATCGCCGCCACCTGTCCCGGCGGCAAGGCCACGGCATGGAACCAACCTGCGAAGGGCGGCAGGTACATCACGAGGAGCTGCAGCGCGATCGATACGAGCAATCCAGCCGACAGCCGGCGATTGCCAGCCTGCCCACTTGCGAACACGCTGCGCGTGGACGAGCGGCAGTTGAGCCGTTTGAACCAGTCGCAGGCGGTCAGCGCGAGGAATGCGCCGGTGCGTACTTTCGCAGCATCGCGACCCCCGTGCGTGCCCCACGCGAGCGAGCCCCACGTCACGCTCGCGTCGCGGCACTCATCGGCCAGCTTCGAGCCAGCATTGCGCGCGAGAGGAGCGGCGCAGGGCGAGAAACCGGAGGCCGACGCATCTCGTCCCCCTCGGGCGGCTCGCGGCTCAGGTTGAAGGCCACGGCGCCTTCCGTGACGACGTTGTGCCACAGGATCTGCACCGCGGCGAGCACGACCTCGGGCGCGCCCTTGACGATCGTCCGCCGTACGTCGTGCTCGGATGCGCGGCGCGCAGGCTGGCTAAGTCAAAGCTGCACTTGCGCGCGAGCACGGCGAGCGCGGCCTCGGTCGGATCGCTGAGCGCGATCCAGCGCTCCCGCGGGAACACGGGCCACATCCGTGTCGTTGCACAGCGTGGCTGCGGACATGAGCTCCGCTGGCGCGCTCGCGCGCACGGCCGACTCGCCACGCTCGCGCAAGCCGCCCTCCGGCACATGGCCGAGCCCCATCACGGTCGTCTCGTTGCCTGTCAGCGTGCCCATCTTGTCCGAGCAGTCCACGCTCGTGCTGCCGAGCGTCTCGGCCGCCGCGTGCCGTCTCGGGAGCGCGCGCCCCGCTGCCATGCGCTGGATGCCGATCGCGGGCGCGATCGTCAAGGCGACGGACAACCCGTCGGACACCGTCGACATGAACTGGCGGATGGCGACCATCCAAAGCTCTCCGGCGGGCAGCACGCGCCACCAGCACGCGCCACCAGCTCACGAGCAGCAGCAGCAGCACGAACACGGAGAGCGCGAACGCGAGCAGCACGTGTCCGAGGCGCGCGAGGCGCTGCTCGAGCGGCATCGGAGTGCGGGGCGCATCGAAGGTCAGCCGCGCGAGCCTGCCGAGCTCGCTGCGCTGGCCCGTGGCCGCGACGATCGCGTGCCCACATGCAAGCTGTTCGCTCGATCCGGCAGCTGCGTGTCGACGGGGAGCGGCGTCGCGAGCTTGGCCACCGGCTCGGACTCGCCCGTGAGCGCGCTCTCGTTGACGCCGAGGGACTCGGCCTCGACCAGCCGCGCATCCGCCGTGACCGCGTCACCGACCGCGCACAGGAATACGTCGCCTGAAACGAGCTCGAGCGAGACCCTCTCGCTCTCGTTCCCGTCGCGGATCACTCGTATGCGCGCACGAACGAGCGTGGAGAGCGTCTCGAGCGCTCTCTCCGCGCGTCCCTCGTGCAACACTCCGATAAAGGCGTCGGTCGCGAAAACCGCGGCGATGACGCATGCGTCGACGTGCTCCGCGAGCGCGAACGCCGCGGCGAGCCGCAAGACGAGCAAACCCTTCACCTGCCGCAGCAGCCGGAAACCAAATCGTGGCGGCTTCGTGTGTGGCAGTTCGTTGGGTCCGTGGCGGAGCCGTCGCGCAACCGCCTCCGCGCGAGGGAGTCTCCACGCGAGGGAGTCTCCGCGCGAGATCGGTGCCAAGCTCGACCGCCACGCGCCGGTTGTCGCTGGCGCGCTCGCTGCGGGTTGCATGAGCTTGCCCATGACGCGACGCACGGAGACCAGCACCGAGAGGCGACCCTTGTCCGCGCCATGGCGGAGTGCGCGGTCCGACTCCGGCGCGCTCAGGCTGCGCGAACGTACGTTTGAGAACGGCGAAGCTCGTCAGGACGGGATACGCTGGTGCTTCCGTACCCCGCCCCATGGATCTCAGGCTCCTCAATCGGCTCAAGTTTCACCTCGAGCGCGCGATATCGGGCAGCGCCGACGAAAACGACTGGGACAAGATCGTGGAGTCGCTCGAGTCGTTGCTGCTGCAAGCGCACGACGCGGACACGCGCGAGCTCGCGTGGCTGCTCCAGCGCGCGGCGCCGTCGCTGCGCTCGCGGATCCTGCCGAGCGACTACGGCAGGCTGTTCAAGGAGCTCGACGAGTCCACGCGGCGTCCGGCGCCTGCGGCGCGCGTGGAGCTGTCGATCGAGGAGCGTGCCGCCGCCCTCGTGCGCGGTCGCGCACTGCTCGTGCTGGGCGGAGATCGCCGCCAGGAGTACCAGCGCAAGCTCCAGGAGGTGCTCGAACTCTCCGCGGCCTTGTGGCCCGCAACGAAGGAAGACGCGCCGGATGTGTATTCCTTCGAGCCGCTGATCGCGCGCGCGGATGTCGCCGCCGTCGTGCTGCTGATCCGCTGGAGCCGACATGCCTTCGGCCAGGCCAAGGATTTGTGCGATACGCACGACAAGCCGCTCGTGCGTGTCGAAGCCGGCTACAACGTCGCGCAGATCGCGCGCGCACTCGTCGAGCAGGCCAGCCTTCGCCTCGACCGCTGAGCGGATCGCTCAGCGCTTGCGGAAGCGCACGACGTAATTTTCCTTCAAGCCGGGCAGCTGGTCCTGCGCGAGCCGCTCGAAGCCTGCAGCGAGGATCTCGCCCACGAACACGTCCTGCCCGGCGCGCACGTGGCTCATGCACCACTCGCGCGACACGCCCT
The DNA here is from genome assembly GCA_005778045.1 of Planctomycetia bacterium. Next base: position 5,483 of record SXKQ01000177.1, read on the forward strand.
CGATGCGGTGAAACTCGACCACGACGAGCTCGCCACCCCTGCGCAACGCGCGGTGGATCGACGCCAACGTCTGCACGGGATACTCGAAGTGATGGTACGTGTCGCACACGAACGCGACGTCGATCGAGTCCTTCGGCAGGCGCGCGTCGTCTTCTGCGCACACGACGCCCTCGACGTTGCGCACTCCGCGCTCGGCCGCGAGCTGCTCGATGCGCTCCACGAAGGCCGGCGCGATGTCGACCGCGTACACACGCCCCTTGGGCCCGACCGCTTCCGCGAATGGAAGCGTGAAGAGGCCCGTTCCGGCGCCGATGTCCGCCATGCTCTGGCCCGGCTTGAGGCCTACCATGGCCGCGACCGCGGCGCGCTCCGTGAAGATCTCGCGGCTCTCGGTCTCGAAGCGCTCGATGAACTTCTGGGGATCGAGCGCGGGATCGAGGAAGTCCTTGTTGATGCCGGGCTTGACGCTCTGCGGCGACGCGGGCGGAGGCGACGACTTGCACGCGGCGACAGCGAGGAGAGCCATCGAGAGCAGGCGGATCGGGAGCTTCATGGCCGGGAATCCTGCGAAGCGCGTGCGAGCCGCGCAACCTTGACGTTTCGTACACTGCGTGTGATGAGCCAATCGGTCGTGATCGTCGGTGCGGGTCTCGCGGGCCTCGCGTGTGCACGCGAGCTCGTGGCTGCGGGCCGCGAGGTGACCCTGCTCGAGCGCTCCGATCGCGCCGGGGGGCGCGTGCGCACGGACGAGCTCGACGGCTTCCGCCTCGACCGCGGCTTCCAAGTGCTGCTCGAGGCGTACCCAGAAGCGCGCGCGCAGCTCGACTACGCGGCGCTTCAGCTGCACGCGTTCTTCCCCGGCTCGCTCGTGCGCTTCCATGGGGATTTCCATCTCGTCGCCGACCCCTATCGCGCCACGCGCGAGGCTCTCGCGGGCTTCCTGAGTCCGATCGGCTCGTTGTTCGACAAGGCGCGCGTGCTCGAGCTGCGGCGGCGCGCCGGCGAAGGCACGCTGGAGGAGCTCTTCGCGCGGCCCGAGACGACGACCCGCGCGGCGCTGCGCTCGCTCGGCTTCTCCGACACGATGGTGAAGCGCTTCTTCGAGCCGTTCCTCGGCGGCATCTTCCTCGGGCGCGATCTCGACACGTCGAGTCGCATGCTCGAGTTCGTGTTCCGCATGATGGCTCAGGGCTCGACGAGCCTCCCCGCCGGCGGTATGGGCGCGCTCTCCGACCAGCTCGCGTCGCGCCTGCCCGCGGGCGTGCTGCGCACGGGGCACGAGGTGCGCGCTGTCTCGCGCAATTCCGTGACGCTCGCCGATGGTCGCCGCGTCGCAGCCAGTGCCGTCATCGTCGCCACCGAGGGCGACGTGGCCGCGCGCCTGCTCGGCGGCTTCCCGGCACCGCGTGCCCGCGGCTGCACCACGCTCTATTTCGATGCGCCGCGCTCGCCCGTCGGCGGGGCGAAGCTCGTGCTCAATGCCGATGGCGGCTGCATCAACTCGCTGTGCGTGCCGAGCGACGTCGCTCCGGGATACGCGCCCGCGGGGCGCTCGCTCGTCGGCGTCACGCTGCTCGGGATTCCCCCGGAAGAGGACGCGGAGCTCGAGCGGCGCGTGCGCTACGAGCTCGCCGGCTGGTACGACGGCCCGACGGTCGAGGCGTGGCGCCACCTGCGCACCTATCGCATCCCGTGGGCGCAGCCCGACCAGACTCCGCCCGCGCTCGAGCCCGTCGAGCGCCCGGTCAAGCTCGACAACGGCCTGTTCGTGGCCGGCGACCATCGCGATACGGCCTCGATCCACGGCGCACTCGGCTCGGGTCGGCGCGCAGCGCATGCGCTGCTCGGGCGCTGAAGCGGAAACAGGAATGCCGGACTTCGTCTTTCATGTTCTGGCGCCGGGCGAGCTCGCGCGCGCGCGCGCGGAGGGAGCTTGGAACGCGCCGTCCCTCGCCAGCGAGGGCTTCGTCCACTGCTGCTTCCGTCACCAGCTCGCGGGCGTGCTCGAGCGCTATTTCCGCGGCGCTGGCGAGCTCGTCGTGCTCGAACTCGAGCAGCGCGCTCTCGGACGCGTCGTCGTCGAGACTCCACCGGGAGCGGCCGAGGGTTTCCCCCACGTCTACGGACCGCTCCCGCTCGCCGCCGTGCGACGCGCGCTGCCGATGCCGGAATCGGCCGCTGGACACGAGCTGCCGCGCGAGCTCTTGGCCGACGCCGCGCACGAGGCCCGCGAGCTCGAGGCGCTGCTCGCGTCGCGGCGCTGGTACGAGCACCCCGAAGGCCCGCGCTTCTGTGAGACGCACCGCGACGAGGCTCGCACGCTGGGGCTGTGGCTCTTCAGTCACGGCTGCCATGCCGCGTTCCACCGCGTGCGCAACGGGGACGAGCTGTGGATTGCCCAGCGCGGTCGCGTGGTCCTGCACCAGATCGACGCGCAGGGAACACATTCGGCGACCGTGCTCGGCCTCGACGCAAGCGCGGGCGAGCAGGCCGTGCTCTCAATTCCACGCGACACATGGCAAGCCGCCGAGCTCGTCCCGGGCGAGCCCTTCGCCACGGGCGCCAACGTCTGCGCGCCGCCCTTCGAGTTCACCCGCTGGGAGCTCGCCGACGCCGCCGATCTCGGCGCGCGCTGGCCGCAGCACCGCGGCCTGATCGAGCGCCTCGCCTCGCGCTGAGACCGGCGTCCCTCGCGCCCGGCCGCCGCGGGCCCGAGTTCGTCACGGCGTGCGCCGGAGCTCGCTGCTAAGCTGTCGCGGGCGATGAAGTCCGACACTTCCGCGTTGCAGCGCGCATGGCTCGGGCCGCTCGCAGTCGCGCTCGTCGCGCTCGCGATGGCGGCATGGACGTGGCGTCAGTGGGCCGATCCGATCGTGGACTTCGGTGGCGAAGCCTACGTCGCGTGGCGCATCTCGCAGGGCGATGTGCTGTACCGGGATCTCGCGTACTTCACGGGTCCGCTCGCGCCCTACCTGCACGGTACGGCGATGAAGGCCTTCAGCACGAGCCTGACGACGATGGCGGTCGTCAACTTCGTGTTGCTCGCCGCGACGCTCTCGATCCTGTGGCTGCTGGCGAGGCGCATGTCGGATGCGTTCGCCGCGACCTGCGCGTGCATCGTGTTCACGATCCTGTGCGCGTTCGGCCTCCACAAGGGCGGTGGGAACTACAACTTCATCTGGCCGTACTCGCAGGAAATGCCGCTCGGATTCCTGCTCTCGCTCGCGACGCTCGCTTTGCTCGTGCGCTGGGTCGCAGCCCCCTCGCGCTCGCGCGCGACGCTGCTCGGAGCGTTCTACGGGCTCGTGTTCCTCACCAAGCTCGAGTTCACCGTCGCGGTCGGCGGCGCGCTGCTCCTCGGCTTGCTCTCGTCGCGCGCCGAGGGACGCGTGCGCCTCCAGCATCTTGCCTGCACGCTTTGCGCGGCGCTCGTGCCCATCGCGCTCGCGTGGGGACTCTTGTGCATCGAGCTCCCTGCGCGCGGCGCGCTGCAGGGCGTGCTCGGCGCGTGGATGCACGCGTTCGACTCGCGCACTTCGGACTTCCCGCTCTACCGCTACTCGATGGGCCTCGAGCCCCTGGGCTTTCACCTCGGCCGGATCGCGCTGTGGGGCGCGGGCGGCTGCGCGCTGGTCGCGCTCGTGAGCTGGCTGGCCGTGCGCAAGGGAGCCGTCCTCGCGGCGAGTGTCGCGGTCGCGGTCGTCGGATCCCTGTTCGCGACCCTGCCATGGAACGACGCGCTGTATCCGCTCTCGTTCCTCGCGCTGGTCGCATTGGGCCAGACGTGGCGGGCGCGCGCACGCTCGCCCGAGTCCGCCTTGCGCACCGCGTGGTGCGGATTCGCCCTGCTGCTCCTGCTGCGCATGGCCTTCAACGCCCGTGTCGAGTTCTACGGCTTCGCGCTCGCGGCGCCGGCGCTCGTCCTGCTGGTCGTCGCCCTCGTCGGCTGGCTTCCCGCGCGCTTCCCCGAGGCGCGGTCGGCCCTGCTCGCAGCCGCCCTGCCGCTCGTGATCGCGCTCGTCCTCGGTCACCTCTTTCCGATGGCCGTCGCACGGCGCAACAACACGGTGGAGTTGCTGCGCGGCGAGGATCGCATGCTGACCAGCCCGCGCGCGACGTTCCTGCAGGAGGCGATCGACCTCGCCGCCGAGCGTTGCCCCGAGACTGGCTCGCTGCTGGTCCTCCCGGAGGGCGCGCTGATCAACTACGGCGCCCGGCGGCGCGCCCCGACCTCGTTCTTCAACTACATGCCGCCCGAAGTGGCGATGTTCGGCGAGGAACCGATGCTCGACGCCCTCAAGGCCTCGCCGCCGGACGTGATCGTGCTCGTCCACCGCGAGACCAGCGAGTACGGGGTGCCGTTCTTTGGCAAGGACTACGGGAGCCGTCTCTACGCGTGGGTGCGCGAGCGCTATCGTCCCGTGAAGCTGTGGAGTCTCGATCCGAAGGAGCGGCCGTTCGAGCCGGGTACGCGGCACGCGATCGCGCTGCTGGAGCCGCGCAAGTGAGAGGCGGGGGCGCCCCGCGCCGTCTCTGGCTCCTTGGCGGCCTCGCGCTGGTGCTCGCGTTCGCGTGGTCGAGCTTCGTGCGCATCCACTTCGCGCTGCGTGACCCGGGCTTTCGCTCCGGCGGAGCGTCGGCGCTGCTGCGCACCGACCCAGCCTTCCTCTACTACGTCACGGAGCGCATCGCGGACGCCGACGGGCTCGTCCCGGCCGACCTGCGGGCGGACCCGCGCGTCGAGTGGCCCGAGACCACGGACCTCGCCGCGATCGAGACGCTGGGCCAGGAGTTCGTGATCGCGTGGAGCTGGAATGCGCTCGGCCGTCCGATGCCGCTGCATCGCTTCGCCGTGTGGATCATGGGCCTGTGGACGTCGCTCGTCGTGCTCGGCGTCTTCGGCGCGGCGTGGGAGCTGTCGCGGCGCGTCGAGTGGGCCGCGGCCGCGGTGCTCTTGTGGGCGACCATGGCCGGCGACTTCCGCACGCTCGGTTTCGTGCTGATTCGCGAGGATTTTGCCTTCCCGTGGCTTGCCGCGCACCTGTGGTTCGCGCTGCGCGCGGCCCGCACGCACGCGACGCGCGACTTCGCGCTCGCGGCGCTCGCGCTCGTCGCGGCCGCGGCGTTCTGGCACGCCTCGCTGTTCGTGTTGCTGATCGAGAGCACGGCGATCCTCACTTGGTTCCTGCGCAGCGGCGAGAACCCCTTCGTGGCGCGGCGAGCGTGGCTCGTGCCGCTGCTCGCGACCGCCCTGTCGCTCCTCGTGCCCGTGCTGCGCGCCAAGCAGTTCGCGCTGTCGCTGCCGATGCTCACGACATGGGCGCTCGTCTGGGCCGGCTGGGTCGCGCGCGACGCACGCCGCAGCCGCGTGCACGTCGCGCTGCACGCACTCGGCGCGCTCGCCCTGCTCGTCGTGACCTCGAAGCTCGCGGCTCAGGCACTGGGCGGCGGGGGCGACGACTACAGCCACGTGTTCCAGCTATTGCTGGCCAAGCTCGCGCACTTGGGCACGCTGCCCGCCGATCCACGCGCGCTCGACTTCGGCGTGCGCCTCCTGTGGCAGGGCCCGTTCCGCACGGCCGAGCTGGGCACGCTGCTGCAAGGCACTCTCGCGGGCTTCCTCGCGCTCTTGGGCGCGCTCGCGCTCGCGTGGTCGACCTGGCGCACAGGCTCGGGACGCTCGAGCCTCGCGGTTTCCGTGCTGTTCGCGCTCGGCTGCGCGGTAGCGAGCTGGCTCGTCGAGCGCACCGCGCCGCTCTTCGGTCTCGCCTCCGCGATCCTCGCCGCCAGCGTGCTCGCCCAACTGCGCTCGGCTCGCGTCGCCGCGCTGCTCGCCGGTCTCGCGGTGGTCGCACACGGCGCGCATCAGGTTTACCTGCCCGCGAACTACCCGATCGCGTGGTACCAGCTGCCGCCGAGCGCAGCCGAGAACTCCCACGTGCTGCGCTTCGTCGCGGCGAACGTCCCGGCCGGCGAGGCCGTGGCCGCGGACCACTCGACCTCCGCGGCCGTGCTCGCCTTCACGGGCCGTCCGATCGTCAACCAGCCCAAGTACGAGACGCGCCGCAGCCGCGAGCTCATCCGCGAGTTCTGTGCGGCGATCTACGAGGGCAGCCCCGACGAGCTCGCCACCTACCTGCACACGAAGCGCTGCCGCTGGCTACTCGTGAACCGCGCCTTCGTCGGCGGCAACGCCACCGACCTCGGCGGCATCATGCCCGCCGACCTGCCGCGCCTGCAGGGCCGGGCGATCCTCGCCCTGATGAGCGAGAACCCCGCCGAGTACCGCCGCGTCGGCCCCCTCGAGCTCGTCTACGAGGCCCCGCGCGACGTCGGTGGCCGCGCCTACCGCCTCTACCGCCTCGCTGGCGAGGCACCGCGCTAGGTGCGCGTCCGAAGGGCGATCTCGGGCCTTGGCAGGGCTGGTAAGAGGGTTGGAGGGGTGAACCGGGTGTCCAGCGGAGAAGGAGGGGGCACTTGGATGGTGTCCGCTCCGACTCCTGAAATCCGAAGGACACTGTCCATGAAGCTCCTGATCGCTCGCCTCGCCTCCACCATCGGCTCGAACCTCGGCCTCGTCGCCGCGCTCGCGCTGCCCTCCGCCGCGCAGTGCCTGCAGCCCGACAGCCTCGACACCTCGGTTGCCTGCGGCGGCGCCCACACGAGCGTGCCGCAGAAGATGTTCTCGCTCCTGGGGCTCGGCAACTGCTCGCAGAACTGCGGGGTCGGGTCGACGGGCAACTACCGCGTGCAGTAGGGCAACCTGACGCAGCTGAACCTCAACACCGCGGGCATGTCGACGCACGCGTGATACGGCTCGCGCGTGCGGAGCTTCAACGGCGCCACGCTGATGTGGGACGGCCAGATGCAGCTCTCCTACGCTCGCACGTGGCTCGAGAGCCAGACCGCCGGCACCGTGCTGCAGGTCTGGCGCTACCTCGTCAACGGCGACCTGCGGATCATGTCGACCAACGGTCCGACGCCCTGCGGCGTCCCGGGCTGCGTCAGCTCGGTGCAGAGCCTGATGCGCATGACGGGCTACATCGACTACGCGTTCGGGCGCTCGACGCACACGTGGTCGCGCGCTTGGATGCTGCACCACGGCTGCGACGCGATCGACCACGTCGCTGGCTACCCGCGCGCCGGCACCTTCCACCCCGGCCAGTCCTACACCTTCGTCGGCCCCGCCGCGGGCTTCGTCCCCGGCGCCGGCATGACGCTCGAGAGCGGCACGACGACCTCGGAGAGCCTGCGTCGCTGGGATGCGACCGTGCTGCCGGCGCGCTGCGGCTTGGAGGAGCCGGTCATGAACGCGACCATCAATTCGCTCAACATGAGCTGCATGTGCGCGGCTGGTCCCACCAACTACTACGAGGCTCAACTGACCGTGTTCGGCGCCTTCGGCGCGAGCGTGACGCCCTTCCCCGGCAGCGATCCCTTCCACTCCTTACCCATCGGCCAGTGGGCCAACCCCGCGGTGTTCCCCGGCGTCGAGGAAGTGCGCTGGAACAGCAATGAGGGGAGCTTCGTCGAGTGCACCGGAGTCGGCCGCAGCGAGCCCTACTTCGGCGTCACGACGGCTGGCGGATACCAAGCCTTCTCGTTCAACGTCTCGACACCCTCGATGCCGCTGTCGCCGGTGTTCGTCGACCAGTGCAACTCGGTCACGCTTCCGGCCGGTACCGCGACGCGCAACCGCACCTTCCGGAGCGACCACATGCTCAACCTCAACTTCTAGGCTCGCGGGGCCCGCCACAGCCCGCGCTTTAGCCGTTCTCCGCGAGGTGGACGGCCGGAGTGCTTTCCTGCAGGCACGTAGGCCGCTACAAGCTCTGCCCATGAAGCTCGCTCTCGCGCTCGTTCCCTCGCTCGCGCTCCTCAGCGGTTGCTGGCGCGAGCCGGCCGCACCGCTCGCACCGGCACCGGCGCGAGCCGTGGAGGAGCAGTCCAAGCCCCAAGCGACGGCGCCGGCGCGCGTGCAGCTGGGCATCGACGTGCTGCTCGAGCAGGACAGCCCTTGGGCCCAGCGCCTCGCGGGCAAGAAGCTCGGACTGGTGACGAATCCGTCCGGCGTCGATGGCGAGCTCGTGCCGACGGCGGACCGGCTCGCGGCCGACGAGCGCCTCGACCTCGTGCAGCTCTATGGGCCCGAGCACGGCATTCGCGGCGACGTGGCGGCCGGAGACTCGGTCGGCGACGAGCGCGATGCGGTCAGCGGCCTGCCGGTGCAGAGCCTGTACGGCTCGCGCAAGGCGCCGACGGCCGACTCGCTCGCGACGCTCGACGCGCTCGTGTTCGACATTCAGGACATCGGCTCGCGCACCTACACCTACGTGTCCACGCTCGGCGAGGTGATGAAGGCCTGCGCCGCGACGAACAAGCCGCTCGTGGTGCTCGATCGCCCCAACCCGATCGGCGGCGTGCACTTTGAGGGTGGCATGGTCGAGGAACGCTTCAAGAGCTTCATCGGCTGGGGACCGCTGCCCGTGACGCACGGGATGACGATCGGCGAGGTCGCGCGCTTCTACAACGCGGAGCTGAGCATCGGCTGCGAGCTCGAGGTCGTGCCGATGCGCGGCTGGGAGCGCGCGATGACGTGGGACAACACGGGACTCGTGTGGACGACCACCTCGCCGCATGTTCCGCGCTTCTCGGCCGCGCTGCTGTACACGACGACGGGCATGGTCGATAGCGCCAGCAAGAACCTGAGCAACGGCGTCGGCACGACCATGCCGTTCGAGTTGATCGCGGCGGAGTGGGTCGATGGGCACACGCTGGCGCGCGAGCTGGGCCGGCACGCGCTCCCCGGCGTGCGCTTCCAGCCGCTGGCCTGCAAGCCGTTCTACGGCGGACACAAGGACAAGCACCTGCGCGGCGTGCGACTCGTGGTCGATGCGCCGGGCGACTACAGGCCGCTGCGCACGGCGGTCGCGATCCTCGTCACGCTGCGCCAGCTGTACCCCGACAAGTTCGAGTTCGCGGACGAGACTTCGATCGGCAAGCACTGGGGCTCGACGCGCCTGCTCGAGCAGCTCCGGGGCGGCGCGACGGTGGCCGAGATCGAGGCCGAGTGGAGCGCTTCGCTGACGAGCTTCGCGGCGGCGCGGGCAAGGGCGCTGCTCTACTGAGCGACGGCCGCGCTCACTTCATGCGCTCGACGAGGTCGCCGAGCAGCTGATCGCAGCGGAGCAGCGTGCGCGCGGTCGAGAATCCGCCCTTGCGCGGACCGGACTTGAAGCGCTGGCTGACGCGATTGCGGCGGTCGAGCGACGCGAACCAGTCGCCGTGGGCTGGGTCGGGGAAGTGAGCGAAGGTGTAGTCGGCGACTTGCTCGAAGCGCTCGAGCCAGCGCATCGACTGCGTGGCGGCGTAGGCGGAGAGCGTCGCCAGCAGCGCGGCGCTGTGGACCCAGGCGAGCTTGCGGCTCCACTCGATCTGCACGGGCGAGAAGCCGTCGCGATCGAGGTACAAGTACAGGCCACCGTCGTCGCCGTCCCAGCCGAAATCGAGGGCACTCTCCATCGCGGAGAGAGCTACGTCGACGCCACGCTGGTCTCCGCTCGAGGCGGCGCGCTCGAACATCTGCCGTGCGGCGACGAGCCAGCGACCCGGGCACACGAGGCGACCCTCGGGGCCGGAGATCACGCTGCCATCGACGGCGACGTTCTCGAGCACGAGGTCGAACTCGGGGCGCATGTGCAGGGCGAGGCGCGAGCGCCAGAAGCGCTCGTGGTCGGCGACGTAGCCCGGAGACGCGAGCTCGTAGGAGTCGAGCGCGTCAAAAGCGAGGGTGAGCGTGTCGAGCGAGCTGGTCGGAATCGCGGCGGGGAGGCGCTCGGCATCGACCACCTGCGAGGCGCGAGCGACGGACAGCGCGGTCTCCAACGCCTTGCGGGCGACCTCGAGATCCTCGGCGGTGCCGCTGGCGCGAGCCCACTCTGCCAGCGCGTTGGCGGTGAACAGGTCGTTGCGCGGGCTGGAGGCGATCGCAGCGCCGCGACCGTCGCGGGTGAGCACCGCGAACATGCGTCCGTCCGCGCGACGGGCCGGGCCGGTCAGCAGGTGCACCCCCGACCGGGCGGCGCTGATCCACTCAGGGCGGCGCTCGACCTCCGACACGAGGCGCGACCAGAACCACAGCGCCTGAGCCTGCAGGCCGATGTGCTTCTTGTCGTCGAAGCGCGTGCCGTCGAGGTCGAGGTGGTCGTGGTAGCCGCCATGCTCGCGATCGACGCCATGGCGCTCCCAGAACGGAAGCAGGCTGTCGAACAGCTCCGCGCGCACGCGGTCGCGCCAGCCCTGCAGGGCGGTGCGCAGCGCGGTGCGGCTGGTCACGGTGCACTCCCGGAGGCCCCGAGTGCGGCTGCGTCGGCGTACAAGCGCACGTCGGGATGTCCGCGCAGGAAGGTCGCGGGAATCTCGGGGCCCGGGGCGCGAGTCAAGATGCGCTCCACGATCTCTCGCTTGCCGACCCCGAAGGCGAGCAGGCGGATGCGCCGGGCGGCGAGAATCGTGGCCACGCCCATCGAGATCGCGCGCTCGGGGACGTGCTCGACGCCGGCGAACTCCCCCGCCGCGTCCGCACGGGTCGTGGGCGCGAGCGCGACCACGCGCGTGCGGCTGTCGCGGGCGGAGCCGGGCTCGTTGAAGCCGATGTGCCCGTTGCGACCGAGACCGAGGATCTGGAGGTCGATGCCGCCGGTGTCCGCGATCAGGCGCTCGTACTCGCAGCAGTGGGCCTCCCACTGGCTCGGGGCGACGTCGCTCGACGGGATGTGGCACTGCTCCGGTCGCATCCCGATGGCGTCGAAGAGCTGCTCGCGCATGTAACGGCGGTACGAGCGCGGGTGGCCGGAGCGGAGCCCGAGGTACTCGTCGAGGTTGAACGCCGTGACGCTGGAGAAGTCGAGCCGCTCCTCACGATGCAGGCGACCGAGCTCGGCGTAGATGCCGAGCGGCGAGCGGCCCGTCGCGAGCCCGAGCACGACTCCGCGGCCGGCGGCGCGGCGTGCGCGCACGAGCTCCGCAATCTCCCGAGCCACGGCGCGAGCGGCCTCCTCAGGCGAGCACTCGAGTTGGGGAATTGACGGCGGCGCGATGGTCATCATGGCCTCGGTGGGGCGTAGGATACCGTTCGCGCGCGAGTCCTCCATCGACCTTGCGCCACGGGCGATTCGAATCCCGCTCGCCTGCTCGCACGTCCCCCAGTGAGTTCACCATGGGCTTCTACTATCGACGTTCGGTCAATTTCGGCGCCTTCCGAGTCAACTTGGGTTCGCGCGGGCTCGGCTATTCCGTAGGCGGGCGCGGCTTCCGGGTCGGCCGGAGCGCCTCCGGTCGCGGCTACACCACCTTCTCGATCCCTGGCACCGGCATCGGCTATCGACAGGGTTGCGGCCTGTTGCTCGCGACCCTCGCCCCCCTCGGCCTCGCCGGCGCACTCAAGGAGTTCCTCGCATGAACCTCGTCTGGAAACGCACCCTGCGCACCCCGAGCTCGGAGCGCTTCCTCGCCACGCGCGAAGGCCGCGACCTCGCCGCGGTCGACCTCCATCACCTCGCCGACGGAACCGTCGCCGGCACGGTGATCGTTCTGGAGGAATCGCGGCTCTCGGAGAACGACATCCCGAACCTGCTGCGTTCGCTCGACGAGGACTTGCTGCCGGGCGTCGACGCTCGCGAGGGCTCGCTCACCTACACCGTCGTGATCGGCCGCGTGCTGGGCAACTGGGAGTCGGTTCCCGAGACTAAGTGACGCGCTTGGCGCGCTGCACGAGCCAGACGCCGAGCAGGACGGTCGGTCCGGCGACGAGCTGGGGGATCGTGAAGGACTCGTCGAGAAACAGGAACGAGACGGCGAGCGTCACGAAGGGCTGCAGGTACTGGAACGCGCTCGAGCGCTCGGGCCCGAGCTCGGCGACCACGTCGGCGAAGAGCCACATGGCCAGCGCGCTGGCGCAGGCCGAGAGGAACGTGATCGCGAGCAGCGAGCGCAAGCTGGGGTCCGCCTGCCACGTGCCCGAAAAGAGCGCCGCGGCGAGCGTGGGCACGGCGGCGACGGCGAGAGCGAAGGCGGCGACGCGCAGGCCGCCGTTGCGGCGCACGACGTCGATGGCGAGCAACGTGTAGGCGCCCCAAGTCAGGGTCGAGAGCAGCATCAGGCCGTCGCCGAGACCCGCGTTCGCGAGCTCGGCGGGTCGCACGGCGGTCAGCCCGAGGACGCCCAGAGTGGCGATGGCGATGCCGAGCCAGCCCGAGGGCTTCATGCGCTGGCCGAGGAACACGCGCGACCCGACCGCGACCACCACCGGGATGAAGGCGATGATCCAGCCGGCGCGCAGCGTGCTCGTCGACTGCATCGCGAAGGTCTGGATCAGGAAGTGCGCGCTGATCACGAGGCCGAGCAGGAAGCAGCGCGTCCGGTCCCCGCGCTCCGGCAAGAGCGGGCCGCCGCGCGCGCGCAGCAGCGCGAAAAGTAGCAGGGACGCCACAGCGTTGCGCACCCAGACGACTCCGAGCGGGGTCGCCGACTCGAGCGCGACGCGGATCGCGAGAAAGGACGAGCCCCAGATCGCGACGGTGGCGAGGGCCTTGAGGACAGCGGCGGACAAGGGGCGAGGAGTCTAGTCCGTGCGCACCCCGCACGCCTCAGCCGAGACCGAGCACCTTCTTGTAGAACGCGGCGATGCGACGCGCGTCGCCCGTGAAGAGCACGTTCTCGTTGATCCATGCGGGCGCGCGCTTGGCCTCGACCATGCGCTCGAGCTGCGCCTTCATGTGCGACCAATAGACGTCGTCGCCGTGGTTGCCGAAGAACACCACCGGGCCGCGCTCGACCATGCCGAGCTTCATGTCGGTCAGCGTGAGGCCGACTTCCTCGAGCGTGCCGAGGCCGCCGACGCAGAACACGACGAAGCTGGCGATGTCGAACCAGCGCTGTCGGTTGTGACGGTTGCGGTCCTGAAAGCACTGGTAGAAGTGCGCGACCTTGTTGGTCGACTGGTCGATGGTCTCGATGTAGTTCGCGCCGACGAGCAGACCCTGCTCGAGCGCGCTGTCGGTCGCCTGCTGCATCGCGCCGGGGCCGCCGCCGGTGAGAATCGCGATCTGGCCGCCGAAGAGCTGCTTCACCTGAGCGAGGAACTCCCGCAGGCCCTTCTCGTCGCTCTCGAACAGCTTCTCGGCCGAGCCGTAGACGGCGAGCACGAGCGAGTTCTTGAAGCGCTGGATCTCGGAAGGCTCGACAAAGTAGCCGCGCAGGCCGCGGAAGGCGTGCAGCGCGAGGTGGCGACGGTCGTCGTTGCACCACACGACACGCGCACCGAGCGCCTCGTAATCGGCGAGGCGCACGTGGTCGTTGGCCGAGAGGAACTGGCCGTGCTCGAAGGACGCGCACCGGAAGACGAGCGTGCCGACGCGGCCCGTGAGCACGGCGTTGCAGATCGCCACGTGCTCGATGAGGTTCGGGAAATACTCGACCAGCAGCGTGGCGCGCTTGCCCTCGGGCAGCTGCGCGAGCATGCGCGTCGCGAACTGGCCCGAGTCGCGGCCTACGTGCGAGTAATCGAGCGTGGTGCGCAGGCTGGCGGGGCTGCGGGCGCTCGAGGTCGGACGCGTCGAGACGAGCTCGGGCAGGCGACCAGCGACGAGCGCGGCGAAGCTCTCGACGGCCACCAGCGGACGGTTCTGGTAACTGCGCTCGCCCGCGTTGGGCATGTGCTGCGCGTAGTACGCGGAGACCTGCTCGTAGCTGGGAAGGGCCTCTTCGACCGCCATGGAGGCGGGCACGATGCCGGTCTCCCCGACCTTGGGCGCCGCGACCGTGCGCGGCGCGCTGCTGCGCTCGTCCGCGGCGTAGATGCGCGCCTTGACGAACGGGTTGACGATCTGCCGGTCCGAGCTGTTGGACAGCTCGAGGAACACGCGCGTGCCGCGCGTCGACACCGGGTCGAGGACGATCGCGTTGAGGTGGCGTCCAAGCGCGCCGGCGTCGGGATCGATCACGACGTAGTGCTTGTGGAGGAACATCGAGCACGACGTGATCACGCCGTGGCCGGCGGGAATGACCAGATTCTCGATCGGCTTGGGCACCTGCAGACGGTTGAGGATGCTCTTGCCGTCGTCCTGCGTGAGGATCGCGAGCGCATCTTGCTGCGTGAGCTCGCGTGCGAGCACGTAGCGCAGTTTGTGCGTGCGAATCGTGAACGCGCCCTCGGAGTCGATCGAGAAGCCGCTGGGCAGCTGGAACTCGTTGCGCTCGAGCGACTCGTAGATCTGCTCCGGGGTGAGCTGGTTCTCCTCGCGCACGAGCACGAGACGGCCGAGCTTGATGCCGGGCACGATCAGCCTGTGGAGGAAACGATCGAGACCATACTCGCGCACGTTGGCCGAGAGCGTGGCTGCGAGCATCGCGCGTCCATTCTCGAACGTGATCGGCCCGATCGGCTGAACGTCGATGCCGAGTCGTGCGATGCGGCTGCGAGCCGCGAACGCCACGCGGCGGGGGTCACCGCCCGCGCGCTCGCGGAACTCGCGCCCGAGCCGGAACTCGATCTCTACCGTGACGGGCGCTCCGTGTTCGACCTGCACCTTGCGGACGACTCCATCCGGGGTCTCAGGAGTCTCGTAGCGGACAGCGTGAGAAGACGATGCGTTGTTCATGAGACATAGCGCGGCGTGTGCGCTCGCGCAGGCTAGCTAAATCGAGTCGAGACCCCACGCGAAGAGCGGCAGCGGGAGCTCGCTCAGCGTGAGGCCCGTGGCTCGGGCGACAGGATCGATGCCGTGTCGGCGGGCGCGGGCCGGGAACAGCAGGCCCAGCAGCTCCTCCGCGGAAAGCTCGACCGAGCCCGAGGGTCCGGTCAGGGACACGACCGCGACCGGACCGCCGTCGACGGAGATCGAGGCTTCAGGACCGGCGAGCTCGGCGAGCAGTGCGGCTGCACCTTCGGGCTGAAGCAGCTTGCCCATGGCGAGCACGCCCTCGCTCCAGTTCGCGCCGAGACCGCGCAGGCGCTCGTGGAGGCCGCTGGCTGTCGCCGGCGTGATGAGAAACGTGGCGCCGCCCTCACCGCGCGCGCGCGCGCGCCGCATGTGCTCACGCACGAGCGCGAGGACGTCGCGTTCGGAGCCGGACCACTCGTGGATCGTGCGGGCGAAGTCCTTGCCGCGCCCGAGGCACGAATAGGCGACGACATCGCGCTCGCGCTGGAGCACGAGCGTCTCCATGCCGGGAGCCGCCAGCAACGCCGCGGTCTCCGCCGGCGAGCGTTCGACGCGCTCGCGCTGCAGCGTGTAGAGCCGGTGAATCGCGCCGCGGTCATCAGGAGCGGCCGCGCGCAGGCCGGCCGAGCCGGGCAAGCGTGCCTCGTGAGCCGGCTCGAAGGAGAAGTCGACTTCGGCACCGATCGGGCTCCAGCCGCGCTCCTCGTAGAAGCGCGCGTCGTCGGCCCACAGAATCGCGAGCACGCAGCCCTCGGCGGCAAGCTCCTCCTCCGCCCGCCTCAGCAACGCGCTGGCGAGGCCACGGCCACGCGCCTCGGGGGCGGTGCAGACGGAACCGATCAGGCCGACGCGCACGGAGCGCGCCCCGCAGGCAAAGTCGCGCACGAGCAGCGCGCAGGCGCTGACGACGCGGCCGGCCTCTTCCGTCGCCAGCACGCGGCCCGAGAAGCGCTCGTCGAAGCACAGGGGATATTCCGGCGCAATTGGAGCGCCATCGCGCATCACGCGCTCCATCAGCGCCAGCGCCCGACCCAGTTGTTCCCGGGATGCGAGGCTCATGCGGCCGCTCCGTCGCTGCCGATGCGTGCTGCGCGCCACGCCTCGAGCAACGCTTCCTTGAGCTCGAGCGCCTGTGCGAGCGTAGTGCGCGCGTCCTCCACGGCGGCGGGAAGTCCCTCGGCGCCGAGCCGCGGATCGCTCGCCCGCTCGAGCGAGCGAGTGCGCGAGTCGAGGTCTTCGAGCAACGACTCGAAGGCCGCGTTGGGCCCGCTCGACGGCCGCGCGGAGCCCTGCGCTGCGGCGGACGCCGCAGCGGCGCTCTGAACCGGGTTCATGCCGGGGAGGGGAATGGCCATGGCGCTAGCGGAGGAAGTTCAGGAGCGAATTCTGCATCAGACGCGCACTGGTGGCCTGCGCAAGCTGGAGCGTCTGCTCGGCGCGGTTCATCTCCATCACGGCCGTGGCGAAGTCGACGTCTTCGACGCCCGACAGCAGCCCGCGTACCTGCGTCATCTCCGCGTCGTAGGCCTCCTCGAGCCCGCCCGCGCGCTGCGACAGCGAGCCGAGCTCCCCCGTGGCGACGAGCATGTTTTCGTGATTGCGATCGAGCTCTTCGAGCCACATGTCGAGCCGCTCGCGCTGAGAGGTCGAGTCGAGACCGTCGGCGTTTTCGAGGTCCGCGACGATGCCCTGCAGCACGTCGAACACGTTCACGGTGCCTCCGAAGGTGACGAGCTCCGTGCCGGCGCGGTGCAGCGAGCGCGTGTCGAGATGCAGCACCGTGCCGCTCGCGGGATCGGCGAGCTGGAGATCGGACTCGGACAGCGTCAGCGCCGTCCAGCTCGATCCGTCGAGCGAGATCGAGGCGGAGCCACCGAGGCTGGCGGTGAAGCTCGAGCCATCCCAGACCGAGAAGTCGAGTTGTACTTCCGCGCCATGCTCGTCGCGCACGACGACCGGTCCCCCGCTGACGGGAAGCGCCACGAGCGCACCGTTCCCGAGCTGCGCGGTGCGCGCTGTCCCGTCGACGACCAACGCCCGGGCGCCGATGATGGTGTCCGATGCCGATGCGCCGAGAGTGACGCCGCCCGCGAGACCGCTCGCGGTCGTAGCGTCATGCCGAACCTGCACGCGCACGTAGCCGGAGCCCTGGTCCGCGGTCGTGCCCGAAGCGAGCCCCGTAAGCCCGGAAAACTGCGTGCCGTTGCGCTGCTTGGCCGCAAAGATCTCGTCGCCGGGCAAGGTGGTCGCGAGGCGCGAGTCGATGCCGACGAGCACTTCCTGCGCCTCCTCGTTGCCGCGATAGCGCACGCCGCCCGCGCCCTGCGCGAACGGGCTCGTGTCGGTGGCCGTGCCCGCGAAAAGGTAGCGATTGCCCGCGCGCGCGTTGCCGATCTCGAGCAAGCGATCGCGGATCAGACGGATCGAGCCCGCGAGCAGCTTGCGGTCATCAGCGGAGGCCGTGCCGTTCATGCCCTGCAACAGCGAAGCGCGCGCTTCCGCGAGCAAGCCGCCAGCGTCCTGCAGCAGGCTGGACGCCGTATCGAGCATCACCTTTGCGCCTTCGACGGCAGTGGTGCTGCGCTCGGCCGCAGCGATCTGGCGCCGGAAGGCGAGCGCCTGCGAGGCGCCGATCGGGTCGTCCGAGGGGCGCACGATGCGCTTGCCCGAGGAGATCTGCTCCTGCGATCGCACGAGCGCGCTGAAGTTCGCGAGCAGACCGCGCTGGATCTGGGTGAAGGTCGCCTGCTGGGTGGGTCGGATGCTCATGGGAAGTCCCGCTAGAGGATGTTCATCAGCTCCGTGGTGAGCTCACTCACGACGCGCAGGTACTGCGCGGCGGCATTGTAGGACTGCTCCTGCTCGATCATGCGCACGAGCTCCTCGTCGGTGTTGACGCCCGAGACTTGGTCACGGCGAGCCTCTAGACCGTCGAGCAGGAACTGCTCCGCCTCGCGAGCGCTCTGCGCCGCGTCGATCTCGAGCGCCACGCCGCTCACGATGCCGGACAGGTTCTCGTCGAGAGACTGCGCACCAAGGCCATCGAGGCCCTCGCTCTCGATCTCGAGGAGGCGGAGCACGTTGCCGCCGTCGCCGGGCGCCCCCGTGAGCGACGCGGCGAACAGCCCCGGATCGCGCATGAGTTCGTGGCGGACGGCGATGTCCTGCGCCGTCGAGCCGGTGAACATCGAGTTGAGGCCGAGCGCGACCAGCACGTCGGACGTGTCAGCGTCCGCCACGACGTCGAGCTGGAATGCGTCTCGCCCGCTGGCCGACACGTCGCCGAACGCGAAGGCAACCTTGACCCCATCCTTGACATCGAGGTCGTCGCCCGGGGTGTATCCCGGACCGACGTCGAGCTCAGCCACGCGCATTCCGCTCTCGTCGAGCACCTGAATGCGCAGGCCCTGCGTCGTCCCGATCGTGCCGTCCATGTTGGCACGGAACGTCCAGCGCGCAGCCTGCGAGCCGGCGTAGCTGCCGCTGATCTTCGGCGCGACGTCATGGTCCGAGCCAGTGACCGTGGTGCCGCCGCCCCAGCCGAGCGCGGCGAGACCGCTTCCGCCGGAGATCTGGAATGACTGGGAGGCCCCCTTGCCAGCGGACTGCAGCACGAGCGCGCCATCTTGCGCATTCGCGACGAGACCCGAAGCCTGGAAGCTAGGGTCCGCGCGCAGCGCGGCGGCGAGCTCGTCGGCCGTCGCGGCCCCGATATTGGCGAAGCCTGAGCCGGAGAGCGTGACCGTGAAGGGACCGTTTGCCCCGACGAAGTCGAGCGTGTCGCCCACCGCGAGCGCGAATGGCTCGCGCGCGGTCGAAGCGGATGCTCGGCCGCCGCCGAAGCTGCCGAGCGTGTCCGGGGCAGCGTCGAGTCGCGGGCTGAAGTCGAAGCCGAATCCGGCGTCCGCAACGAGCTGCAGGCGACCGCTCGCGTCGACGTTGGCCGACAGGTTGGGGACCGCGCCGAGCGCATCGACGAGATCGCCGACGGTCGAACGACTCGCGTCGATGTCGATGCGGTGCTTCGACATCGCGCCACTGGTGCGGTCGACGATGTTGACGTACAGCGAACCGGACCGCACGTCGAAGGGCAGGCCGGCGCGCGCCAGCAGCTCATCCTTGCGATCGCCGTCGGAGTCGGAGTCCGCGATCACGTTGTCGCCAACGAGCACCGAGAACGAGCCCGAGCGCGGGATGCCGGTCGAGTGGACGCGGTTCGACTCGAGCGCGAGATTGCGCGCAAAGTCGTCGAGCTTGCCGGCGACGCCGTCGAGGTAGCCCGTCTGCAGCCCGAGCAGGCCGCCAAGGCGCCCGCCGAGCGAGTTGATGGCCTCGCCGTCGATCGAGAGCATGACGTTGCCGCTCGCGGGGTCGCCACCGAGCTCGAGCTGCTCGACCGAGGTCGGGCTCACGAGGATGCGGCCACCGACGAGCACGCGCACGGCGCCGCGCGAGTCCTCGACCGCGCGCACGTCGACGAACTGCGACAACTCCTTGACGAGCTGGTCACGGCGGTCGCGCAGGTCGTTCGCGATCGACGTACCGAGCTCGCTGCCGGTGATCTGGCGATTGAGGTCGCCGACGCGCTGGGCGAGCGCGTTGACCTCTTCGACGCTGGATTCCATCTGCAGGAATACGTTGCGCTGCAGTGATTGAGCGTTGCCGGCCGCCTGATTGAGCGCCGCGGCGAGGCCGACGGAGGACTGCACCGCGCCGGTACGCAGCACCGGATCCTCGGGCGCCGTCTGGAGCGAGGCGAACGACTGAAACAGCTTCTTGAAGAGCGCGGGCATGCCGCTCTCACTCGTGCCGCCGAGGAAGCTCTCGACGGTGGAGATCGTCTCGAGGCGCGCGTCGATGCGGCCGAGCGAGGACACCTGCGAGGAGATGCGGCCGTGCAGGATCGAGTCCACGGTGCGCGTGATCGTGTCGGCGCTGATACCCGTGCCCTGCACGAGCCCGCGCAGGCGGATCGGCGAGGACGACGAGACCTGCAGCGATTGCCGGGAGTAGCCCGGAGTGTTCGCGTTCGAGAGGTTGTGCCCGATCGTCTCGAGGTTCGCCTGCGCGGCGAGCAGCGACTTGAGGCCGATGTTGAGTCCCAGCGTCGACATCGCTCAGCCCTCCGCATCCACGAGCACACCGCCCTCGGCGAGCACGGCGCTGTTGCCGCTCTCGACCAGCACGGCTTGCAGCACCTCGGATGTCACTCGCTGGTGAAGTCGCGCCACGAGACCGTTGCGCCGGCTCTGGCGGGTGACGTTGCCCACGGTCGCGGCGAGCTCCTCGCGCTGACGCGCGAGCCGGCGGCCCTCGTCGCCGACGCGCTGGACGATGCTGCCGAGCGTCAGGGTGGCAGCGGGCAGGCCCCATGCCACGGCGAGCGCCGACAGCAGCTCGTTGCGTCGCTCCGTGCGGCGCGCCTGCGCCATGATCTCAGCGTCGAGCGTCGAGGTCGCCGCGACGATGCGGGCGGACTCGTGCGAGCGCAGCGCCTCGCCCTGCGCCTCGAGCGCGGCGAGCACGCGCGATTGCGCGCCGATTTCCTCCTGCACGTGTGCCTCGAGCTGGCGCAGGAGCGTCATCACTTGGTTCATTGGACTTCCTCCGACTGCTTACCCTGAATCGAGAAGCGGATCGACTGCGCCAGATCGAGCGCGCCCGTGTCCGCCAGTGACTTGCCGACATGCTGGTCGAGCCAGCCCTCGTAGACGTCCGAGCCCGAACCGCTGCCGAAGAAACCGCCCTCGAGCCCGCGGCGCATCTCGCGCACCATCATCGTGGCGAGCAGCTCCTCGAACATCTTGGCGGCCTTGGTGGGATCGCCGGAGCCCGAAGCCACGCGCGCACGCTCGAGCTCCGCGCCCTGCGCGCTCGCCACCGCGTCGCTTGCGCGCGCGGCCATGTCTCCTTGGATCGGTTGCATCGCGCTGCTCACATCCGGCGCACTTCAGCGAGCAAGAGCCCCGCCTGGTTCATCGCCTCGAGGATCTGGATCAGGTCGCGCGGCGTCGTGCCGAGCACGTTGAGCACCTCGACCACCTCGTCGAGCGTGACCGCGCCGGGCACCTTCACGAGCCCGTTGTTGCCTTCCTGCACTTTGAGGTCCGTACGCGGGTTGGTCTGCGTCGTGCCGCCGGACAGCGGGCCTGGCTGGCTGGTCTCGGGCGACTCCGCGATCGTGACCGTGAGGCCGCCGAGCGCGATCGCTCCAGCGCGCAGGCGCACGCCGTCGCCCATCACGATCGCGCCGGTGCGCTCGTTGACGACGACGAACGGCTGCTGGCTGGGCTCGACTTCGAGGCGCAGCACGGACTCGAGATATGCGACGTGGGCGGCCCTCGGCAGGTCCGCGGGCACGCGCAGCTTGATCGTGCGCCCGTCGGTCGCGGCTTCCGCGGCCTTGGGGTAGATGGTGTTGACCGCCTCGGTGATGCGCACGAGGTTCGAGTAGGACGACTGCGCCGCGCGCAGGTCGAGGTAGATGAGACCGTGTTCGCTCACGAGCTCGCTGGCGAGCGCACGCTCGACCTTGCCGCCGCTGGTGATCATGCCGACCGTGACCTGGTTCTTCTGCACGGACGCGGACGCGCCCTGAGCCATGAAGCCGCCCACGTTCACGGGGCCGCCCGCAGTGGCCCATACCTTGCCGGTGACGTCGCGCAGCTCGGTGAAGAGCAGCACGCCGCCCTGCAGGCTCTTGGCGTCGCCGAGCGTCGAGACGCGCACGTCGATGCGCCGGCCCGGCTGCACGCCCGGGAGCAGCGTCGCCTCGACGGACACGATCGCGACGTTCTTGGGCGTGAGCTGCTGCGCGTCGATGCGGATGTTGTTGGCGAGCAGCACGTTCTCGAGCAGCTGGCGCGTCATGTTGACCGAGTCGCCGCTGCCGCCGAGACCGCTCACCACGCCGATGCCAGTGATCAGGTTCTCTTCCTGCCCGCGCACGTCGACGAGCGTCTCGACCGTGGCCGTGATCGAGCGGCCAGCGGCGCCGCGGCCGGGAACTGGCGTGAAACGCGGGGCGACCTCGTAGGTCGCCGTCGAGCGCGTGTTGGGCTGCGCCGGGGCCTCGACGCCGGACGGCACGAGGCCGACGCCGACACCCTGCGCGACGAGCGAGCCGGCGAGGCACAGCGGAGCGAAGAACTGGAGGACTTGCATGGGCGAGCAGGCTCCGATCAAAAGGGCCACAGCCATGAGAAGATGTCGTGGATCCACTTGCCGAGGCCCCGACGGTTGGTCGAGTCCGTCAGCGGGCCGGAGCCCTTGTAGAGGACCGTGGCGTTGGCCACGAGCTCGCTCGCAACCGTGTTGGCGGCTGTGATGTCGTAGCGCCGCACGATGCCGCTGAACTCGATCAGCTTGGTCTCGCCGTCGATCTTGATCTCGCGCCGGCCGCTGACGACCAGGTTGCCGTTGGGCAGCGTGTCGATCACGATCGCAGCGAGGCGCGCGGTGAACGCGCCCGACTTCTCGTACTTGGCCTGACCGACGAAACCATCGGTCGAGTCCGCGTCAACCACCGTCGGCAGTTGCGAGAACATCTCGGGCTTCAGGTCGAACAGATTGATCTTGTAGTTCAGGTTGGTCGCCTTCGAGAGGTCCGACGCTTCCTGATTGCGCACGTTCTGCGACTCGGCGATCAGCACGGTCACGATGTCGCCCTTGTGCATGGCGATCTTGGCACTGATAGGCGAGCCCGGGCTGCGGTCGGGATCGTAGGTGGAGCCGGGACGTCCCTGCGCGAGCGCGGGAGCCGCGAGCGCGAGCAGGACGAGCGAAGCGATGAGGTTCTTCATGGTGTCCGTTCTCAGCCGTTCTGCTGGAGGTCGATCAGCGCGAGGTCGCGCGAGACCACGGTCGCGTTGAGCGAGCGTTGCGAGCTCAACAGCGTGACCTTGATGCGCTCGCCGGGATGGGCGTCCTGCTCGGCGATCGCTGGCATGCGCGCGTGAACTGCGCCGCGGCGGACTTCGACGAAGAGCGTGTCGCCGCGCTTGACGATCACCGAGCGCAGCACGTCCGACTCGCGCAGCGCGTGGCCCGCCGCGAGGCTGCGACGCGCGGTCGAGCCCATGGCGAGCCCGGCCGCGAGCGTCACCTCGCCCGGAGCGCCACTGCCGAGCACGCGCTTGCGCTCGAGCATCTCGAGCGTGATCGTCTCGCCTGCCGCGACGTCGCGGCGCAGCACGTTGGCCTCTTCCCACACGGACAGGCGCCAGTTGGTCCATACCGTGCGATAGAGCTGGCCGTCGACGCTGATGCGGACGGCGAGGTTCATGGGACCAGCGCGCAGCGCGGAGTCTCCAGCGACCGCGCGCACCTCGACCGGCGCGTTGCCGGCGGGCACCTCCAGGTCGGCGAGGGTCGTGTTGAGCGCGAGCTCGTGCTCGACGCCCTTCAGCGCGCGCGCCATCTCGGCTCGCGCGGCAGCCTCGATCGAGGCCGCTGCGACGCGCTCGACTTGGGGCGTGACGCGGCAGGCGAGCGCACCCTTCAGGTCGATCGCGATGCCGGGGACAAGGCGCGCGATGTCGGCGGAGACGCGCGGCGCCGGGAGCGTGCGCGAGTAGCCGGGAGCTGGCGCATAGCCGAGCTTCAGCGAGCGTACACGCTCGACCTCGACGGCGTCGTCGCCTTCGACGGTCGCGACCTGCGCGAGCGAGATCTCCGTGCCGCGCACGGTGGCCTCGGGAGCCAGCGTGACCTTGACGCCACCGACGAGAAGGAGTGCGAGGAACATGCGGCGTGCCTCAGCGGATCATGTTGTTGACTTGCTGGAGCATCTCGTCCGACACCTTGATCGCGCGGCTGTTGATCTCGTAGTTGCGCTGCGCGAGGATCAGCCCGACGAGCTCGTCGACGACCTGCACATTCGAACGCTCGAGGTAGCCCTGCTTGATCAGGCCCGTGCCGTCCTGCCCGGCGGTGGCCTGAGCGGCCTGGCCGGAGCTCGCGGATTCCGAGTACAGGTTGCCACCCTGCGCCTTGAGGCCCGCGGGGTTGGGAAAGCGGAACATCGAGATGTTCGTGATCTGCTCGGGCAGGCCCGACTCGCTGCGCATCACGCTGATCGAGCCGTCCTCGCCGATGATCACCTCGAGGGCGTCGGGCGGGATTTGCACGGGCGGATCGAGCGGGTAGCCCTCGGCGTTGACCAGCGTGCCGGAGCCGTCCTGGCGGAAGCTGCCGTCGCGCGTGTAGCGGTACTCGCCATTGCCGATGCGTACGCGGAAGAAGCCCGCGCCGGTGATCGCCATGTCGAGCTTGTTGCCCGTCGGCGCGATCTCCCCCTGGCGGAACGCCTTGACCGAGCCCGCGACTTCCGAGCCGCTGCCGAACTGCAGGCCGGTGGGCTTCATCTGCTGCGCCGACGTGGGCGCGCCCGGATCACGCACGGTCTCGTAGAGCATCTCGCGGAACGCGAGCTCGTTCTTCTTGAAGCCGGTCGTGTTCACGTTCGCGATGTTGTTCGCGATCGTGTCGACCTGCATCTGCTGCACCTTCATGCCGGAGGCGGCGGTCATCAGCGCTCGGATCATGGTGTCGGTCTCCCTTGGTGGATCTCGCGCGCGTCAGCGCGGGTTGGTCAATCGGCGGTAGGACTGCTCGATGCTTCCCATCACGCGCGTGCCCATCTCGAAGCGCCGCTGCACCGCGATCATCGCGACGAGCTCGTCGACGGCGGAGACGTTGGCCTGCTCGATATGTCCCTGACGGACCTCGGCCTCGCTCGGGCGAGGCGCGAGCTGCGCCGGGGCCTCGAAGAAGCCGCCGCGGCGCGAGACGAGCTGGCTCGGGCGATCGAAGTCGGCGATGCGCAACTGGCCGACCTCGGTGTCGCCCTGACGAACCGTGCCGGAGGCATCGACGGTGACGGCTGCGCCGGTGGGATCGATCGTGCCGCGCGCACCTTCCCACGCGACCGGCAGGCCTTCCTGCGTCTGCAGCACGCCCTTGTCATCGACGAGGAAGCGCCCGTCGCGCGTGTACAGCTCGCCCTGCGCGCCCTCGACGGTGAAGAAGCCGCGCCCGTGGAGCGCGAGGTCGTAGGTGTTGCCGCTCGCCTGCAGCGTGCCCTGCGAGAAGTCGGTCTCGCGGCGCGAGACGGTGCGGCGCTCGACGCGGTTGCCGAGCACCTGATCGAAGGAATGCGCCACGTCCGCGGAGCGCTTGAAGCCGGGAGCGCTCAAGTTCGCGAGGTTTGCGGCGATCATCTCCATGCGCTTCTCGGCGGAGCCGAGCGCCTGGACGCTGTGAGTGAGTCCGTCGGTCACGGGTGCACGCGGTGCAAGCTGAGTGCCAAGCACGAAGGACCGTTCCACGCGCCGCAGAGCGGGTTGCACTGCCACGAAGCCCGGGAGGTTCCTTCCATGCCGGAAGCCCTTTCGGGCATTTCCCTCAAGACCCTTAGCTCGCGCGGTCGGCCCACCGGGGAGCCGCGCCGGCCTGCCACGGAGCCCCCATCCGCGTGCCCGGGGACCGACGTGGCGTCCCCGGTGCGGGAATGCCCCGCCCCACGGCGGCGCGGCCGGAGCGGGCGGCCGTCGAGAGCCCCCCACCCCGGCCGCGCCGGTCGCCAGAGACCGCGCTAGGCCCGACGGTGCGGCACCTTGCCCTTGCGCTCGCCGCGCTTGTGGTCAACGGCGTGCTCGGCTGCGCGGCGCAGCTTGGTCACGGCCGAGTTGACGGCCTTCTCGAAGTCACTGGAGGTGGCCTCGACGCGCAGCACGCCGAGCTTGCCGCAGCTGGCAACGCACTCGCAGCGCTGGTCGACGCCGCCCTTGGCGCCGTTGCTGTCGTCGATCAGCACCTGCACCGACACGACGCAGCTTTCGATATCGCACAGCGTCGCCAAGCTCGGCGCGCAGGTCTTGGTCGATGGAGGCGTGCGGGGAACGGAGGGTGACTCGCATCGCGGATTCCGCTCGAGCTGTCCTGAGCCACGGGAATCCCTGCATTCTGGAGCGGCCACGCAAGAAGTTGATGCGGGCAACTTCGTAGGAGCCCCATGGGCAGCGCGGCGTCGCCCGCTGGGTCGGACGGCGCCGCGCCTCGTTGTTGCCGCAGGGAATGTGACCTGCAAACCCGCACCTGCACTAGAGCAGGTTCACGAGCTCCGCGAGGACCTCGTCGGTCGTCGTGATCACGCGCGCGTTGGCTTGGAAGCCGCGCTGGGCCTCGATCAGGCGCACGAATTCCTCGGCGACCGAGACGTTCGAGCCCTCGAGTGCGCCGCCCGTCACCTGCCCGGCCTTGCCCTGCGCGCCCTTGGACACGGTGCGCACGCCGGAGTTGGGCGTCTCGGACCACAGGTTGTCGCCGACCTCGCGCAGACCATTGTCGTTGACGAAGGTCGCTACGCCGAGCTCGCCGAGCACCTGGATCTGGCCGTTGGTGTAGAAGCCTTGGATGTCGCCGTCGGAGTTGACGGAGATGTTCGAGAGCTCGCCGACTCCGTAGCCGTCCTGCTGGTCGGCGAACACGCTCGCCGCCTGGCCGAACTGCGTGACGCCGTCGAACAGGCCGGGCGTGCCGAAGTCGACCGTCACCGTCTGCGCGCTCTGGCCGGGGAACTGCACCTGGAAGCTCGAGCTCGCGGGCAGCGAGGCGATCGAACCGTTGGAGTTGAAGCGCAGGCCCGTCACGAGGCCCGAGACCGTGCCGTCGCCGGAGCTCGGGACGACGTTCCACGAGCCGTCGTCCTGACGCTCGAACGTCAGCGTCACGGTGTGCGAGCTTCCGGCCGAGTCGAACACTTCGATCGAGGTGGTCGCGCGGTCCGGGCCGGTGCCGGCGGTGGTCGTGATCAGCGCATGCTGCGGCCAGTCGGTGCGGCCCGCGCCGCTCTGGTCGCGCAGAGTGAGCGATAGGTTGGACGGACCCGTCGTGTCCGCCGTCATCGAGATCTGGCCGGTCGAGGCGTTGAAGGCCGGCGTCGCGCTGGGGAAGGCGTTGTCGATGAAGGTCATCAGGTCCCCCACCGTCGTGCCATCGTTGCCCGCGCCGTAGACGAACGAGGCCAGCACGCTGGAGCCGTCGGCGTCGACGCCCGCGATCTCGATCACGTCGCCGTTCTGGTAATCGACGAGGTTCGAGGGCAGCGCGTTCAGGTCGGTGCCCGTCGTCGCGACGCTCTCCGTGCCGTTCACTTGGTTGAGCGAGAGGCCGAGCAGCGACGCGAGGTCCTGCCCGCTCGTACCCGAGGCGAGCTTGAGCGTGCGCGCCGCGCCCGTGCGGTCGGTCGTCAGCTGCACCGCGCCGCCATTGTCGCTGGCAGTCACGCCGCTCGTCTGGGCGTTGATCGCATCGGCGATGTCTTGGGCCGTGTACGGATTCGCCTGTCCGGTGAGGGACACGACCTGCGGAGCGCCGCCGTCGACGATCACTTCCATCGTCCACGTCTCGCCGACGGGGATCTGGAACGCGTTGCCATTCACGCTGCCGTTGAGCGACGCCGCCGTGCCCTGCTTCACGACCGACGAGGTCGAGAGCACCTGCGCGAGCGGGCCGGTCACGGTCGCGGGCAGGTTGCCGGCGAAGCTGATCGCGCCTGTCTGGCTCGGCGGGTAGAGCGAAGTCGTGTCGAGGTCGATGGGCTGGCCATTGGTGCCGAGCACGCGGAACCCCGTGCGCTGGTCGACGAGCCGGCTGGTGGCATCGAGGCCGAAGGTGCCGACGCGCGTGTAGAGCGTGCTCGACCCGTCCGAGACCATGAAGTGACCACGACCGTTGAGCGCGAGGTCGAACGTGCGGCCCGTGTTGGCGAGCGCGCCCTGGTTGAAGTCGCGGCCGATGTCGGAGAGCTGAACCCCGAGGCCCATCTGCATCGGATTGCGCCCGCCGAGCGAGCCCGACGGCAGCGACGCGTAACGCAGCGTCTGGCTGAACTGGTCACTGAACACAGCGCGCGCCGACTTGTAGCCGGGCGTGTTTGCGTTCGAGAGGTTGTTGCCGATGACCGAGATCCAGTTCTCGTGAGCCTGAAGGCCAGAGAGGGCGGCGAAGAGGGCGCTGGGCATGGTGAGTGGCTAGGGGTGTGGAAGCGTGGTCGGGCGGTGACGGCGGGGGACGCGATCAGGCGGCGGGAGCGGGGGGAATGCCGATCTCGAGGATGTTGCCGAGCGGCACGTTCTTGCCGCCGATCTGCAGCTGCGCGATGCCGTCCTCGATGCGGACGGCGTCGACCTTGCCCCACGTCTCGACCTCGGTCTCGGGGTCGACGTAGCGCACGTCCTTGCCGATCAGCGCGCTGGAGCTCGTCAGCTGCTCGAGCACCGCGTTGGACTGCTGCAGGACCGCGAGACCGACGATGTTGTCGTTGAGCTCGCTCATCTCCTCGAGCGACTGGAACTGGGCGAGCTGCGCGAGCATCTCCTCGTTCTTGGTGGGCTCCATCGGGTCCTGGTTCTTCATCTGCGTGACGAGGAGCGACATGAACGCGTCCTTGCCGAGCGCGGACTGCGAGGCGCCGGAGAGCGAGAGCGGGTCTTGCGAGCTGATGCCGGGGATCTGCATGGGTTTTCCTGCTGTTTTTCAGGCGTAGGTGTCCACGCCATCGGAGCTTGGCGTACGACGCTGGAGCGCGGCGACAAGGGCACGCGGAAGCGGCGCGTCGGCGGGACGGGAACGCCCCGCGGCGCCCGAAAAGGAAGATTCTTCGCGCCCGTCGCGCGCGGAGAGGTCGAGCTGCAGCGAGACCTCGCCGCCGCCGAGGCCAGCGCGCTCGAGGGCGGCGCGCAGCTCCGGGAGCGAGCGCTCGAGTGCCTCGAGTGTCGAGCGCTTCGACACGCGCAGCTCAGCGTGGGCCGCCTCGCCGCGCACGGCGACCTTGATCGAGATGCGCCCGAGCTCGCGCGGCTCGAGTTGGATCAGCGCCTCGCGCATCCCCGGCTGCAGGTGCACGCGGATCTGGCGCAGCATGGCCGCCGCCTTCTCCGCGCTCACGGGCGCTCCCTTGGACTGGGCTTCCTTGGCCACGGCGTTCTCGAGCGCCGTCTCGCTCGCACGCTGAGGAGCTTCGCGCCCCGCGAGCGGCGCGAGCGCGCCCTCGACCGTGGCCGACGCCTTGGCGCCTTCCGCGGCGCGCGCGAGCTCGGGCTTCGAGGTTGCGACCGGGGCGGCGACGTCGTCGCCTTGCAGCGCGAGTCCCTCGGGCGCGAGCTCGAGGCCGAGCTCGCCCGCCGCGAAGGGCAGGGCGAGCAGGGGTGCGGCGAGCGTGGTCACGCCGCTGGTGGACTTGGCCGTGGCGTTCTCGACGAGCGCCGTCGCTGCGACGCCCGGAGCGCTTTTGACGGTGACCGGCTCGACCTTCGTGGCCGTCGTGGCCGTACCGCTCGAGCTCGCGCCGCGCGTCGATCCCGCCCGTTGCTGCTCCGCCGGGCGCTCGGACGCTCGCGCACGCTCGCGCACGGGCTGTTCGTCGCGCGACTCTGCGCCGCGCGACGATTTGGCCGACCGGTCCAGCTTCTGGGCCTTGGCCGACTCCGCGCCGCGCTCGCTGCGCAGGCGCTCGTGACGCTCGGCGCTGCGCTCGCGCCGGTCGTTTCGGCGCTGCTCGAGAGCCTCGCTAAAGCGCTCGCCATCGCCCTCCGGCCGGACCGCATCGGGCGTCGAGCGGCCCTCGATCGCACCGCGATCTGCCATCGTGACGCGGAAGTTCAGGGATTCCATCGCGTTGGGAGGGAGCAACCGTAGTGCCAAGTGCCCGAGCCCGGTCCTGAGGCCCGTGCGGGGCGCCGCGCGAGTCGCCGCCTGAA
Organism: Planctomycetia bacterium; assembly: GCA_005778045.1. Next base: position 34,968 of record SXKQ01000177.1, read on the forward strand.
AATTCGTCCCTGCGCGGTCGAAGTGTGCGGGAAAGGTCTGCCGGACTGCCCGCCGGCGACATGTGGAAAGGCCCTGTGCACTCGGGTGTGGAACCACACGGGTCGTCGCTGCGTCGAGTAAGCTCGGGAACTACGTCCGGGGGCACGTCGGAAGCGCCCCACGGCACCGCGCGTCCGGCCCTCCGGATGCCGACCGGAAGGTCGCGCGGCCGTTTCGACTAGAGGTTCACTTCCATGCGCATCAATGCTCGTCTCGCGCTCGCTGCCCTCCTCCTCGCTCCCGCCACGCAGGCCCAGCACGCCCAGACCTCTCCGGTCGCCGTGCACCCCGCGAGCGCCACCCAAGTGTGGGTCTGTAACCGCGACAACGACTCGGTGTCGGTGATCGACGCTCAGAACGGCATCGCCACGCACGAGATCGACGTGGGCGTGCGCCCGCGCGCGTTGGCCTTCAGCGTCGATGGCTCGCGCGTCTTCGTCGCCAACCAGCGCGGCAACATCCCGCGCATGGCCAACTCCGCCACTGGCTTCGGAGTTGCCTCGATCCGCGGCTCGGTGAGCGTGATCGACACGGCCACGAAGAACGTGGTCACGACGCTGACGCAGGTCGGCACCGAGCCCTGCGGCCTCGCAGTGGCCCCCAACGGCCGCTACTTCGCCGTGACCGCCCTGCGCTCGGGCACGGTCAAGCTGTTCCGCACGTCGAACCTCAGCCTCGCCACCGAGCACGAGTACCTGTGGGACCTCAACCACATCCCGTTCCCCAAGACCATCGCCGACGTCGACAGCGACCGGGACGGCATAGCGGACCTGAGCGAACCGCGCGCGGTCACGATCCGCGGCGACAGCTCGCGCCTGTACGTCACGCACAGCCGCTCGCCGTGGGTCTCGGTGCTCGACGTCACGCTCGACGCGAACGGCGACCCGACGGGCATCGCGCTCACGGACAAGATCAGCGTCGACGACTACCCGTTCGACCCGTTCTTCAACCCCGTGCCGCAGCAGGTGGTGAAGAGCCAGGGCCAGCCGCGCTTCCTCGACGACGTCGCGCTCTCGCCGGACGGCTCGCGCGCGCTCGTGCCGCACGTGCTGCACAACATCAACCACGACGTGAACTTCACGTTCCCCGCGTGGTTCCCCGGGGAGTACGCCAACCGCGTGTATCCGGCGCTGACGGTCATCGACGCCGCCGCCGGCAGCTACGGCGCCGCGGGCGACCAGTCGCGCCGCCTGCACAACGAGCTGCAGGATCCGATCTTCCCGGCCGAGTTCGGCACCTTCGGCAAGGGAGCGAACACGAGCGTCGGTCGCGCCACGATCGGCGGCATGGGTGAGCCCGTCACGGGCGGTACGCTGCAATTCGTCGTGCGGGGCATGGCTCCCGGCCAGAGCGCCTTCGTCTACCTCGGCACCGAAGCCAACATCCCCCACGGTGCGCTCGGCACGCAGCTCGTCCAGGCGCGACGCACGTTTCCGGTGCCGCCGAGCGGCATCGTGAGCATCCCGGTCCCGCTCGTCGCCAAGCTCAAGAACACGGTCACTGTCGCGCAGGCGGTGTTCTTCACCGGCGGACAGGCGACGCAGTTCTCCAACGGCGTGCGCTTCCGCATCGGCCAAGCTGGCACGGGCATGAACAAGCTCGGCCACCGCGCTGGACACCCCGGCAAGGTCGCATTCAACGCGGCCGGCGACCGCGCGCTGATGTTGAACCGCGGCTCGGAGGATCTGTTCCTCTACGACGTCAGCGGCTCGGACCTGCGCCTCGCCAACGTCTTCCCGCCGCGCGTCAACTTCGTCGAGCGCGCGGCGCTGGACATGACCACGCCGCTCGGCGACCTGCCCCACGGCATGGCGATCGTGCCCGACGCCTCGACCGCCAACGACGACGCGCTCGTATACGTGATGAACGAGCTCACGCGCACGCTGTCGGTGCTGCGCGTCGACTGGGCCGCGCGCTCGATCACGCAGGAACGCGCGCAGGTCCCGACGCTGCTCGGACCCGACCAGCACACGCCCTCGCAGGTCCTCGGCGAGGAGATCTTCGAGGATGCCTCGCGCGCCCAGACGACCGGCACCCCCGGCGAGATCGGCGGCTGGAACAACTCCTGCGCCTCGTGCCACTTCGAGGGCGGCGAGGACGGCAACGTCTGGCAGCGCAAGGAAGGCCCGCGCAGCACCATGCCGACCTACGGCGGCTCGCTCGGCACCGGCCTGCTGCTGTGGAAGGGCGTACGCCTCAACCTCGGCGAGACCGGTCCGATGTTCGGCGGCGAGAACGGCGGCCACGGCATCTTCTCGGATGTCGAGCAGCAGGCTCTGATCGACGCCCACAACAACACGTCGGTGCCGCTCAGCCCGCACCTCGATCCTGTCACGGGGCAGCTCTCGCCGCTCGCCGAGTTCGGCCGCGACCTGTTCTTCGGCGAGAACAACACGGGCCTCAACCCGAACTTCCGGCATGCGGGCTGCTTCGTGTGCCACCCGATGACCGACCCGTCGTCGGGCTCCCTGCGCGCCTTCACGGCGGACTTCCTCGACCCGCTGCTCACCGACGGCGACAACCTCGGCTCGCTCGACCCGACCTGCTTCTCGCTGCAGTCCAACCTCGTCGCGCTCAACGTGCGCAACATCAACAGCGGCGTGAACATCGACTTCAACAACGACGGTGTACCCGACCAGGACCGCAACTCGGACGGCTACGTCGATGTCGAGACGTACACGCCGATGAACCGCGACCGCAACGAGCCGTTCCAGCGCGATGACCCCAACAGCTACCCCTGCCTGATCAACCCCAACGATCCGGCGAGCCCGCGGAAGACCTTCCAGCGCGACCAGCGCTCGTTCTCCATCCCGACCAAGCTCGGCGTCTTCTCGACCGGCCCGTACTTCCACGACCACGTGGCCTACTCGCTGCGCACGATTCTCGACCCCGAGGCTCAGGCGTTGAGTCCGGTCTACGGCAGCCCGGCCTTCTCCGGCACCGCCTTCCCGGGCATGAACAAGTTCTTCAACGAGTTCCACGACATCCGCGGCCACGAGCAGTTCCACGTCGGCGCCTCCAAGGTGCAGGTCAACCTCTCGAGCACCAACGTCGGCGCCGACATCGAGGCGCTGCTCGCCTTCATCGAGAGCCTGTGAGACGTCGTGGGCGCCTCGCGCGCCCGAGACCTTGAAAGCGGGGCCGCACGCCGATTTCCGATGAGAAATCGCGGGCAGCCCCGCTGACCGTTTCAGGCCCACTGCGGCGCGCGCTGAACCGATTCGCAGGAGTCGGGGCACACTGGGGTCACGACACGTGATCCATTCCTCCAGAGCGCCATCGACGAAGCCCCCTGAGGCGCGCCGAGGGCGGCATGACGATCGGCTCAGCGCTCGTGCACAAGGGCCGCGTCATCGGGCGCGGCCACAACATGCACGTGCAGCTGGGGGGTCCGTTGCTGCACGGCGAGATGAGCGCGTTCAGGAATGCCGATCGCCAGCCGACGCACACGTATCGCGAGTGCGTGCTCCACACGACCCCGTCCCCGTGCCCGATGTGCAGCGGCACTTCGCCGCTCTTCAAGATCCTGCGCATCATCATCGCCGAGAACGTCGACTTCTTCGGCGCAGAGCGGTGGCTCGCGCGCGAAGGCGCGTGGCTGAGCATCGTCCTGCATGCCAAGTGCATCGAACTGATGGCACGCTTCGTCCACAAGCGACCGGACCCAAGGAACGAGGACCTCGGCGTCTGAACCGGCCCAGTCCTTTGCGGGCAAAGTCTCGCGGACGAGCCCGCGCATGAGGTTTCGAACGAGCGACTAGCGTTCGCGGACCTCGGCGCGGCCGTCGGGGTGTCCGATCACCAGTACGTGGGCAAGGCCGACGAACAGGCCGCTCTCGACGACGCCGGGGATGGCGTCGATGGCGCGCTCGAGCGCCACCGGATCGACTATGCCGTCGGAGAAACGGCAGTCGAGGATCTCGTTGTGGTTGTCGGTCAGGTAGTGGCCGCCGTCCTTGGCCGTGCGCAGGCGAGGCTCGCAGCCAAGGCGAGCGAGGGCGCGCTCGACCACCGGTCGGGCGAAGGGCGCGACTTCGACTGGCAGCGCAAAGGTGGTGCCGAGGCGCGGCACGACCTTCTCCGGGCCGACCACGATCACCGCGCGGCGCGAGATCGCCGCCACGACTTTCTCGCGCAGGAGCGCCCCGCCGCCGCCCTTCACCATGGAGAACTGCGGGTCGATCTCGTCGGCCCCGTCGATCGTCAGGTCGATCGCGGTCACCTCGTCGAGGGTGGCGAGCGGGATGCCGAGCTCGCGCGCCTTGCGCTCGGTGTCGAGCGAGGTCGGGACGCCGCGCACGCGCAGGCCTTCGGTGTGGATGCGCTCGCCTAGCGCCAGCAGGGTGAAATGGACGGTCGAGCCCGTGCCGAGACCGAGCGTCATGCCGGTCTGAACGAACTCCGCTGCCCGGCGGCCGGCGATTTCCTTCGAGGAGGGGGGCATGGGGCGTTCCAGAGGGGTCTGCGGGCCGGTCGAGGCGGTGGCCGAGGATCGTAGGCGCGGCTGCGCACCGGGGCCACTTCCCCGCCGGGACAGGCCAGAGGTAGACTTCCTTTATTGAGATTCAATCTCAACAAGCCGAAAGAAAAGCCGACGTGACTTCGCTCGACCTGCTCTCGCCCGGCGCCCGCGCCCGCCTCGTCTCGATCGGCGGGGAGCGCGCCTTCCGCTGCCGCCTGATGGAGCTCGGCCTCCTGCCCGGAACCCCGGTGCGCCTCGTGCGCAAGGCGGACCTCGGAGGCGTGCTCGAGCTCGAAGTGCGCGGCTGCCGCCTGACCGTGCGCCACGGCGAGGCGCGCTCCCTCGCGGTCGTTCCGCTCGAAGGCTGACGGAGCGTCCCGAGGCCCCGTGAGCACCCTGCCCACCACTCCGGCGGGCCGTGTGGCGCGCATCGCGCTCGCCGGCAACCCCAACACGGGCAAGACCACGCTCTTCAACCGCCTGACTGGCCTGTCGGCCAAGGTCGGCAACTACCCGGGGGTCACGGTCGAGAGCGAGAGCGGCACCCTGCGTCTCCCCGAGGCCGGCGCGGTCGAGCTCGCCGACGTGCCGGGCACCTACTCGCTCACCGCGCGCAGCGCCGAAGAGCAGCTCGCTATCGCCGCCATCTGCGGCCTGCCGCCGGTCGAGCGTCCCGACCTCGTGCTGCTCGTGGTCGACGCCACGCAGCTCACGCGCAACCTGTACCTCGCGCTGCAGGTGATGGAGACCGGCGTGCCGGTGGTCGTCGCGCTCAACATGTGGGACATGCTCCCCCGGATCGGCCTCGAGATCGATGCCGCGGCGCTCGCGCACGAGCTCGGAGTGCCGGTGGTGCCGATCTCGGCCCAGCACGGGCAGGGCATCGAGCCGCTGCGCGCGGCGCTCGCTCGCGCGCTCGCGGAGCCCGCGAGCGCACAGCCCGGCCCGCGCTGGGCGCCGGATTCCCCGCAGCTGCGTGCGGACATCGCAAGCGTCGCGAGCGCGCTGCCCGCGGCCTGGAATGTCGAGGACCCCCGCCGTCGCGACGCTCTGGCACTGTGGGCGCTGCTGTCGCTCGACGAGAAGGACGAGCTCGCCGGCGCGCCGCAGGCACTGCGCGACGTCGTGCTCGCACGACGCGGGGCGGCGACTTCCGCGGGACGCGAGCTCGACGCCGAGATCATCCGTGGTCGCTACGAGTGGATCGACGGGCGCGCGCCACGCTTCCTGCGCCAGCGCGCGCAGGTGACGACGAGCCGCACGGACAAGGTCGATCGCGTGCTGCTGCATCCGGTGTTCGGGTTCAGCATATTCCTGCTGGCGATGGGCCTCGTGTTCCAGTCGCTCTTCAGCTGGGCGGATCCCGCGATCGGCGCCGTCGAGAGCGTTGTTGGCTGGTTCAAGGAGCTCGTCGTCGCGCGTCTCCCCGAAGGTCTCGTCGCGGACTTCGTCGGTGACGCGCTGATCGAAGGCGTCGGCAGCGTGGTCGTGTTCCTGCCGCAAATCGTGCTCCTGTTCCTGTTCATCGGTCTGATGGAGGACTCGGGCTACATGGCGCGCGTGGCGTTCCTGATGGATCGCCTGATGAAGGCCATCGGCCTGCACGGGCGCGCATTCGTGCCGATGATGTCGGGCTTCGCCTGCGCAGTGCCGGCGATCCTCGCCACGCGCACGATGGAACGCCAGCGCGACCGCATGCTCACCATGCTGGTCGTGCCGCTGATGACGTGCTCGGCGCGCCTGCCCGTTTACTCGCTCTTGATCGCCGCGCTCTTCCCGCCCGGCGAACTGTTCGGCTTCGTGCCGGTGCAGGGCCTGCTGATGGTCGGCATGTACCTCTTCAGCACCGTGGTCGCGCTGGCCGTGGCCGCCGTGCTCGGGCGCACCCTGTTCAAGGGGCCGAGCGTGCCGCTCTTGCTCGAGATGCCGCCGTACCGCATGCCGGACTTGCGCAGCCTCGCCGCCATGGTGTGGCGCAAGAGTCGCGTGTTCCTGACCGAAGCGGGCACGGTGATCCTCGCCTGCACAGTCATGATGTGGGGTCTCTTGTCGTTCCCGCACGACGCGGAGAGCGAGGCGCGCTTCGATGCCCGCGCGAGCGAGCTCGCGCTGTCAGGCGCGGACGAAGCGGCCCTGACAGCGCTCGACAACGAGCGTGCCGCCGCCGCTCTCGAGCACAGCCTCGGCGGCCGCCTCGGTCGCGCGATCGAACCCGCGATCGAGCCACTCGGCTTCGACTGGAAGATCGGTGTCGGCCTGCTCGGCGCCTTCGCCGCCCGCGAGGTTTTCGTCAGCACCATGGGCGTCGTGTACGGCATGGGCGGCGACGTCGACGACCAGACGACCGGCCTGCGCCAGCGCATCCAGCAGGAAGCGCGCGCGGACGGCGCGCCGGTCTACACGCCGATCGTCGGACTCGCGCTGATGGTGTTCTTCGCGCTCGCGTGCCAGTGCATGAGCACGATCGCGGTCGTGAAGCGCGAGACGCGCAGCTGGCGCTGGCCCGTGTTCCTCTTCGTCTACACGGGTGCGCTGGCGTGGCTGTGCGCCTTCGCGGTGTACCAGGGCGGTCTCGCGCTCGGCCTCGGCTGAGCTCCGCGCTCGCGACCGTTGCGCTGCGACGCGCGCTGGCGTCGAATCGTGGGGCCATGGCACGCGCCCTCCCCCGCGACACGCTGGCTCGATCACTCTGGCTCGCGTCGATCCCGTCGCCGCTCGGCCTGCTCGAGGCCGCGGCATGCGAGGACGGTGTGTGCGAGCTCTCGTTCCCGCGTGAGCGCGCGCGCGAGGCGGAGCTCGACGCGCTGTGCAAGCTCCTCGGAGCGAACATCGCTCACGGCTCGCACCGACATCTGGAGCAGCTCGCCGACGAGCTCGAGCGCTACTTCGCCGGGAAACTAAGGCGCTTTCACGTGCTGCTGCACGCGCCCGGCACGCCCTTCGAGCGCCGCGTCTGGGATGCGCTGCTCCAGATCCCCTACGGAACAACGTGGAGCTACGGCCAGCAGGCCACTGCGATGGGACGACCGGGCGCTGCACGCGCCGTGGGCGCCGCCAACGGTCGCAACCGCATCGCGGTTCTGATCCCCTGCCACCGCGTGATCGGCGCGAGCGGCAGACTCGTCGGCTACGCGGCGGGCGTGGACCGCAAGCGCTTCCTGCTCGAGCTCGAGCGAGCACGTTGACCGCGCGAGCGGCTCAGGCGATCTCGAAGATGGCGCGCGCCTTGGCGATCTCGACGCGCAGCAGGGGCGCGAGCGTATCGAGCGAGTCCTGCGGCAGCTCGAGCCAGGTGAATGCGCTCTCCTGCACATCGTAGGGAACGGTCTCGCCGGGACGGTCACCGATGTGGAAGCGACAGGTCGTCGCCTCCGCCAGATGCCCGACGCTCGCGAACGCGGGATCGCCGTGGCTGCGGCGCGGATCGTGGTGCGTGCGAATCGCCTCGACGAGCTCGTCGGGGAAGCTCCACTTGCGCGCGAGCCGTGCGCCGACTTCCGCATGCGAGAGACCGTAGGTGGCGCGCTCGGCTTCGACGGGATCGACACCCGAAGAGATCGCGGCCGCGATCTGCTCGCGGTGCTCCGGCACGAAGCGCAGCAGCACGATCTGCCCGATGTTTTCGAGCAGGCCGAGCGTGTACGCGCGATGGCGCTCGACGCGCGCACTGCGATCGGCGATCGTCGCGGCCGCGACTGCCGTGGCGATCGAGCGCTCCCAGAGCGCCAGCGCCGCCTCGGGGTCCGCATAGCCGTAGTCGCGCAAGTAGCGACCGGCGCAAGAAGTGAGCGCGAGGCTCGACAGCGTCTGCACTCCGAGGCGATTGCCCGCTTCCTCGAGCGACGAGATCTCGCGCTGGAAGCCGTACAGCGAGCTGTTGCACAGCTTGAGGACCTTGGCGGTCGTGCCCGGATCGCTCTGGATCACCGCGATCAGCTCGCTCGGGACCACATCGGGCCGCGCGGCAAGCTGCATCACGCGCGTCGCGACCTGCGGCAGCGGTTCGAGGCTCTTGATGTCCTCGAGAAGTTCGTTGAGCGCGGTCGACATGGCGTTGCTTCCGTGCGCAGCACGGCTCCAAGCTCGTTTCGACGCTTGCTCACGAGGCCGTTGAGTCTTTTCTTCTGCGCCCTTGTTCGCAGGCCGGGCCTAGTCTCACGAAAAACCCCGCGCGCGGCCGCGTGAAGGCCACTGCGCGGGGTCGGAGCGCGCGAGGGGGGCGGCTAGTTCAGCGCCTTCTTGAGGAACTCGGTGAACTTCGTGCCGTCGCCGAGCGGCGGGGCGTCGGGGCCGGGGAAGCGCGCCTTGATCTTGCGCGTGGCCGGGTCGATCGCGAGGTAGTACGGCGTCGCGCGCGCGCCGGCGAGCTCGTCCTGAAGCTTCGTCGTGCGCTCGATCACCTCCGGGTTCTTGAAGTCGTCGATGTGCAGGCGCGCCTCGACGAACCTTTCGCGCAGGATCCCGCCGACCGCGGGGCGATGGAAGACGTCCAATTCCATCGCGCGACAGCTCACTCACAAGTAGCCGGTGAAGTTCACCAGCACGAGCTTCTTCTGCTGCTGCGCGAGCACGAGCGCGGCCTCGTAGTCGTCCTTGACGATCGCGTGCTCTTTTCTTGCGGCCGAGGCGACGTCGCCGGCGCTCGTCTCGAAGCCCGCAACACGCGGCACCGAGTACGGCGGCGCGACCTGCGTCATGATCGAGTCGAGACGATTGCCGAGCGCTCCGAAGCCGCAGTAGATCGCGAAGCACAGGAACAGCATGCCCGAGAGCAGGCGTCCTCCGCCGATCTCACCCGTCTCGCCGTGGTAGCGGATCAGGCCGAGCAGGTAGATCGCGGTGATCAGGAACACCGCAAACCACAGCGCGAGGAACAGCTCGCGCGGAAGCACCTGCCAGCCGTAGGCGAGGTCGGCGTTCGAGAAGAACTTCAGCGCGGCCGCAAACTCGACGAAGCCGAGCGTGACCTTCAGCGTGTTCATCCACTCGCCGGCGCGCGGGATCGAGCTGAGCTTGCCCGGCACGAGCGAGAGCGCCACGAAGGGAAGCGCCATGGTCAATCCGAACGTGCCCATGCCGAGCACGATGCGCTCCCAGTTGCCGCTCGACGCGCCCACCGACAGCAGGCTGCCGACGAACGGGGCCGTACACGTGAACGACGTGATCACCAGCGTCGCGCCCATGAAGAACACGCCGACGTAGCCGCCGCTCGTGCGCGCCTGGCCCGCCATGTTCATCAGGAACTGAGGCGGCTCGAGGTTGAAGAGACCGAGCAGCGATAGCGCGAATACCACGAAGAAACCGCCGATGACGAGGTTCGTGACCGGGTGCGTGGCGAACTGGATGATCGGCGCCCCGACGAGCACGCCGATCAGGATGAACATCAATACGATGCCGAGGCCGTAGAGCGCGCTGAGCGTGAAGCGCTTGCCCTGCTGCTGCGAGGCCTGCTTGGTGAAGAACGAGATCGTGATCGGGATCATCGGGTAGGTGCACGGCATCAGGAGCGAGAACACGCCCCAGAACACCGCTAGCCCGAGGAACTCGAGCAGTCCCGTCTCTTCCGCCGGAACATCTCCCGACACCGCGGCCTTGTCCGCGCCCGCCGCGCCCTTCGCCGGGAAGCCCTCGAAGATCGAGTCCGCGCCCGGCCCGAGGCTCTCCACCGCCGCTGCGAACTGCACGCACACCTGCGGGTCGCAGGTCTGGCCCGTGATGTCGACGTTGGCCTTCGAGATGTCCGCGCCCGGCTCGAGCTCGCCGCGCGCGAACAGCACGATCGAGCCCTCGTGCTGCCACGCCCAGGTCGGCCCGCCGTTGGCGCCGTAGGCCTGCTCGCCCTTGTGAGGCTCGGGCCACGTGACCTTGCCCCACACGATGCCGTCGCCGCCGAGCTTCACCGTCGTCGGGACCGCGAGCGCGTCCTCGGGGCCGAGGGTGTCGTGGAACAGGTGCCAGGTCGGGTCGATGTCGATGCGGATCGCCGCGCGCGCCTCGCCGTCGACGACGCGCGTGTAGAGCTCGACCCGCGCGTGCGCCTCGGGATCCTCGTAGGTCATGAAGGGCAGCGGCCCCTCGTCGTCCTCGTCCTCCTCGGTGTCGGCGTCGCGTTCCTCCGTCGCCTCGCCCGCGGGCTCGCCCGGCCCCTTGAGGTCGGCCGGGAAGTCGGCGAAGGCCGCGTCGGGACCCGCACCGCCGTTGGTCGCGCTGCCCTTGAACATCAGGCACACGCCGCCGGTCTCGCAGGTCTGGCCCTCGAGCCGCACGCTCGCCGGCGCGAGGTCCGCGCCTTCCGCGAGCTCGCCGCGCACGTACACGAGCAGCGTGCCGTGGTGAATGTTCACCTCGGTCGGGTTGCCGTCGCTGCCGAACTCCTGCTTTTCGACTTCCGGCGTGGGCCAGCGCGGCGTCCCCCACGCGACCGCGTCCCCTTCGAAGCTGAGCACGCTCGGCAGGCCGACCGCCGTCGGGCTCCCGAGCTCGTGGCCGTAGAGATGCCAGCCCGGCGAGATCTTGATGCGCACCACGCCGCGCACGTCGCGGCCCTCGGCACGGGTGAAGAACTCGAGCTTGGCCTTCGGGGCCTGCGCCCCGAACTGGGCCGCGCGGACAGGCCCGGCGAGCGCCACGAGGAAGGCGGCCAGCCACAGGCCGACGATGCGGAGGAGATGGGTCATGAAAGAGGGGTCGCGTCGCTGCAGCGGCGAGGCCGGGCAGGGTACGAGTCGGAGCGCCCGGAGGCAGGTCAGCGCGCGGGTTTCGTGCAGCGATCTTACGGGCACGCCGCGACGGACGTGGGCTCGGCCCCGCGCAGGGCTATCATCCCTGCGTTCGCCCCGCCCCGCGCCCCAACGGAGAGCCCGCATGCACGCCTCCCTTCCCCTGCTCGGCCTTGCTCTGGCCCTCTCGATCACGCCGCTCGCCATGCCGCAGCAGGCCCCCGGCCGCGCCGGCGGTCCGCCCCCGGGCCCGACCGGGATCACCCCGCGCCGCACCCCGGCCGGTGACAAGGTGCGCGAGGACCTGATCGGCGTGTGGGAGCTCGTCGAGGCCGACTGGAGCGCCACGCGCTTCAGCGGCGCGAGCTGCCGCGGCTACCTGACCGTGCTCCCCGAGCACTGCACCCTGATCGTGCGCCTCGAGGACACGGTCAAGAACCTCCCCAACACGATCGACGTGGGGCTCACCGCCGGTACCTACCGCTGGACCTACGACGACTCCAAGCTCTCCATGGTCTTCTCGACCCTGCTGGCGGGGACCGACATGGAAGACGCCAATGGCCTCGTGCGCTACGAGCCGATCGGCGCCCGACGCGAGTACTCCGTCCTGGTCGGGGAGCGCGACCTCGTCCTCACCCGCGGCCAGGGCGAGCGCCGCCTGTTCTTCCGCCGGCTCTCCAAGGGCACCCCCCCCGCCGCCGCCCAGACCCCTCCGACGTCGGCGGAGCCCACCACGGGCACCCCCGAAAAGGCGCGCCAGTAAAAAATCCGCCTGACCAGCGCCGAAAGGCCCCATGAGAACGGCCTGCTCGGGATCGTTACCAGCAGCCGCAGCACCGTGTCCGAATGCGCGGCGGGAAACGGCGCCGTAGGGATCTCCCTGGGCTTCGCTGCAACGCTCAGGATTGCACCGCCATCGGCAATGGCAGCGATGGGATTTCCGGAGCGTTTTCGACGATCGTCGGCTGCACCGCCAACATCAACGCAGCCAATGGGATTCGCGTGAGCGCCGCCTCGAGAGTCATCGGCAACCACTGCTCCAACAGCGGCTTCAGCAGCGGCAACGGGGCCGAGATCCGCGCCACGGGCACGGACAATCACATCGAGGGCAACACCTGTACGTCCAGCGACCGCGGCATCGACATCGACAGCTTCGGCAACGACTTCCTGCGCAACACCTGCAGCGGTAACACCACCAACTGGGACACCGTGGCCAACAACGTGTTCGGCCCGATCATCGACCGCAGCTTGCCCGCGAGCGCCGCCGTGCTCGGCAACAGCGCCCCCGACGCCTCTGGCTCGACGCACCCCAACGCCAACTTCACCTACGAGGCCACGCGGAGAGCCCCAGCATGAAGCTGCTCTCTCTCACGGCGTGCCTCGTGCTGGCGCTCGCGGGGCTGGCACCGGCGCAGTCGAACGTGGCGCCGGCGCAGAAGTTTGGCTGGCAGGAAAACACGGGCTGGATGAACTGGCGCGATGCCCACGGCACGACGCAGGGCGTCGTGATCGGCAGCATGTTCCTGCGCGCCTCCGCGTGGGGCGAGAACGTCGGCTGGATCAACTTCGGGCCCTTCGCCTCGCTCCCCGCGGTGCAGCAGGCGCGCGTCGACCTTCCGGTCGCGCGCATCCGCGGCTTCGCGTGGGGCGAGAACGTCGGCTGGCTCAACCTCGATGACGCCTCGAAGTTCGTGGGGCTCGACTGCCCCGACACCGACGGCGACGGCGCGCTCAACTGCCTCGACGGCTGCCCCAACGACCCGCTCAAGGTGGCGCCGGGCATCTGCGGCTGCGGCGTGGCCGACACGGACACGGACCTCGACGGCGTGGCGGACTGCCTCGACAACTGCGACGCGATCGCGAACCCGGGCCAGGCCGACTGCGACAGCGACGGCGTGGGCAACGTGTGCGAGCTCGCGGCGGGCACGCAGTGGGACACGAACGGCAACGGCGCGCCCGACC
>SXKQ01000178.1 GCA_005778045.1 Planctomycetia bacterium
ACGAGCACCTCCTCGCGCCGCATCTTGACCACGCTGCCGCTTAGGTTGCCTTCCCACACTCGCCAGAGTGCGAGCACCTCGAGCGTACCCCGAACCCCGACGCCCTGCTCTGCGAGTCGCAACCACAGGTCCCAGTCCCCGCAGCGCAGAAAGCGCGTGTCGAAGCCGCCCGCGTGCGCGAGGGCATGGCGCCGTACGAGGACCGTGAGCGCCCCGAACAGGCACTGACGTGCCAGCTTCTCCAGCACTGCGCCGCTCGGGAGCCGGTCCTCGCGCGTGAAGTGACGATCGAGCTCGCGCTCGCCGTTCCAGCGCGCGAAGTTGCAAAAGATCAGCTCGGCACCGGGATGCTCACGCGCGATCTCGAGCTGGCGCTCGAGCTTGCGTGGCAGCCACAGATCGTCGTGATCGAGCAGCGCCACCCATTCACCTCGCGCGTGCCGGAGCCCGAAGTTGCGGGCGGCCTGGGTCCCCGCGTTCTCCTGCCGGAAGGTGCGGATACGCGGATCGAGCTGCGACAGGGACTCGAGCAGCGCGGGTGTCGCATCGGTTGAGCCATCGTCGATGAGCAGCAGTTCCCACTCGCGATGAGTCTGCGCGAGCACGGAGCGCACCGTTTCCTCAAGGAATCCCGCGGCGTTGTAGGCCGGCACGAGGATCGAGACGAGGCTCATCGCCCCAGCAGCTCCGCGATGCGACCTTCGGCTTGCCAGACCTTGCGGTAGGGACGCGAGCTCGAGCGGCTGCGATCGACGAGCAGCACGCACGAGTAGCGCAGCCAGACGCTCGCCTGCTCGATGAGCTTGAGCGCACGCATCCAAGGCGCTGGCTTGGGGCGCATAAGCACCGACGCACGGCCGTAGCCGATGTGCCAGCGGCGCAGGTACTCCCAGCCCACCTTGTCAGGCTGCAGGTGATGCAACACTTGGGCGTCCGGCAGGTACAGGAGCTTTCCCCCCGACTGCGCGAGGCGAGCGAAGAAGTCGGTCTCCTCGCCAGGAATGTCGGCGCGACCCCAGCCGAAGGCGGGGCGAAAGCCGCCGATGACGCGACCCGCACTGGTGCGGAATCCCATGTTTGCGCCGTGCGGGTACCCGCCGGGAAGTCCCTGGCCGAGCGGCTGCGTCGCGTCGCCGAGGTCGAAGAGCCCCGTGGAGCCACAGCGCTCGCTCGTCACGGCGCGCATGTAGTCCGCGGGCGCGTTCGACGGGAATAAGGGCAGGATCCGGCCTCCAAAGCCGGTGACGTCCGGGTCGAGAAAGGCACGCTCCACCGCGAGCATCCAGCCGGGCGCGAGCGTGACGTCGTCGTCGAGATAGGTCGCGACGGGCGTCGCGCATTCCTGCAGGCCGCGGCTGCGGGCGCTGGCGATGCCGAGTCGCTCTTCGACCACGTGGCGCACCGGGATGGGAAAGTGCGTCGCGAGCGAGGTCACCAGCTCCGCTGTGCCATCGGTGGAGCCATTGTCGACCACGAGCAGCGACCATGCAGCCGTGCGCTGCCCAGCCACCGCGCTCACGCTTTCCAGAGTACGGCGCAGCTCCTCGCGGCGATTGCGCGTGCAGATGATGATGGTGAAGCTGGTCTCCGTGGTTGCCGCCACGCGGGGAGGATAGCAGTGCGGACCGAGCGTCGGATCGAGCCTTGAGTCGCGGGGGTGGGTGATTCCCGAGAGCTGCTGCGCACAGCCGTCGGTGGCGCGGCGAGGGCAGCGGGGGAATCAGGCTCGCCGTGCACGGGACGGACGGGTACAAGAAGTGAGGCAGGCCGCGACGGCGCTGCATGCAATCCCCTCGGTCGAAACCGGTCTCCCCCCAATGAAGAACGCCCCCGCGCCGGCCCTCATCCCTCGCCTGTCGGTGATGATGTTCCTCGAGTACGCCATCTGGGGCGCGTGGCTGCCGATCCTGTTCCCGTTCCTGCAGGGGCATCGCGGCTTCTCGAACGACGAGATCGGATCGATGTTCGCGGTCGGCGCCGTGGGAGCGATCGTCGCGCCCTTCATCGCGGGCCAGATCGCGGACCGCCTGTTTTCGACGCAGAAGTTCCTCGGCGTGCTGCACCTCGCAGGCGCGGTCCTGATGTGGCAGCTCGCGAGCATCGAGAGCTACTCGGGCTTCCTCATGTTCTCGCTGCTGTACTCGATGCTGTATTGCCCGACCATGCCGCTGACGAACAGCCTCGCCTTCCACCATCTCCCCGATGGTCAGGCACAGTTCGGCAAGGTGCGCCTGTGGGGCACGATCGGCTGGATCGCGGTCGGCATCGCGATGGGACAGTGGCTGCTCGTGGCGCACACGCCGGCGGGGCTCGACGAGGCCGCCGTCACGGCCGCGCAGAACGCGGGTCGGGCCGACGCCTTCAAGCTCTCGGCGATCCTCGGTGCCCTGATGGGCTTCTACTGCTTCACGCTGCCCGACACCCCGCCGCAGAAGGGCTCGGGCTCGAAGGTCGCAATCGCGGGAGCATTCGGCGCGGTCTCGAAGAACCCGCTGCTCACGCTGTTCCTGCTGACGATCCCGATCGCCTGCATCCACCAGTTCTACTTCGTTCACACGGGCGGCTTCCTCTCGGCTTTCCAGTCGAACGCGGCCGGCGCGATCAACAGCATCTTCGGCGTCGGCGGTGGCGGCCTGATGACGGTCGGCCAGATGTCGGAGATCGCGGTGCTCGCGTTCATCCCCGTCTTCGCGCGCTCGGTCTCGCGCAAGTCGATCCTCGTCATCGGCACGCTCGCGTACGCGCTGCGCATGGCGCTCTTCGCCTACGTGCACGAGATTCCGCTCGACCCGATCGTCACGCTCGTGCTCGGCGTCGCCCTGCACGGCGTGTGCTTCGGCTGCTTCATCTTCCTCGCGTTCATGATCATCGACGAGGAAGCGCCGACCGATATCCGCGCGAGTACGCAAAGCCTCTACAACCTCGTGATCGTCGGCATCGGCGTGATCGTGGGCAGCCTCGTTTCGACCAAGATCGCGACTTGGGCCCAGCACGGGGCCGAGCGGCTCGACTACGCGAATCCCGGGCAGACGCGTGACCTGTTCGGCGCGCCGATGTGGGCCTCGCTGGCGGTCCTCGTGCTGCTGCTCGCGTTCTACCCCGGCGGAAAGCACGCCGCGAACGTCGCGTGAGGCAAGCCATGCGTCTCGCGTTCGCGGCGTTCGCACTAGCCTTTGCCCTCGGCTGCAAGGAAGAGCGGACGACGCCGCGTGACTTGCCGCTCGAGGGTCCGGCGCGGACCAGCGAGGTTGCGCCGCCCGCGCCGAAGGCCCCGGAGATCCCGCCCGGCTCGCCCAAGGTCGCCTTCCTCGGCGACAGCATCACGGCCGGACTGCATCTCTCGGCGGACCTCGCCTTCCCGGCCATCCTGCAGCGCGAGTTCGCGGCCGCTGGCATGCCGTTCGAGCTCATCAACGCCGGGATCAGTGGTGACACGAGCTCGGGAGGCGAGCGCCGCGTCGATTTTCTGCTGCAGTCGAAGCCCGACATCGTCGTCGTCGAGCTCGGCGGGAACGACGGCCTGCGCGGGCAGCCGGCGGAGGTGGTCGACGCGAACCTGCGCTCGATCGTCTACAAGTGCCGCGCGAAGTACGCGAAAGTGCTGCTGCTCGGCGTGCAGCTGCCGACCAGCCTCGGCAGCGACTACGTCACGCAGTTCGAGGCGCTCTACCCGCGTCTCGCGACCCAGCTCAGCGTCTCGTTCGTGCCCAACTTCATGGAAGGCGTCGGTGGCGATCCGGCCATGAACCTGCCCGACGGGTTGCACCCGACCGCCAAGGGCCACGAGCGCCTTGCGCACAACATCACGGCAGGCTTGCGCGAGGTCCTCGAGGAACTCGGGCCGCGCTGAAGTTCGCCGCCTAGCAGCTGAAGTGACGAATATCGTTCAGCTTGCGGCGCAGTTCCGCGCGGAAGTCCGGGTGCGCGATCGAGATAAGCGCCTCGCCGCGCTCGCGCAGGGAGAGGCCGTGCAGGTTGACGGCGCCGTGCTCGGTGACGATCCAGTGCACGTGGCCGCGCGTTGTGACGACGCCGGCTCCGGCATTGAGCTCGTGCGTGATGCGCGAGATCGTGCCATGGGCCGCCGTCGAGGAGAACGCGAGGATCGGCTTGCCGCCGCGCGACAGCGCCGCGCCGCGGATGAAGTCCATCTGGCCGCCGATGCCTGAGTAGATGCGATGCCCGAGCGAGTCGGCGCACACCTGGCCGGTGAGATCGACCTGCAGCGCGGAGTTGATCGCGACAACGCGCTCGTTCTTGCGAATCACGGAGGTGTCGTTGGTGCGGTCGGACGGGTGAAACTCGACGAGCGGGTTGTCGTCGACGAAGTCGAACACGCGCTGCGTGCCGATCACGAAGCTCGTCACCGTCCGTCCGGGGCTCACGGTCTTGAAGCGATTGGTGACCGCACCACTCTCGAACAGCTCGACGAAGCGATCCGAGAACATCTCGGTGTGCACGCCGAGGTCCTGCTTGCCCTTGAGGCGCGTGAGCACGGCGTCGGGAATCCCGCCAATGCCCATCTGCAGGCACGAACGATCCTCGACCAGTCCCGCGATGATCTCGCCGATGCGCGCTTCGATCTCGGTCTCGGGCTGCGGGACGTGCTGGTGAAGTGGGCGTGCCGAGCTCGTGAAGGCCGCGATGCGCTGGAAGGGGACCACGCTGTTTCCGTGCGTGCGTGGCATCGAGTCGTTGATCTCGCACAGGATCAGAGGCGCGTTGTCCGCGGCGGCCTTGGCGACGTCGATCGAGGTGCCCAGCGTGCAGTGGCCATGGGCATTGGGCGGCGAGACCTGCAGCAGTGCCGCGTCGAGGCGAATGCGCCCCGAGGCGAACAACTCGGGAATGTCGGAGAGGAACACGGGCACGTAGTCCGCGCGCCCTTCTTCGATCGCGCGCCGCACCATCGAGCCGGCGAACAGCGAGATCGAGCGCAGTCGCCCCGCGACTTCTGGCTGCACGAACGCCGACGTGCCCTCGGTGTGCAGGTGGTAGAGCTTGACGCCCTCGAGGTCCGTGCGGCGCGCGAGCGCCTCGAGCAACGGCACCGGCGTCGCGCAGCCGCCGTGCACGAACACGTTCATTCCGCTCTTCACGCGCGCCACGACCGAGTCCGCGGACACCGCAGCCTTGCGCCACTCCACGCTCTTCAGGTTCAGCATAGTGGGAGATTTTCACGCCCCGGGCCGCCAGCCCATAGGCCGAAGTGAGCAGATGCCCCGTTCAGCGCAACCTGAAGCGGCGCCCGGGCCTGCGACCCGAGCCCGCTCGGCCTCGATCCGCGGGGCTCTCATCCCCGACCTCCATCCACGCCACTTCGCCCCACTTCACGGGCGGCCGACCACCCGGCACGAGCACCCACAGGGTGGAGAGCTGCGGCGGATCCTCGGGTGCGCACCCGAAGCCGTCCGTGAGGTACACGAGCACGTCCCACGGCTCTGGCTCGCTCGCGAGCTGCTCGAAGACCGGCTCGAACGAGGTGCCGCCGCCCCCGATGAGCTGCAGCAGATCTCGCGTGGGCGGGTTGTTCACGTCGAAGCGCTGGAGGTTGCGCACCTCGTCGTCGCAGGAGATCACGAGCAGCTCGAAGCTCGTGAATGCGGCCGCGATCGCGAAGAGCTCGGCTAGGAAGTTCTGGATGTAGAGCTCGGTCGAGCCGGACGTGTCGACCGCGACGGCGATGCGCAGCGTCTCGTTGCGGCGCGAAGGCAGGAACAGCCCGCGGTGCACGTGGCGGCGCGAAGGCGGGAGCCACTGCAACGAGCCCCCGCTCGCGCGCGTCAGGAACGCCGCCAGCAACTCGCGCCAGCGCACGCGTGCGCGCTCCTCGAGCTCGAGAATGCGCCGCTGCAGCGCCGTCGGATCCGTCGCGCTGCGCGCTTCCGCCGCCAGCACGGCCGCATGGCCGCGCCAGCGCTCCAGAGCCTCCGCATCGACGCAAGTCGGCATGCGCGGGTCGAACTCGAGCTCGTCCGCCTCGGGCAGCGGCTCCCTGAACTCGTTGGGATGTCGATCGACGCGCTGCATCCCGTGTTCTTCCTCGAGCAAGTCGCGCAGCTCGTCGAGGCGCGTGTACACGGCCTCCGCCGCCAGTCCATCGCACTGCCGGAACCAGACGCAGTCACTCGGAAGCTGGAAGCCGTCGCGCCGCAGGATGTCGTTGACTTCGTGATCCTGCGCCCAGTTCCAGCCCTCCGGATCTCCGGGAAGGTCGCGTCGGAAGTGAGCGAGTGCGCAGTGGAGGACCTCGTGCAACAGGAGGAACGTGCGTTCGCGCGGCAAAATCGAGAGCACGTGGTCGGGACGGAAGTAGACCGCGCGCATGTCGGTCGCCGCCGTGGGGCAGCGAGAGTCCCAGACGGGAACGAGCTCGAGTCGCAGGGCGAGCCCCGCGAGATGTGGATGCCCGTTGACGAGCTCGGTGCGCGCCGCGACGAACGCCGCGATTGCGGAGCGCTCCTGCTCGACGCGTGCCTCGGCCCGGGCACGCTCGTCCTCCTGTTTCACGGGAGCAGTCCTTCGAGCACGCTCTTCAGCAAGGCGTCCACGTCGCGCGTGAGCCTGCCGCGCAGCTTCGCGCCCAGACGCGCCTGCAGGTGCTGGTAGCCTGAGTGCGTCAAGACCGAGCGCACTTCGTTCTCGCTGCGTCCGCGCATCACGTCGTGCAGGAGCAGGGTCGCGAAGTCGTCTTCGAGCGCATCGAGGATCTCGAACAGCCTCCGCAGCGCGTGCGCGCGTCGCGGGACGCGCCAGATGTGGAACGCCACCGCCGCGCACAGCGCGCACTTCAGGTCTGCGCGACGCGGCACGTCGAGCCTCGCATCTCCGTCGAGGATCGCAGCGACGTCCGGCAGCTCCTTGGCCGCTTCGCGGAACGCGAACAGCGCATGCGCAGCCCCCGGACCGACCAGGCCTTCGACCATCCGCCGCAGTCCGCGCTCTCCGAGTCGCTGCTCCGAGTCCAGCACGATGCCGACGCGCTCCCACGAGCGCGGTGACGGCCAGCCGCGCTGCAGCTCGACGTTCTCGAGCTGCAGGAAGAGACTCGGCGTGAACTGCAGCAGGCCGAGCACGTGCGGATGCACCCCGCGAGCGCGCGCCCACACCATCCAGTCCTCCAGGCTCGGTTCGACTTCGAGGTGGCAGAAGCGATTGGCCAGCGCGCTCGACATCGTACCCGCGGCCGCTCGGTCTCCGGCGCGATTGCCCGCGCCCATCAGGAGCCAGCCGGGCGGGACCTCGTAGAGCGTGCCGAGCCGTCGGTCGAGGATGAGCTCGTAGGCCGCGACCTGCAGCGTGCGATCCGCGGCCGTCAGCTCGTCGAACAGGATCACACCGCGACTCGCGCGCTCGCGCGGCCACTCGGACGAAACGAGCCAGTCGACGCCCGTACCTTCCTTGTTCGGCACCGGCAAGCCGCGCAGGTCGATCGGCTCGCGCTGCGCGAGGCGCACGTCGACGAACCCGATGCCCTTCGCCTTGCAGACCGCGCGCACGACGGTGCTCTTCCCGACCCCGGGCGGGCCCCACAGCATCAGCGGCGCGATCACGTGCGCCTGCTCGGGCCGCTCCCAAAGGAGCTGCAGCTGGTGCTCGAGGATCGAGCGCACGTCTTCGATGGAACAGGTCGAGTGCATGGTGGTGCGGGAGCGAGAGTCAGGAGAGGTAGTTGCCCTCGCGCGGGGCGAGGCTGGCGGTGACCGCGCGAGCGCGCAGCTTGTCGGGAACCGCGGGTTCTGCGATCAGGGCCGCGAGCGCCGACAGCGCAGCGTTCGACCCGAGGCGGTGCATGGCGCCGAGCAGCTCGACGCCCGAGCCATCCGTCAGACGCGCCCGGATCCAGCGCACGAGCAGCCCGCGCAGCGGAACCGTCGCGGGATCGTGGTGAAGTCGCACGAGCATCCGCAGCACGACGCCGATGGCTTGCAAGTTCTCGGGCGTCGAGCCCGTGCTGTACTCGCACGGCGGACCCTTGCGACGTTGCCGTTCGTGTTCGTCGATCTGCCACCGGTCGCGATCCTTGCGGCGCCGGAAGTAGGACCCCTTCGGGAGGCCGTTCTCGAGCTGCCAGCCGAGCAGCCCGAGCAGGTCGAGCGCCGGACCGCCGCGCGCCATCGTGGGCTGCACCAGCGTCGCGAGGGCGGGGTCGATCAGGGCGCGCGCCACGGCCGCCAGATGGTCGGGGTCGGAGCTCGAGCGTATCACGTCGCGTTCGAAGCTGTAGGCCGCCGCCACGTGCGGCCGGCAACGCAGCCACAGTCGCATGTCGGACGTCCACACGCGGTCGATCTGATCGGTCAGGAACTCCCAGTGCCACGCCGTGCGGCGCAGGTCCTTGTGCGCGAGGTGCGCGTCCGAGATCAGCCGGCGCAGCTTCCACAGGAGCGCGGGGTCAACCGTGGCCGGGAGCGCGGCCAGGGCCTCCATCGCCCGCAGGGGATGCGAGCCACAGGCCTGAGCGAAGTCCTGAAGCTCGCGGTCTTCCGGGCGCTCGCCGGCTTCGAGCGCCGACAGGACTCCGAGGAACACCTGCTCGACGCTCGGCTTCATCGGCTGGGCCGAAGCTCTCGCGCGCGCCTTCGTCGCATCGTCGCGCAGCTCCTCGATCGGCACGGCGCGTGGCGCCGCGCCCGAGCGGTCGATCACGAACAGGTGCTCCGAGAGCAAGACCACGAGCTTGGGCGCCCGTGACAGGTCGACGCGGCGTCCCGGCGCGTCGAGAACGTGCGCGAACTGCACGTCCGCGGGAAGCTGGTCCGAGCACCCGATCCACGCTCCGCGCAGCACGCCCGGGCGCAGGGACGGCGAGCGCTCGTTCCACGCCGCGTTGAGTTCGCGGTGACCCCAGCTCTCCATCCAGCACGCATCGAGCCAGCGCAGATCGCCTTCGAGGTGCAGCGAGGGCTGCGACGGCAGCTCCACATGCACCCGGCAGCCGGCGCCCTTGGGCAGCACGATGCGACGCAGGGCCGGCAGCCTGCACACGTGCAGCACGAGGTCGTCGGCGAGCGCGGAGAGGTCGAGCGTGTGGAGTCGCTCTCCGCCGTGCACTTCGAGCGTGCGCAGCGCCAGCCCGCCGGTCACGCGCAGCGCACACACCTCGGGCGGCACCCGCAGCTGGAAGCTGCCGTCCACGCCAATCCACGCGCTGGCGAGTGCGCACTCGCTCGCCCCGTCCAGAGTTTCTGCCGCGTCGTTCAACCCGCTCTCCAAATCGAAAGCTGCGGACATAGGTCCGCCCCGTCTGAAATCGACATTCACGCCGCGCGAGCAGGGCACTTCCCCGTTGCCGAGAGAAACTCGCCGCGCCCTGCGCGGTCAAAGTTTTAGCCTCCCGTCGTCAACTTGGAAGTCCTGCGCCCTCTTTTCGGCGCGCAGCGCGCAGCTCGCCACATTGCCAGCACCTGACCGTTCACGCACACTCTCGCTGCTTCCCAGTTCTTCTTCGGCCCACCCAGACGATGTCCACTGCGAGCACCATGTCCAACCCCGTCACGTTCTCTCCCAAGGCTGTCGGAGCCTCGAGCCCCACAGCCCGGTTCGCCCCGCTCTCCATCTAGAGCCGCGCGCCGGGCCCCGACGACGTCCAGATCGAGGTTCTCTACTGCGGCATCTGCCACTCGGACCTGCACCAGGTCCGCGACGAGTGGAAGAGCGTCATGCCGACAGTCTACCCCTGCGTCCCGGGTCACGAGATCGTCGGGCGCGTCGCACGCGTCGGCGCGAACGTGCGCAAGTTCACCGTTGGCGACATGGCCGCGGTCGGCTGCATGGTCGACTCCTGCCGCACCTGACCGCAGTGCAAGGCAGGCGAGGAGCAGCACTGCGCCACCATGCCGACCTTCACCTACAGCTTCCCCGACAAGCACCTCGGGGGCGTGACGATGAACGGCCACTCCGACGCGATCGCCGTCGACCAGTCGTTCGTGCTGAAGGTCCCCGCGAGCATCGACCCCGCGCGCGCGGCCCCGCTCTTGTGCGCTGGCATCACGACCTACTCGCCGCTGCGCC
>SXKQ01000179.1 GCA_005778045.1 Planctomycetia bacterium
CCTATTAGTAGATCGTGTAGGTGAACCCCGAGTCACCCTCACTGTCCATGAAGTAGAGCAGCAGCAGCACGAGGATCGTCACGACCACGATGGGCCCGACGATCCAAGGCCAGTTTTCGGCGAGGAATCCGCGCGCGGCCGGCGCGGCGGAACCCGCCATGGACGCGCCGCAGTGAATGCAGTTGCGCGCAGTCTCAACCTCGACGGACTTGCTGCAGGCGGGGCAGGTGCGAGCCATGGGTTCGCGCAGCAGGTCAGGCAGCAGCGTACGCAGGCTTTCCGACCATTCGCGCTCACGCCGCTGCCAGATGACGCCCAGCCAGATGATCGCCAGGCCGATCGCCGAGAGGACGAAGGGGAACAGCAGGCTGTCCTTGAACGCGCGCCACGACAGATCGCACCCCGGAGAGGTTCAGCAGCAAGAAACATGGAACTCTCCGAGCCTCGGCGGGCACTAGCTACGATGCTGAAAGCCAACGCACTCTCCAAAAGCTATGGGTCGAGCGACGCGCTCTGCAATCTCAACCTCTCGGTGGAGCCGGGTGAGGTCGTGGGCCTGTTGGGCGCGAACGGCGCCGGGAAGAGCACGACGCTCAACATTTTCCTCGGTTTCGTGGCGCCGAGTTCGGGCTCGGCCAGCGTCGGCGGGATCGACGTCGTGCGCGACCCCGTGGGCGCACGTGCGCGCATCGCCTTCGTTCCGGAAGTAGTGGCTCTCTACCCTCATCTGAGCGGACTCGAGAATGTCGACTACTTCGTGCGGCTCACCGGGAGAGAGGATCCGCAGCGCGCCGACCTGCTGAAGGCCTTGGCGACCGTTGGATTGCCGGCGGCAGCCGCCGACCGACGCGCGAGCACCTACTCGAAGGGCATGCGCCAGAAAGTTGCCTTGGCCATCGCACTGGCTCGGCGGGCGGAAGCGTTGCTCTTGGATGAGCCGCTCTCGGGCCTCGACCCCTCGGCCGCGAACGAGTTCGTCGCGAGCGTGCGCGATGCGGGTGATCGCGGCATGGCTGTCCTGATGGCAACGCACGACGTCTTCCGCGCCAAGGAGTGCGCGCATCGCGTCGGCATCTTGAAGGGCGGACGGCTCGTCGATTTGCGCTCGACGGATTCACTGAGCGGTGCCCAGCTCGAAGAGCTCTATCTCGAGCACATGCGTTCGTGAGCTTGCCATGATCCTCCACATCGCTCGCAACGAGCTGCGTTGCACACTGCGCGACGGGCGCTTTCACGCCGCAGCGGGACTGATCGCGGCCGTCCTCGTCGCCGCGCTCCTAGCCATGTCCAATTCGCGCGCGGACGCAGCTCGAGAGCGCTCTGCCGCGCGTTCCACGACACGCGAGATGTGGCTAGGCCAAGCCCCGTCGAACCCGCACAGCGCGGCGCACTACGGCACGTATGCCTACAAGCCCGTGACGCGACTGTCGGCCTTCGACACCGGCGTCGAGCCCTTCGCGGGCGTCGTCACGCACCTCGAGGCTCACACACGCAGCGAGTTCTCGAACCGACCGGCGCGAGATTCGGCGGTGATAGGTCGACTGGGGGAATCTGGTCCGGCGTTCTTGCTCTACGCGCTGCTGCCGCTACTTGCAATTTTCCTCGCCCACGGCGCCGTCGCGGGTGAACGCGAACAAGGGCTCTTCACACAATCACTCGCGCTCGGCGCGACCCCACGGGTCTGGATGATCGGCAAGTTCTTCGGCGCCGCCGCCGCGCTTTTCACGGTGGCCGTGCCTGGGTATGGGATCTGCCTCGCGTTCGCCGCGAACGTTCCGGGCGAAGAATCCAAAGCCGAATTCGCGCAGCGCGCACTCGTTCTCGGCGGGCTGCTCGCCGTGTTTCTCGGAATCGTCTTGGCACTCGCCACCGCGGCGACCGCGCGGCTGCGTTCGACGCGACTTTCGCTGGGACTCCTGCTCGTCGCCTGGGCGTTCGGGACCTTCGTGGCTCCGCGCGCGCTCAACGAGTACGCCGACGCGCGTTGGCCGACGCCGTCCGCGGATGCGCTCGAGCAAGCCGCAAACAAGCTCTACTCGCAGGGTGTCGACGGCCACGATCCGCGCAACGAGCGCACGGAGAAGCTCGAGGCGGAGATCCTCGCGCAGTACGGAGTCGAAAAGAGGGAGGAACTTCCGATCAACATCGGCGGGGTCATCATGCAGGCGGGCGAGGAGTATCAGGCTCGTGCCTACCATCACGTCTTCGACGAGATGTGGCTCGCGTGGCGCGCGCAGAATCGAGTGCGCGACTTCGCCGCATTCGTGTGGCCGTTCGCGGCGATGCGCCGCGCTTCGATGGCCCTGTCGGGTACCGATCTCGAGCACCATCTCGACTTCGCGCTCTCGGCCGAGGCCCACCGCGGAGAACTCGTCGCCGCGATGAACGGCGCGCTGGCCAAGAACAAAATGCCCAAGGGACAGGAGTACCAAGCCGGACGCGAGTTGTGGGAGACCGTGCCGGACTTCGCGTACGCGCGTCCGACCACGAAGTCCGCCCTCGAGCATGCGAACCTCGGGCTGATTTTCCTCGCGCTCTGGTCCGCGCTCGCGATCGGGCTTTTCGCAGCGCCTTGGAAGCCGAGGCTCGCCTGATGTGGACCTATGAGTATCGTGCGCTGCGCGCCGACGGTCTGGCGCTCACGGTCTTGTTGGCTCTGGTCGCGGCGCTCCTGCTCGGCGGTTGGAACGCCGCCCGAGAACGCGATGCACGCTCGGCGCGCGCCGAGGCCACGAGCGAGGCCAACGCCGCGAAGATCGAGAAAACGCGCAAGGATCTCCTGAGTCTCGAAGCTGGCGGCGACGCGCCACGTCCGTGGCTCGATCCGCGCCGAGCCTCGAATGTCGCGACGCGCGGCGCCGTGCCGTCGCTCGAGGTGGGTCCAACAGATCTGGCGTTGTTCGGCATCGGTGCACCCGAAATCTCCGCCTTGACGGCAGTCGTGGGCCTGGGCACGAGCGAGCCGGAATTCGGTGGTGAGGACCTCGCAAACCCCGAAAGCCTCTTATCCGGGCGTTTCGATCCGAGTTTCGTTGTGGTCTTCTTATTGCCGCTCGCAGCGATCGCGCTCGCCTTCGACCTCGTCGCACGCGATCGCGCGCGCGGGATTCTGCCGCTGCTGCTCGCCACGTCGACCTCACCCTTGCGCACGTTCGGTCGCCGCTACGTACTGCGCTGGGCGGCGCTCGCGCTGGCACTCCTGTGCGGAATTCTCGGTGGAGCCATCGCTTTCGGATTCCCATGGAGCACCGCGGGTGCGCCGCTGCTGCTCGCCGCGTGGTCGGGCCTCGCACTCGTCTACGCTGCTTTCTGGATCGCGGCGTGCGCTTGCGTGGCTACGCTCGGTTCCAACGGAACGGCGCAGGGGTTGTGGCTTGCGTCGTCGTGGGTCGCGATCACCACGGCGATTCCATCGATCGCCGGGCCCTGGCTCGAGAGCGGCGTGGACGCGCCCTCGCGCGTCGCCACGGCCCACGTCGAGCGCGACGTGGGTTGGAAGGCTTGGGACGATCGTGGGCAGAGAACAAGCCGCTTCCTTATGGAGCACCCCGAGCTGCGCCCGCCCCCGGGGGACGACATTGAGGAGTGGCGCAACCAGCTGGAGATGCTCTCGTACCACGCCGGTATGGACGAAGCCCGCGCGCCCTTGCGCCTCGAGTTCGAGCGCGCGGCGAGCGAGCGCAGGCAGCAAGCATCTTTGGTGATGTGGATGACTCCCGCCGCGGCGCTGCAAGGCGCTCTCGATGAACTGTCGGGCGCAGGCGATGGCGCGCGACTTGCGTTCGTGCGCGATGCGCGCAGATTCCAGAGCGAATGGAACGAGTTCTTCGTCCCTCGCATCCAGCGCGGAGGCGCCTTCACCGTCGCCGAGGCGGATTCGATTCCGCGCTTCATGCCTGCGCCGACGCCGACGCGCGACCTCTTGAGCGCGAGCGCCACGTCGGTCTTCGCCATCGCGCTGTGGCTCGTCGCGACCGTGGCAATCGCTGCTGGACGCCTCGCGCGCTTGTCACCGGTCTGACGACAACCCCAGCGCTCACACGCCATCACAACCAGGGCGCGGATAGGAACTCCAAGCGGATGACCGGCGCTGGAGGAGGCCGTCGTCGACCGGGAAAGTGAGCGTCGCCGCGGCTGACCGAGCCAGTTCCAGAGCGGTGTTCGTGCGATCAAGGGCACATCGAGAAACGCAAGCCGGCGCTCAGCGACGTGGCGTTCGGTGGAGCAAACCCCGGATCGCGGCCCCACCACTGCGAGTCGACGATCGTGCCGGCGACTTGCAG
>SXKQ01000180.1 GCA_005778045.1 Planctomycetia bacterium
CATCGTGTCGTAGATCGCGAGACCGGCGGTCACCGAGCCACCCGGGCTGTTGATGTAGATGTTGATGTCCTGACTCTTGTTCGCCTTGTCGAGGAACAGGAGCTGGGCCATCACCGAGTTGGCGACGTTGTCGTCGATCGCGGTGCCGATGAAGATGATCCGGTCCTCGAGCAGGCGCGAGTAGATGTCGTACGTGCGCTCGCCGCGGCCGGTTTTCTCGATGACGTAGGGAACGTAGTAGTTGGAGGCGCTCATGGTCTTGTGTGGCTTGTCGGGCCTTGGGGAATAAGGCTTGAGCGGGCCGGGATCAAGGACCCGCGCGAGCCGAACCCACAGCGCAACCTGCCCGGAATCGGGAAGGGCGACATCCGCAGGACCGCAACGGCGCGCGGCCCGGCCAGCCCGCGAGGGCGACCGGGCCGCTCCAGTCCACGCCGGCCGGGCTCAGACCTTGGGGGCGACGAGTTTGGCGTTCTCGCGCAGGAAGGCGCGGATCTTGCGCTCTAGGATCTCCATGGCGAGCTGCTGGAACAGATTCTGCTGCTGGTAGAAGTCGCGCACTTCCTCGAATGAGGTGCGGTTGCGGCTGGCGATGCCGCGCATCTCGCCGACCAGCTCCTGCTCGCTGACCTGGATCTTCTCGGCCTCGGCGATGCGCTCGACGAGGAAATAGGCCTTGGCGCTCTTTTCCGCGTCCGTGCGGGCTTGGTTCTCGATCGCCGCGGCCTCGCGCTCGATCTCGTCGGCAGCCTTGCTTTGGCCGGCGAGCTCGTTCTTGAGCTGGGCCAGGCGACCCTTGACCTGCTCGTCGACCATCGACGGCGGCAGGTCCATGGTGTGAGCGGCGAGGACCTGCTCGAGCAGGGCGGTCTCGACGCGCTGGTCCTCGAGCTGGCGGTTGGCTTGCTCGAGGCCGTCCTCGGCGCGCTTCTTCAACTCGGCCTCGTCGGCGGCGCCGATGATCTTCATCAGTTCCTCGCGGCTCGGCAGCACGACGCGGAAGGCGTTCTTCACGTCGACCGTGCAGTTGCCCCGCTTGCCGCGCGCTGCCTCGACCTCGAAGTCGGCGGGGAACTCGAGCTCGACTTCGGCCGACTCGCCGTCCTTCTTGCCCGTCATCGCGGCCTTGAAGGCGGCCGCGTCGACGCCCGGCAGGGTCGAGGAGGGGGAGATGCGCAGGCCGTCGCGCAGCCAGACCTGCTCGCCGTCGTGGCGCAGGGTCACGCGGCACAGCGCCATGCCGTCCTCCGGCAGGCCGTCGTCACCGGCGGGCTCGGGGTGGGCCTGGTTCTTGCGGGCCTGCTCGATCGCGGCCTCGACCTCCGCGTCGACGACCGGCGGGAGCGAAGACTCGAGCTCGAGCCCCTTGTAAGTGCCGAGCGTGAACTCAGGGCGCAGGGAAAACTCGAACGTGTGGGCGAAGTCCACGCCCGCGAGCGCCTCGCCGAAGTCCACCGAGGGGTTCGCGAGGGGGCGCAGCTGGTGCTCGTCGATGGCGCGCGAGTAAGCCTGGTTGACGAAGCGCATGGCCACTTCATGGCGCACTTCCTTGCCCTGCATGCGGTTGACGACATCCGGCGGCACGTGGCCGGGGCGGAAGCCCTTGATGCGCATGCGGCGCCCGACGTCCTTGAGAGCCTTCTGGTACTCGGCTTCGAACTCGCTCGCGGGGACCGAGAAGGAGACCTTGGCTTGGCAGGGTGCGGGGCGTTCGACGGTAAGCTGCACGGCGGGACCTGAAGGGTGGGAGTCCGGGGGCGGAAAACGCGGGCGAATAATCTAGCGGTGGGGTGCCACGGGCGTCCATCGGGGCCCCGGTGGTTCTGGGGAAGCAGGGCAGGGAAGGCGGATGCGGGGCTGTTCCCGCGGCCGTCGCGGCCTATCCTCGCCCTCGTCATGAAGCTGCAGTTGCGCCACGTCACGTCCCTCGAAGAGGCCCTGTCCGCGAGCGGGCTGCTCGACGCCTCGGCCGAAGAGTTCCACGCCCAGTGCTCGGACTCGCCCTATCCCGCAGGTGCGGCCGAGCGCTGCCTGCGCCAGCACTTCGCCGCCAGCGAGTGCGTGCTCGTGGTGGTCGAGGAGGCGGGCCAAGTTCCCGGCTCGCGCGTCTGGGGCCTGTGCCTCACGGGCCCCTTCACCGACCCCCTGCTCGGCACGACCCAGCCGATGGTGCTCGTGCTGCACGTCGATGCCTCCCTGCGCCACCGCGGCGTCGCCCGCGAGCTCATCGCGCATGCCGGCGGCCTGCTCTTCGCGCGCGGCCACGCCACGCTCGCCGCCCGCGCGGGCCACAACGACGACGCCCTGATCTCCATGGGCGAGCGTTGGGGCTTCGTCCGCAGCTGGGAGCTCATGGTGCGCGAGTGAACGCGCGGGGGTTCTGGGTCAGCGCAGCTGGCCCGAGGCCTCGAAGTAACGCTGCAGCACGAGCAGGGCGAGCAGGTCCTCGCGCTCGTGGTCGTCGAACTGCCGGCACCAAGCCTGCGCGGCGGCGAGGATGCGCTGCGCGCCGGCGGGGTCGTCGTTCCAGCGTTCGATCGTCGCGCCGAGGTCGGAGAGGTCAGGTGCGAGTTCAACGTAGTGCACGCCGGGCTGGAGGCGCCCTTCCATGAACCACGTCTCCTTAGTCGGGCGCGGCATCAGGCACAGGGAGTTGGAGGAGAGGATCCACTTCAGGTTCGTGGCCACGTCGTTGCCCTCGATCGAGAGCACGAAGCGGTGGTGCAGCTGTTCGGCGATGGGGAGCCGCGGCCGCCGCAGGTGCGCGGTCTGCGGGCGCTCGTCCGTCGCACCGAGCTCGCAGCGCGCGTCGCGTTGCCAGTCCTCGAGCAGCTTCACCCTTGCGGGATTGCGCGAGTTGCCGCGCCACACGGCTGTCGCGCGCTTTGCGCGCCACGGGATCTCGTCGTCGACGTGGACGTAGTGGCGCACTCGGTTGAGCTTGAGCAGCACCGAGGTGCGCTCGGACTCTCCGATGCATCGTGCCTTGACGAGGGTCGGGCGCGGCGGGGGATCCGTGCGATCTCCGAAGAAGCGCTCGACACGCCGGCCGCTCGGCATGCGACGCAGGAGTCGCGCGAGGTCGAACCAGTAGTTGCGCTGCCGTCTCAGCGCCCAGAGCGGCAAGGAGTCGGCCTGCGGCCCGAGCTCGAAGGTGCCCTCGAAGCGAAAGTAGTAGCCGACGCGCTCCTCGAGTTCCTGCGCGGGCAGTTCGCGGGCGCGCGCGAGCAAGTCTTGACCGCGGCGCTCGAGCCACGCTCGCGGCTGGCACAGCTCGAGCAGGTTGTGCGCGAAGTAGAGCAGCCGCGAGGGCTTGTGGACGCGGATCGGGCGTGCGTCGAACGGCGCGCTCACGACGTCCGCACGAGACCTTGGGTGCAGCGCACGCGCGTCGCGCGCTCTTCTTCCGCCACGCGACGCTGGATGGCGTCCGAGTTGGGACGCACGAGGTGGTGCAGGTGGTAGACGACCGCGCGCTGGATCAGTGCCGCGTAGCAGAAGCCGCCGCGCACGAGCCGCAGGTCGATGTCGCGGTCCCCGCGTCGCCCCGGCAACTCCTCGTCCCAGCCGTTGACGGCCTCGAAGGTTCGGCGCGAGAGCGAGAAGTTGACGCCCATCAGCTTGCGCGGTCGCGGGTGCAGGGCATGGGCCAGCCAGCGCGGCAGGCGCAGGCCGAGTCCCATGCGCTCGTTTTCCGAGAACAGCCCGCCGAGCAGCGCCGGGCCGAACAGGCGCTCGAGCTCGCCGGACTGCACCATGTCCAGATCCACGCGCGGGCTGAGAGTGGGTCCGATCTTGACCCGCCGTCCGCACAGCACGTCGCCACGGCCGGAGTCTAGCAGGTGGTCGCGCACGAACTCGCGGTGGGGGATCGAGTCGCCGTCGAGGAAGATCAGCCACTCCCCGCTCGAGCGCCGCACGGTCTCGTTGGAGACGGCCCACTTGCGCAAGCCGCGATCCTCGTGCCACACGTGCTCGCTGCGGCAGCCCGCGGGAGGCTTCCAGCCGCGCACGACCTCGGCCGTCGCCGGGCCCGAGCCATCGTCCGCGACGAGCACCTCGTCGGGGACGTGCGTCTGCCGCGCGAGGGCCGCGAGCACGAGGGCGAGCCGCTCGGGCTCGTTGTAGGTGGAGACGACGACGCTGACGCGCATGGCTCTCGGGGTACGATGGTAGGAGGCGCGCAGGCCGCTACAAGGTACCCCGGCGGTCTTGGGCACGTCGGTTGGCCGCTGGCTCGGAACCGGGACGCTCTCGGCGGGTTAGATTAAGCCACCATGCTGCTGCCCCTCGCGCTCGCTCTCTCACTCGCGGCCCCCTCGCCCCGCCCGCAGGATGCAAGTACGCCCGTGCCGGCGGCCGCGGAGACGAAGTGGGCGCCGCAGGTGCTCAAGCCTTCCGAACATGGGGTCGGGCGCCGAGTGGCCTTGCCGCGCTCGGGCGGGCTCTCTGGCGCCGCACTGCCCGTGGCGAAGCCGGGCGAGTTCACGGTCTACGCGCTCTCGAGCACGACCTGCCCGCTGAGCCAGAAGTACGTGCCCACGCTCGTCGAGCTCGCCGCGAGCGCCGGGGCGCGCGTGCACTTCGTGATCGTCGATCCGATCGCGACCGACGCGGCGGAGTCCGTACGCGAGCTCGCGCAGCGCTTCGGCGAGCACGCCTCCGTCGTGCACGACCGCGAGGGGATCCTCGCGCGCGCGCTCGGTGCGACGACCACCACCGACGTGATCGTGCTCGATGCGGCCAGCACGACCGTGTTCCACGGCGCCGTCGATGATCAGTACGGCGTCGGCTACGCGCTCGAGAAGCCGCGCCGCCGATTTCTCGCCGACGTGCTGCGGGCGCTGCTGTCGGACGAGCCGCTGCTCGTCGCGGCCACGGACGCGCCGGGATGCGAGCTCGAGCTCTCCGACGCCGATCCCGCGGCGAGCGAACTCACGTATCACGACCGCATCTCGCGCATCGTGCAGGCGAACTGCGTCGAGTGCCATCGCGCCGGTGGCGTGGCGCCGTTCTCGCTCGAGTCTCACGCCGACCTCGTCGCCCACGCGGGCATGGTGCGGCGCGTCGTGGAGAAGGGACAGATGCCGCCGTGGTTCGCTGCCGAGCCGGCGCGCGCGGAGGGCGAGCCGCCGACGACGCGCTGGGCCAACGAGCGCGCGCTGTCTGCCGCGGACAAGGCCGACCTGCTCGCGTGGCTCGCGAGCGGCAAGCCGGAGGGGAATCCGTCGCACGAGCCGCTGCCGCGCAGCTTCGCGGGCGAGTGGTCGATCCCCGCGCCCGATGCGGTGTTCGAGTTCGCGCAGCCCGAGTCGATTCCCGCGAGCGGAGTGGTGCCCTACCGCAATGTCGTGGTGGAGACGCGGCTCGAGGAGGATCGCTGGGTGCGCGCGATCGAAGTGCGTCCGGGCGACGCAGGTGTCGTGCACCACGTGCTCGTGCACCTCGTCGACGCGGAACTCGAGCGCGCGAACGAAGGCCGTCGCCGGCGGCGAGCCGACGACGACATCGCGGCCGACGAGCGCCTTGGCTTCTGGGCGGCCTACGTGCCCGGACAGGGTTCTCTGTCCTATCCGCCGGGCTTCGCCAAGCTCTTGCCCAAGGGCGCCAAGTTGCGCTTCCAGATGCACTACACGCCCAATGGCACGGCGACGGAGGATCGCACGCGCATCGGAGTGGTGTTCGCGGACGAGCCGCCGCTGCACGAGGTGCGCACGATCGGCGTGGTCAATCCACGCATCCGCATCCCGCCCGGCGCAGCCAACCACGAGGAGAGCGCGACCTTCCCGATCCCGCTCGACGCCGTGCTGCTTTCCTTCGTGCCGCACCTGCACGTGCGCGGCAAGGCGGCGCGCTACGAGCGCATCGCGCGCGACGGCTCGAGCTCGACCCTGCTCGACGTGCCGCGCTACGACTTCAACTGGCAGCTGCTCTATCGCCTCGCCGAGCCGCTGACGCTGCGTTCCGGCGAGCAGCTGCGCTTCACCGCCTGGTACGACAACAGCGCGGAGAATCCCGCCAATCCCGACCCGACCGCCACGGTGCGCTGGGGGCCGCAGACCTTCGACGAGATGCACCTGGGCTACGTCGAGTACTACCTGCCGTGGGTGCCCCCGGGCGCGAAGCTGCCCGTGCCCCGTCGCGGCCGCTAGCGCGTCGAGGTCCGTCGGGCCGAGCCGCGCTCAGGGATTGAGGAAGAAGCGCAGGCCGTTGCTCAGGCTCGTGGTGCCGACGCCGGCGGGATCGCGGGACCAGACTTGGGCGTAGACCTCGTTGCCCAGCGTGAGGCCGGGCGTGGCACCGGCCTGAGCGATGGGGGTGAAGTCGATGCTGATCACGCCGCTGCAGTCGTTGCCCGTGGCGCTGCCGCCGCTCGAGACCGAGGCGCTGCGGACGGTCGGGGCCTGCACGCACAGGTAGCCGCCCGCGAAGGGCTGGGCGGAGGCGCGGAAGCCGTAGAAGACGAGGCCCGACGTCTGGTTGAGCACGCGCGTGGCCTGCAGGAGGAACGGCGCGGCGGACGACAGGCTGGCGTTGCCCTGCCAGGTCATCTGCGGAATGCAGCCGAGGCTGTTCGTCTTGCCCGTGCAGTAGGTCGAAGGCAAGGCCGGGAAGGCGCGCGCCGCGAACACGCGCCCGCCGTTGGTCGCGATGCTGTCGCCGACCGCGCCCGCGACCAGGAGGTCGAACGCGCCATCGCCGTCGAAGTCCTCGCCCGTCGAGGCGATCCCGTCGCCGAGCACGCCGCTCGGCGGACCGACCAGCGTGCCGATCGGAAGCAGGGACTCGCCCGAGTAGAGGAACACCGCGCCTTCGTTGCCGCTGCCGGTGGGATTCTGGTAGCCGGTCGCGCCGATGGCGACGTCGGGCCGCCCGTCGTTGTTGATGTCGTCGATGAGTCCGACGGCGCTGCCGTAGTTGAGGTTGGCGGCCGGGCCGTTCCAGTTGATCAAGGCGACCGGCGAGCCTGAGAAGAGGTTCCTCCCGTCGATTAGCAGCACGCGCCCCGAGTTGGTGCCGTTCAGGTCCGTGCCCGGAGCGCCCGCGAAGACATCCGAGAAGCCGTCGAGATTGAAATCGAGGCCGGCGCTCAGGCTGAACCCGAGGTTCGCGCCTGCATAGGCGCCGGGGATGTTGCCGACTTCCGCGTAGCTCTGGCCGCTGAAGAGAAAGACCTTCCCACCCGCCACTGCCCCGCTGAAGCCCGGATAGTTCGGCGCGCCCGCGGCGTATTCGGCCGCGGAATCGAGGTTGCAGCGCAGGTTGCCGGCGACCGTGTACCCGAGCCACGCATTCGCCGCGATGCTCGTGTTGGTGGCGAGCGAGAGCGGAGACTGGTCGTTGTAGAGCGCATTGCCGCTCACGACGTAGACGCGTCCGCAGTTGGCGAGTGTCGCCGTGTCGCCGAAGGGCGCGCCGACGATGACTTCGCGCGCCCCGTCGGAGTTGCGATCGTCGTGGGCGGACACGGCCCAGCCGAAGAGATCGCCTGAGGCGTCGCCCGTGCGCACGCGGTGCAGGGTCGGCACGCCGGAGTTGCTGCGCACGACGCACACGGCGCCGCAGTCGGTGGCGGCCACGCCATCCTGGTAGGGCGCGCCGACGATGATCTCGGGCCGGCTGTCGCCGTCGCGATCGTTCAGCAGCGCGAGCGAGCGTCCGAAGTTCGCGTCGCTCGAGACCAGCAAGAAGCTCGGCGCGAGGCTCCAGAGCGCGCTGGCCGTGACACCCGCGAGCGAGGCGCCCGAGAGGCACACGATGCGACCGCGACCGGAGTTGAAGCCGGGCTCACCGACGATCACGTCGTCGATGCCGTCCCCGTTCCAGTCCGGGTACGTGAGCATGCTCGTGCCGGCGCGCGCGTTGGCGCCGCCGGAGTGCGACGCGAGCAACGTCTGAGCCGAGGCGGAGGTCGCGAGTAGCGGAAACAGGACGACGAGGGCGCGGTGGTGGAGCATGCTGGGGTAGCGCGGCGCACCGCAGGCTCTCCGGCCTCGATCCGCCACTTGGCCCCTCATGTTACGCCCTCGGCGCGATTTTGGGGCAGGCTTTCCCCGCTGGACGCGTCGTTCAGGCCCCGAACAGCAGCTGGAACAGGCGCCGGACGGAGGCGTCGGCCGAGAGGCTCGCGAGCTCGCCGCTCGCGAGCCAGCGCAGGGCGTGGGATTCCTCCGACAGCACCTCGATCGCCCCGGCCGGGGCCACGACGAGGACGCGCGTGTCGTAGTGGAAGTGCTCGGGCTCGCTGCCGCGTGCAGGAATGGCGTGGATGTCGAGGTCGATCGGCGTGGGCAGCACCGCGAGGTCGGGGATGCCGCTCTCCTCGGTGGCCTCGCGCAGCGCGACGTGGGCGAGGTTCGCGTCACCGTCGCAGTGCCCGCCGAGCTGCAGCCAGCGGTCGAGCTTCCTGTGGTGCGTGAGCAACGCGCGCTCGAAGCGCGCGTCGACGACGAGGGCGCTCGCGGTGAGATGGCCCTCGAGCAGCGTGCGGCGGTGCGCGTCCTGCGGGTGGCGCTCGATCAGGTCGAGCATGCGGCGCTGGAAGTCCTCCTGCGCACGGTCCGCCGGCTCGTAGTGGTCGAGCAGGTGGAACGCGCGCGATAGATCGTCCGTCGGCGCGAGCCACGGATCGCCCAGCCGCGCCAGCGTCGAGAGGTCGAACGGATGTTCCGCCACGGTCGCGACTCGCGCGCGCGACTTCAGTCGCGCAGGAGCTGGGCGTACTTGCCGGCGCGCGACTTCGGACGCAGGCCGCGGCGCTTGCGCTCCGCCTCGCGCCACTCGTGGTAGGCCTCGAAGTCGCCGGCGAAGAAGTTGACCTCGGGGCCCTTGCCTTCCTCGACCTCGCCCTCGAAGGCGAGGATGTGCGTGTCGACGCGGTTGAGGAAGTAGCGGTCGTGGCTGACCACGATCGCGGAGCCCGGGTATTCGCTGATCGCCTCCTCGAGCACGCGCAGCGTCTAGAGGTCGAGGTCGTTGGTCGGTTCGTCCATCAGGATGACGTTGGCCGGCTCGCGCAGCATCTTCGCGAG
>SXKQ01000022.1 GCA_005778045.1 Planctomycetia bacterium
ATCCCGTGTGCCCCCGCCTGGTCAGTTCCATGTCGGCTGCCGCGAAGCAGGCAGGCATCAAGCATGTCGTCGGCGGTACCTATCTCGCCATGGAAGGTCCGCAGTTTTCAACATTTGCCGAGTCCAATCTCTATCGTTCTTGGGGCTGCAGCGTGATCGGCATGACAGCAATGCCGGAAGCAAAGCTCGCACGCGAGGCGGAGCTCTGCTACTCCACGATCGCGATGGCCACGGACTACGACTGCTGGCACGAGGAGCACGAGGCCGTCACCGTCGAGGCCGTGATCGCCGTGATGGGGCGCAACGTGGGCAATGCCAAGGCGCTCGTGAAGGCGGCCGCTCCGCGCATGCCGGCCCAGCGGACGTGCGGCTGCGGCAGTGCGCTGCGCCACGCGATCATGACCGCGAAGGACCGCATTCCGCAGGCGGCCCGCGAGCGCCTCGGACTCATGATCGACAAGTACGTCGGGCCACAGCAGGGCTGAGCGACCATGGCAGGCGCGCGCGATCTGGGGCTTGCCTGCGCGCTGGCGCTGCTCGCGCTCGGTTGCTCGTCGTCCGCGCTGCCGCGCGGCCTCGACGAGGCCGTACTGACCGGCGAGGAGAACGCGTCGTCGTCGGTGAGTGAGCGACATCGCGGCCCTGGCGTCGTCGCGGGCGGCGAAGGCACGGCTCGTTTCGCTGCCGCGCTGCACGGGCGCTTCGATCGAGAGCGCGCGCTCGAGCGTACGCGCTTCATCGATGGCTTCTACCGTGCGCCCGCCAACGACGGCTTCGAGGCCACGCTCGCTCGCGTCGAGGCCGAACTGCGAGCCGCGGGCTTCGGAGCGAGCGACCAGCTGCTGCTCGAGTGGCTCGCGCAGCCGATGCAGACGCGCGCCGGAGCGCCGTCCTTGGCGTGGACGCCCGTATCGGGTCGGATCGAGCTGCGCGGCGCGCGCGGTCAGCAGGTGCTGCATGCCTTCTCCGCGTCCGGCGATCGCGATCGCGTGATGCTGCCGGTGGGCACGCCGAGCTGCGATGTCGAGGGCGCGCTCGCCTTCTCGCTCGACGAGCTCGACGCAGGCGAGGTGCTTGTGACCGACGCGTCGCCCGACGGCGGTGCGCTGCGCGGGGCGAGCGAGAAGGGCGCGGTCGCCGTACTGTCGGCCTTCTTGGCGAAGTTCAACGTCGATCCCAGTGGCGCGGAGCGGCACCTCGACGCGATCCAGTATCGCGGCATGCGCGGCACGCTGCCCGTGGCGATGATCTCCGCGCGCTCGCTGGCGGCGATCCGAGACGCGCACGCGAAGGACCCCGCCGTGCGCATCGCCTATCGGGCGGAGGTGAAGCTCGACGAGCGACCACTGCGCACACTCGTCGCGACCGTGCTCGGCGCGGATCGGGCGCAGGAAGCGGTCGCGATCGCGGCGCACGTGCAGGAGCCGGGTGCGTGCGACAACGCGAGTGGCGTCGCGGGTGTGTGCGAGGCGGCGATCGCGCTCGCCGGCGCGCTGCGCGAGGGCGCGATCGAGTCGCCGTCGCGCTCGATCGTGTTCCTGTTCGGCGACGAGTTCACGCAGAGCTCGATGTGGCTCGACGCGACCGCGCGCAAGCCGGTCGTCGGCATCTCGGCGGACATGCTCGGAGAGTCGCGCGCGCGCACGGGAGCGCTGCCCCTGCTCGAGCGTATGCCGGATCCAGGCGCAGTACAGCCGCTGCCGCCCGACGAGCACACGGCCTGGGGCGGACGGACCTACTCGGAGGCGAAGCTCTCGCCCGCGGGACTGAACGTGGTCGCGCGCTGCGCCCTGCTCGACGTCGCTGATCTCGAGCCCGGTTGGGAGACCGCCGAGCATCCCTACGAGGGTGGCAGCGATCACTCGGAGTTTCTCGGCCGCGGGATCCCGGGCGTGCTGTTCTGGCACTTCACCGACTTCGCGTACCACACAAGCCTCGACCGCATCGAGCATGTCGATGCCGACGAGCTGCGCCGCATGAGCGTCGCCGTCGTGACAACGGCGCTGGCGGTCGCGGATCCGCGGCCGCTCGATCTCGACCGCTACCTGCGCACGAATAACGAGGAACGCAAGCTGCGCGTCCAAGCGGCGCTCGACGCCGGCGATGCCAAGCTCGCCGAGCTGTGGCGCACGTGGACCGATGGCGCGCGGCAGTGGCTGCGCATCGAGTGCATGCGGATCCCGGCCGAGGAGCTTGCTCCGCCGCCGGCCGCGTCGAACACTGTCCCCACGAAGGAGTGACCATGAGCCAGAGCGAATCCATGCCGTCCACGGGTCTCGATCGTCGCGCGCTGCTCGGTGGGGGTGCAGCGGCCGCCGCAGCGCTCGCCTGCCAGTCGACCGCGCAGGTTGCGGCGCAGGCTCCGTCGCCTGCCGGTCCTGCGAGCTCCGCGTCCGCTCCGCGCAAGGGCTACCCGGCGATGGTCGGAAGCGCGAACGCGCTCGCCGGCATGAAGCTCCACTACCAGAAGCTCGTCGACGGCTGCGATCCGCTCGATGCGGCGATCGAGGTGGTGAAGGTCACCGAGGCCGATCCGGGAGATACGAGCGTGGGACTCGGGGGCCTCCCGAATGAGGAGGGCGTCGTGCAGCTCGATGCAGCCTGCATGCACGGGCCCACGCACAACTCCGGTGCAGTCGCTTGCATCGAGAACATCCTGCACCCCAGCGAAGTCGCGCGGCTCGTGATGGAGCGCACGGACCATTGCCTGCTCGTGGGCGAGGGCGCCTACAAGTTCGCGCGCGCCCATGGACACCCGCACGTCGAGCTCCTGACGGAGTCGACGCGCAAGAAGTGGCTCGAGTGGCGCGAGCGGCACTCGAATGACGATGACTGGCTCCCGCCGGCGAAGGACGAGCGCAACGTGCGACTCGAGCGGACGCTGCGCTATGTGGCGGAGCTCGAGCGGCAGGGTTACGACCATGCGTGGGGCACGATCCACTGCTCGGCGCTGTCCGTGCGCGGCGAAGTGGCCTGTACGACGACCACCAGCGGGTTGGCGTGGAAGATCCCCGGTCGCGTCGGTGACTCGCCGATCATTGGTGCGGGCTTGTACTGCGACTCGGAGGCCGGCAGCGCTGGCGCCACGGGTCGTGGTGAGTCCTCGATCCTCTCGCTGGCGAGCGCCACGATGGTCGAATATTTGCGCCGTGGCGCGGCTCCACTCGATGCGGGTCTCGAGACGGCGCGGCGCGTCGTGCGGCAAGTCGAGCGCCAGGCACGCTGGCAGCCGGCGCTGATGGGGGCGGACGGCAAGCCGAGCTTCGGCCTGCACCTGTACGTGCTCGGCCTCGATGGTCGCACGGCGGGCGTCACGCTTCAGGGCGGCGGCAGCTACGCGGTCGCCGATCCCGAGCGCGGGCCGCGACTCGAGCCGCTCGTGCCCCTGCTCTGAGCGCGGTCTACTGCGGTCGCGCGCGCGGAGGCGTCGCGATCGCGGCCGCGAACTCGCGCGCGTCGATGACGCCATCCTCGTTCAGGTCGAGGGCGGCGAGCACCGCGCCGCCGCGCGTGCCGATGGCGGCCGAGCCCTGCAGCCGACGCAGGTCCTCGCTGGAGATGACTCCGTCCCCATCGACGTCGAGCCGCCGGAAGTGGGGCACCGGGCCGGGGATCCAAGGCGGCAGCTCGACGCTCGAGGCGCTCGCCGGACGCTCCTGCACGCGGCCCAAGAGCTCCTCGAGCGTCTTCGGCGGCGTCTTCGCGTCGCCCGCGCCGCGCCCGACCTCCGGCGTCACGCGCGCGTAGCTCAGGATGCGAGCGAGCTGGAACAGCTCCTCTCCCGCCAGCCGTCCGTCGCCATCTCCGTCGGCCGCGCGCAGCAGCGCCTTCGCGTCGTTCTCGGGGTTGCGCGAGCCGCCCTCGACCACCATGGCGGCGAGCTCGCGCGCATCGAGCGCGCCATCGCCGTCGAGATCGAACGCCTGTCGCAAGGCCTCGGCCGAGCGCGGCTCGTCGCTCGCGCTCTCCGGCTTGGGCCGGGGCAGTCGGAACATGCCGCTGCGGGCGACGATCTCGTCGTAGCGCAGCATGAACTCCCGCGAAGTGACGCGCCCATCGTGGTCGCGGTCATAGAGCGCGAACTCGGCCCGATCGGCGTCGATGGCATCGCGCATCTCGCGGTACGAGAGCCAGCCCGACTCGTCGTAGTCGATGCCGAGGAACACGGGGCGCTG
Organism: Planctomycetia bacterium; assembly: GCA_005778045.1. The sequence goes on from SXKQ01000022.1 coordinate 4,176, forward strand.
CAGGTTGCGCCACTCTTGGGTGCCCGGCCGGACATCGCCGGGCAGGGTGAGCGTGGAGGGCTGGGCCGCGCTCGAGAGCTGCGACTGCGCAAGCTCGGAATCGGCCAGCTTCTTGTCGATCTCGGCCACGAGGTCGAGGAAGCGCCGCTCCCCGGCGGCCAGCGCGGCTCCCTTGGGCGCCGAGGTGACGGGCGCCGGCGCGTTGAGGTTGGCACCGAGCGGCGGTGCGGCGGGCAGGGTGCCGCCGATCAGGTTCTTCGAGGGGCCGAACACGCCCGTGAGGCCGGCGGTCGCGCGCTGGGGCCGCGGACGCCTGCGGCCGCCGCCGCGCCGCCCTTGGGCGAGCGCATCGGGCGTGAGCCCGATGGCGAGCAGGCAGGTCAGCGTGAGTAGGGTGCGGGTGCGCATGGACAAGCTTGACAGCAGTATGGTGAAACGTGGACGGGGCACTCGCAAGGGTGGAGGCACGGCGCGAGCTAGCCCGAGCTTCGGCGTCGGCGCTCCGGGGCCGGCTCGGCCGCGGGTTCCGGTACGGGCTCGACCGTCAACGGCTTGCGCAACGAGAGCCCCCAGCTGATGGCCTCGCTGACGTGCTCGACCATGCGGATCTCCAGCCGTCGACGCACCTCGCGCGGCAGGCGCTCGACGTCCTCGCGGTTGCGTTCAGGCACCACGACGGTGCGAATGCCGGCGCGCAGGGCAGCGAGCAGCTTCTCGCGCAGGCCGCCGATCGGGAGCACGGTGCCGTGCAGCGAGATCTCGCCGGTCATGGCCACGTCGTGGCGCACGGGCGTCCGGGTCAGCACGCTGACGAGGGCGGTCGCGATCGCGATGCCAGCCGATGGGCCGTCCTTTGGGACGGCGCCGGCGGGGAAGTGGATGTGCAGGTCGAGACGCTCGAGGGCGTCCGGCTCCTGACCGATGCGCGGCAGCTGCATGCGCGTCCATGACAGCGCGGTCTGGACCGACTCGCGCATGACATCGCCGAGCGAGCCCGTGAGCACGATGCGTCCAGCGCCGGGCATGAGCACGGTCTCGATCGGCAGGATCGAGCCGCCGACGTTGGTCCACGCGAGACCGGCGATGACGCCGATCTGCGGTGCGGTCGCGTGCACGAACGGATCGAGGTTCGGTGCACCGAGCAGGCTGGAGAGATGGATCTTCTCGACGTGCAAGGCGTGGCCCTCGCGCACGCGCGCGACCGCAGCCTTGCGCGCGAGACTGTCGAGGCAGCGCTGGAGCGCGCGCACCCCGGGCTCGGCCGTGTAGCTGCGGATGACCTCGACGAGCGCACCCTGCGAGACCGTCAGGTCGCGCGGAGCGAGGCCAGCTGACTCGCGCGCGCGCGGCAAGAGGTGCTCGCGAGCGATCGCGACCTTCTCGGTCTCCGTGTAGCTGCCGAATTCGATCAGCTCGAGCCGGTCGATCAGCGCCTCGGGGATCGGCGAGAGGTCGTTCGCGGTGACGACGAACAGGCACTCGGAGAGGTCGAAGGGCACGCCGAGATAGTGGTCGACGAACTCTCGATTTTGCTCGGGGTCGAGGATCTCGAGCAGCGCGCTCGAGGAGTGGCTCCAGCCGGCGCCATGGATCTTGTCGAGCTCGTCGAGCAGCACGACCGGGTTGCGCACGCCCGAGCGCGCGATGCCGTTGAGTAGGCGGCCCGCGACGGAGCCCGCCTGCGACAGGTGCCGCCCGCGCAGCTCGCTCTCGTCCGCGCAGCCGCCGACGTGGATGTGCACGAACTTGCGTCCGAGCGCTTCTGCGACCGCGCGCCCCATGCTCGTCTTGCCGGTGCCTGATGGACCGAGGAAGCACAGCACGGTGCCGCGCGAGGTGCCGGAGAGGTGGCGCACCGCGAGAAACTCGCCGACGCGTTCCTTGACCTCGTCGAGGCCCGTGTGCGTGAGGTCGAGCGCGGTGACGACGCGACGGAACTCGTCGGGCGTGGCCGTGGGGTCGACGGTGCGCGCGTTCCACGGCAGCTCGAGCAGCCACTCGATCCAGTTGCGGATACGGCTCGATTCCTCGGTGCCGATGCCGCAGCGACGCAGGTGCGCGAGCTCGCGTGTGCAGGCACGCCGCGCCGTCTCTGGAATCTCCGCGGAGGCGATTTTCGACCCGAGCTCGCGCGCGAGCGCTTCCACGGGGTCGGCCTCGCCGAGCTCCATCTGGATCACGCGCAGCTGCTCGCGCAGCAGGCTGCGGCGCTTCTCCTCTTCGACTTTTCCGTGCAGCGAGGCCGTGACCTCGCCGCGCGCGATCTCCTGCTCGAGCAGCTGGCCGAGTAGTTCGAGCCGCCGCAGCACGTCGGTCTCGACGAGCATGCGTGCGCGATCGGCGTAGGAGAGATGCAGCTTGGCGGCCGCGAGATCGGCGAAGTGGCCGGCAGCGGAGGTATTGAGCGCGAGAACGCGTGGCAGTTCCGCCGAGTAGCGGCTGTCGACGCGTACTAGCTCGTGCACTTGCGCCATGGCGTGCTCGACCTCCGAGCCGAGCTCTGCGTCCGGGATGTGCGCGTAGGTGGGCTCGGAGGTCTCGACCTCGAACCAGCCGTTGGAGTCGTCGATCGAGCGCAGCACGACGCGGCGCATCCCCTGAAGCACCACGCGCTGGGAGCCATCGGGCATCTTGGTGCGGTCGAGCACGCGGCACAGGGTGCCGATGCGCGCGAGTTTCTGCGGCGCGGCCTCGCCCTCGAGGTCGAGCAGCGGCACCGCGACGATGGGCGTGTCGTCCTCGGGGTGCTGGTCGATGCCGAGCAGGTTCTCGCGCCGTTGCAGGTCGAGCGTGGCGACGGAGCGCGGCAACACCACCGTGCTGCGCACGGCGAGGCAGAGCATCCGTACCGATCGGGGTGAGCGGGCGTGGGCCATGGGGACAGGCCCGCGTGGGGCCCATGAAGGCCTTTTCGGGCGCGCGAGGGGCCCGGGTTGCGCCCGAATGGCGGGCGGCGGGCACAAGCGTGCCACGCGCGCCTCGGAGGGCCCTTGGGAAACGTTCTAAGTCGTTCTCGGGGCGAGACTTAGATCGAAGTGCAACTCAGCGCGCCGCGCTGCGCAGGACTTCGCTGACCCGGTCGATGTCCGCGTCCGAGAGGAACGGGTGGACCGGCAGGCACAGCACCTCGCGCGCGAGGCGCTCGGCGTTGGGGAAGTCGCCCGGACCGTACCCCCAGGGCTTGGCGGCTTCCTGCAGGTGCACGGGGCTGGGGTAGTGCACGCCGGCGAAGATTTGCGCCGCAGCGAGGTCCGCGAGCACCGCCTCGCGCGTGCGCTCGCCGCTGATGCACACCGTGTACTGGTGGTAGGTGTGGAACGCACCCGGCACGACCCGCATCAGCCTGATCGCCGGATGGTCCGCGAGGTTGCGGTCGTAGCGCGCCGCGTTGGCGCGACGGCGCTCGTTCCAGCTCTCAAGGTGCGGCAGCTTTACGTTCAGGATCGCGGCCTGAATGGCCTGCAGGCGCGAGTTGGTGCCGATGCGCGTGTGCACGTACTTCGCGGGAGAGCCATGGTCGCGCAGCTCGCGCAGGTTCTTGGCCACGGCCGCGCTCTGGGTGAGCACCATGCCGCCTTCGCCCGCCGCACCGAGGTTCTTCGTCACGTAGAACGAGAATGTACCGGCATCGCCGAGCGTGCCGCAGGCCACGCCATCGCGACGCGAGCCGTGGGCCTGCGCGCCGTCCTCGAGCAGCAAGAGCTGCTTCTCGTCACACAGCGCGCGGAAGGCCTTCATGTCGGCGAGCTGGCCGTAGAGGTGCACGGGCAAGATGCAGGTCGTGCGCGGCGTGAGCGCCGCGCGCGCCTTGGCGGGGTCGAGCAGCGCCGTCTCGATGTCGACGTCGGCGAGCACGGGCCGCGCGCCCATGAGCGCGATCGAGGCGGCCGAGGCAAAGAACGTAAAGGGGCTCGTGACGACGTCGTCGCAGGGCTTGACGCCGATGGCGAGCAAACCGAGCCACAGGGCATCGGTGCCGGTTCCGACGGCGATGCCGTGGGCCACGCCGTGGAAGGTCGCGAAGTTGCGCTCGAGGGTCTCGACCTCCGGTCCGAGGACGTACTTGCCCGAGTCGAGCGCGCGCAGCACGGCCTCGTGCAGGGCCGGGCCGAGCGAGGCGCGCTCGGCTGCGAGATCGACGGGGGCGATGGGAGTCAACGCGCTGACGGTGCTGGGCATGGGAAACCTATGGAAGGACCTCAAATGGTGCAATACGCGCATCGCAAGCGCAAACATCGAGTGGCGGCCGACGCGGTAGTCGCCGTGCTGCGGCCGGATTTCGGCCCTGCTACTCTCTGCGCGATGTACACCGTGCTATTCGCCCCGTTGCTCGTCCTCTGCCCGCAGATTCCCACTCCGCCGGCCCCGCAGCAGGTTTGGACGCCGGCGGAGCTCGAACGTGTCGCGGTCGAGATCCAGCGCGACATCGAAAAGCTGCGCGGCGAGGCCTTTCGCGCGCCGGTGAAGGTCAAGCTGGCCTCGAAGTCCGACCTGCGCAGCTATGTCGAGGAGCGCATGCGCAAGACCGAGACGCCGGAGAAGCTCGCGGCGGACACCCTAGTGGGGAAGCTCCTCGGAGTGATCCCGCCGGAGCTCGACGTCATGGCGGAGACGCTGAGGCTGCTCGACAGCCAGGTGGTCGGCTTCTACGACCCCGACAGCGACTCGTTCAGCCTGATGGATGGCTGTCCGATGGGGCTGGCGCGCATGACGATGGCGCACGAGCTCGGGCACGCGCTCGACGATCAGCTGTATGGCATCGATGCCCAGCTCGCCAAGCTCGGCAAAGACACGGACGCGCAGCTCGCGTACTGGTGCGTCGTCGAGGGCTCGGCCACGCTGGTCGGCAATCGCTGGCAGATGGCGAACGCGCGTTCGCTCGACGCCGCGAGCATGGCCGCGGCTGGTGAGATGATGAAGGGCACCTTCGACCAGTCGCCCCAGTGGATGTGGAAGCCCCTGATCGGCAGCTACCTCGTCGGCTCGGGCTTTCTCGCGCGCAGCGAGACGTGGCTGAGCGCGCAGATGGCGAGCGTGCCGAGCGCGGACGTCGCCCGCGCGTTTCAGTCGCCGCCCGTGTCGACGGAGATCGCGCTGCACCCGGCGAAGTACTGGGACGAATCGAAGCTCGACCTGCCCCAGCGCATCGAGCTCGTGAAGGAGAGCGTGCCCGCGGGCTGGAGCGTGCTGCGCGAGGACACGCTGGGCGAGTTCTCGTGCGCGATCGTCTCGCTCGCTCCGGCGAAGCGCGGCGGTGTCGATCTCTCGAACCGGCTGGCGATGATGGGGCTTGCGTTCACCTCGAAGGCGGCGACGGGCTGGGACGGCGACCGGCTGGCACTCGTCGGCAACGGCGAGGCGCGCGTTCTGCGCTGGCGCAGCGTCTGGGACAGCCCCGAGGACGCGGCGGAGTTCCGGGCGGCGCTCGCTGCGCAGCTCGATTTCCAGAAGGGCTGTCTCGAGAAACTCGGCGGAAGCGGCTTGCGCGGGGTCGAGCTGGCCGAGGCCCTCGCACCGACGGAAGTGGACCTGCTCGTATGGAGCGGGGTCTCCACGGAAGCCGAGCTCGCTACGCTGCGCGCAGGGCTGGCGTTGAAGGTGGTTCCGTAGTTCCGGCGCGCGAGTCCCGTAGACTTCCGCACCGCCGATGACCCCGTTTTTCCGCAACTCGTGCGCGTCGGCGGCCCTCGCGGCCTTCGCCGCCTGCGCTGCGCCGAAGCCGCTCGTCCTCGATATTCCGCCGCTCGAGCGCCACCGGCCGCGCACGAGCCCGGTCGACATCGAGCACTATGCGCTCAAGGTCGCGCTCGACCCGAGCGCGCGCTCGCTCGACGGCGAGTGCCGCATTCGCTTTCATCCGCGCCACGACCTCGTGCAGGTGCTCGAGCTCGACCTCGACACGCTCGACGTCGCGGACGTGCGCGACGAAGAAGGTCGTTCGATCTCGTTCGAGCGCCGACCCGGCGTGGTTGCGATCGACTTTGGAGCACCGCTGGAAGCGGGCACGAGCCACGAGGTCGTGATTCGCTACGGCGGCGTGCCGCGACGCGGACTGTGGTTCGCGGGGGAGCGCGACGGCGTGCCGACCCACGCGTTCACGCAGGGCCAGTGCGACGACTCGCGCGGCTGGTTCCCGTGCTGGGACGAGCCGGCGGAGCGCGCTACGAGTGAGCTCGAGATCACGTTGCCCGCGGGCTGGATCTCGGTCGCGGCGGGGGAGAAGGTCGAGTCACTCGCGCGCCCTGATGGCGGCACGGTCGACCTGTGGCGCATGAACGTGCCGCACCCGGCCTACCTGACGACGCTGGTCGCGGGCGAGCTCGTCGAAGGGCGCTCGCGCTGGAACGGCGTGCCGCTCTCTGTCGTCGCCGAGCCGGATCTCGACCGGCACCTCGAAGCGAGCTTCGAGCCCACGGCTGAGATCCTGCAGTTTTTCGAGGACCTGACCGGCGCGCGCTACCCATTCGCGAAGTATTCGCAGGCCGCGGTGGCGAATTTCCCGCACGGTGGCATGGAGAACATCTCCGCCACGACGCTCACCGACGCCTGCGTCGGCGACGAGCGTGGGCGTCGCGACTACGATCCGACGGGCCTGATCGCGCACGAGGCCGCGCACCAGTGGTTCGGGAACCTGCTGACTTGCGCGGACTGGTCGCAGGTCTGGCTCAACGAGGGCTTCGCCACCTACGGGGAGCTGCTCTACCGCGAGGCGACGGCGGGCCGCGACGACTTCCGGGCCGCGCTGCGCGACATGCAGGACTTCTACGTGGCGCAGGACACCGGCGCGCAGCGCCGGCCGCACGTCTGGGACCAGTGGCGCGAGCCCTTCGACCTCTTCACGCGCGGCGGGCAGGCCTATCAGGGTGCGGCGAGCCGGCTGCACCTCCTGCGCTTCCAGCTCGGCGATGCGGCCTTCTTCCGCGGGCTGCGGCGCTACGTCGCCGATCACCGCGGCCGCGCCGTGGTGACCGACGACTTCCGCCGCTCGATGGAGCAGGAGAGCGGGCTCGATCTCGCGCCGTTCTTCCAGCAGTGGTTCACGCGCCCCGGCTATCCCGAGTTCAAGGTCCGCTGGAGCTGGAGCGAGGCGCGGCGCAGCGTGCGCGTCGAGGTCGAGCAGGTACAGACGAGCGCGGATGGCACGCCGGCCGTGTTCGTGCTGCCGGTCGACATCGAGGTCCGGGATGACGCGGGCGCGCGCCGCACGCGCGTCACGATCGACGAGCGTCGCGAGGTGATCGAACTTGCCGCGTCGCAGCTCCCGACGTGGGTCGTGTTCGATAAACACGGCTGGGTTCCCAAGCGCTGCCACACGGAGCGCAGCACCGCCGAGTGGCGGGAGCTCGCGAGCAAGTCCGACGACGTCAACGAGCGTCGAGAGGCATTGCTCGAGCTCGGGCTGCGCCTCGCGACGGAGCCCGACGAGGATCGGCGCTGGACGATCGCCGAGACCTTGCTCGACGGGCTCGGGCACTCCTGCGAGTCCGTGCGTCTCGCCGCCGCGCGCTCGTTTGCGCGCGTGCACACGTCGGTCGACAATCCGATCGCGCAGGAGCTCATGGGCATCGTGAGCGCAGATGGCTCGGCACGGGTCCGCGTTGCCGCGCTCGAGACCCTCGCCGCTTGGGAGACGCGCTCCGAGTTCGCGCGCTTCGCCCGCGAGCAGTACGCCGCGGAGTTCAGCCCCGCCACGATGGGCGCGGCCGCGCGGCTGGTTGCCTTGTGCGAGGGGGAGGATGCGCTGCCTTGGCTGCTGAGCCAGCTCGAGCGCGAGTCCCTGCACGATGGCTTGCGTGCGGCGCTCGTGCCCGCGATCGCGAGTGTGCGTGGCTCGCGCTCGCTCGAGGCCCTGCAGCGCGGGCTGCTCGACGAGTCGTGGGGTGTCGCCGCGCGGGAGGCTGCCGCGCGGGCACTGGTTCCGAGCGCGAAGGGGCGCAGCGATCTCTCGCGCGAGGCTTCGGCCTTGCTCGAGCGCACCGAGCTGTTCCGCCTGCAGCTCGCGCTCGTCGACCTGCTCGCGGCGATTGACGACGGCCGTGCCCGAGCCGCGCTCGCACGCTTCCACGGGCGCAGCGTAGACTCGCGTTCGCGCCGCGCCATCGAGGCTCACTTCGAGCGCGCGAAGCGTTAGGGACCATGGTGAGCACCTTCGAATCGGAGCTCGCCGAGGCCCTGCGCGCCGAGCGTGGAGCGCTGGCCGCATACCGACGACTCGCGGGCCTCGTGCGCGAACCGGAGCTGGCGCGCCTGCTCGCGACCTTCGTCGAGGACGAGCGTCGCCAGGTCGAGGAACTGATCGCGACGACCCGCGCCCTCGGTATTGAGCCGGTGAGGCCCAGCCTGCGACGGCGCGTGCTGGCCGAGCTGCTTGCCGCCAGCGTGCTGCTCGGCGCCCGCGGGATGGTCCTGCGCCTGTGTCTCGACGCCGAGGAGACGCGTGCGCGCTGGTACGGGCATCTCGGGAGCTTCCTGCGGCAGCAGGGCGAGCCGCGCTTCGACGCCAGCTTCGCCCGCATGGCCCGTCTCAAGCTCCAGCACGCGCAGGCCCTCGGCGCGTGGGTGCGCAGCGACTAGACTCTCGAGCGATGGAACGTCGCGGCCAAGGCTTCTCGAAACGAATTCACTCGCTCGTTCCGTTCGGGATCGGCGAGACCAAGCCGCACCATTTCCTCGAGATGGCCCGCATCACGTGGGCGAACCGCGACAACCTCGGCTACGCCTGGGACGTTCTCACGAAGGGCGTGTGCGATGGCTGCGCGCTGGGGACGAGTGGCCTGAGCGACTGGACGGTCGACGGCACGCACCTGTGCCTCGTGCGGCTCAACCTGCTGCGCCTGAACACGATGGGGTCGATGCCGGAGGGCGCATGGGGCGACGTCGAGGCCTTGCGCGCGCGCTCTTCGAAGGACTTGCGCGAGCTCGGCCGCATTCCGTACCCGCTGCGCCGTCGCAAGGGCGAACACGGCTTCAGGCGGGTGTCGTTCGACGAAGCGTGGGCCGACATCGGCCCGCGCTGGCGCGCCTTGAATCGTCGGCGCACGGCGATGTTCGTGACGAGCCGCGGTATCACCAACGAGACGTACTACGTCGCGCAGAAGGTGATGCGTTTCCTCGGCTCGAACTCCGTCGACAACTCCGCGCGCCTGTGCCACAGTCCGAGCGGCGCGGGCTTGAAGGCCACTGTCGGTGTGGCGGCGACGACTTGCTCCTACACGGACTGGTACAAGGCCGACGTGATCGTGTTCTTCGGCTCGAACCCGGCCAATGACCAGCCGGTGTCGACGAAGTACCTGCACGAGGCGAAGAAGCGTGGCGCCCGCGTCCTGATGGTGAACGCCTACCGCGAGCCTGGAATGGAGCGCTACTGGGTACCGTCCAACGCGGACTCGGCGCTGTTCGGCACGCGCATCGCGGACCGCTTCTTCCTTGTTAAGGTCGGCGGCGACCTCGCGTTCCTGAATGCCGTGGCGCGTCGGCTCGTCGAGCGCGGTTCGATCGCGCGCGACTTCATCGCTGCGGCGACGACGGGCTTTGCCGAGTTCGAGCGGGCTCTCGCGCAGGTACCGTTCGACGAGCTGCTCGCGCGCGCCGGCACGACGCGCGAGGATCTCGAGGCTTTTGTCGACGAACTGGCGCGCTCCGAGCGCGGCGTGCTCGTGTGGTCGATGGGCGTTACGCAGCACATGCACGGCGCCGAGACGGTCAAGGCGATCGCCAATCTCGCGCTGCTGCGCGAGTGGGTCGGGCGCGAGGGTACGGGCCTGATGCCGATCCGCGGCCACTCGGGCGTGCAGGGTGGCGCGGAGATGGGGGCCTACTCGACCGCGCTCCCTGGCGGTGTTGCGATCGACGAGGAGAGCGTCGAGCACTTCTCGCAGCTGTGGGGCTTCGAGGTTCCGCGCGGCAACGGTCTGACCACGGTCGAGTACCTCGAAGCCGCGCACCGCGGCGAGCTCGATGGCCTGTATTGCATCGGCGGTAACTTCCTCGAGACCATGCCCGAGCCCGAGCGCATCGGCGCGGGGCTCGCGCGTATCCCGCTGCGCGTGCACACGGATATCGTGCTCACGAAGCAGATGCTCGTCGATCCCGCCGAGGTCACCTACGTGCTGCCATCGCGCACCCGCTACGAGCAGCGCGGCGGCGGCACCGAGACTTCGACCGAGCGTCGCGTGATCTTCTCGCCTTACATCCCGGGCCACGACATCGGCGAGGCGCGCTCGGAGTGGGAGATGCTGCTCGACTTCGCGCGGGCCGTCGAGCCAGAGCGCGCGCGCGCGGTGCACTTCGCCGACGCGGCCGCGGTGCGCGCGGAGATTGCGCGTGCCGTGCCGAGCTACGCCGGCATCGAGAAGCTCGCGCGGCAGGGCGACCAGTTCCAGTGGGGTGGCCCGCACCTGTGCGCGGACCGTCGCTTCCCGACCAAGGACGGCAAGGCGCACTTCCAGCCGGTGGTTCCGCCCGCGGCGCGCGGTGGCGCCGGCACGTTCACGCTCGCGACACGCCGCGGCAAGCAGTTCAACTCGATGGTGCAGGCCGCGCGCGATCCGCTGACGGGCGCCGAGCGCGACCACGTGTTCATCGCTCCCGAGGACGCGCGCCGACTCGGCCTGCGCCACGACCAGCCGATCCGCCTGCGCAATGCGCTCGGCGAGTATCGCGGCCGCGCGTTCGTCGCGGACGTCACGCCCAGCACGCTGCAGGGGCACTGGCCCGAAGTGAACGGGCTCATTCCGCACGGTCGGGTCGACGCCGGCGGGGGCGTGCCGGACTACAACGCGGACGTGACGGTGGAGCCGCTCGAGTGAGCTGGATCCGCAAGGTCGAGCCCGCCGAGGCGCAGGGCGAGCTGCGCGAGCTTTACGACGCGGCCGTGCGGCGTGCGGGACGCGTGTACCAGATCCTGCAGCTGCAGAGCCTGAACCCGAGCGCGTTCCACGCCTCGCTCGAGCTCTACAAGACGCTCATGCACGGCCCGTCGCCGCTTTCGCGCCGCGAACGCGAGCTCGCTGCCGTAGTCGTCTCGCGCGCGAATCGCTGCCACTACTGAACGCAGGCTCACCTGTGGGACCTCCGTGCCGAGGTCCGCGACATGACGGCCCCGGAGCGCGACGCGTGGCTCGCCTCGATCGAGCGCGACTGGCGCTCGGCCGCTCTCTTGGAGCGCGAGCGTGCCCTATGTGAGTTCGCGGAGCGCCTGACGCTGGCGCCCGCTGCGATGCGCGAGGCGGATGTGCTTCGCCTGCGCGCGGCCGGCCTCGATGACCGCGCGATCCACGATTTCACGCAGGTCGTCGCCTACTTCAACTACATCAATCGCATCGCCGACGCGCTGCACGTGGACCTCGAGCCGGACATGGCGCCGGATCCGCGCGCGAGCTGAGCGCGAGTGAGTCGCTCCCTACGCTCACCGGCCCGCCGCGCGCCGGGCGCACGGCAAGGCCGGTGTTGGACGAAGCCGCCCGCAGCGGCTAGCGAGCGCTAGAACTTCACTTCGCGCAGCTGATCGACGGAGAAGTCGAGCGACATTTCCTGATCGATGTTGATCAGGCGGCCCGTGCCCTTGAACGGGTTGAAGATCAGCGAGCCGTTGAGCACACGACCGTCGCGGAAGTAGAGCGTGACCTTGTCCGCGGTGCGTGCGCCGAGCAAGAGGTCGTAGAGGCGCTGGGAGTCCGAGGTGACCTTGGCTTTCATCGAGTCATGTTTCCGGCGGTGTGGGAGCTGGGAGTGCGATTAGGCCGGCGGCCGCGTTTTGGAAGATCCTGTGGGACCCACTTTGGACGCCGCTAGCGTGAACTTCTTGCGGGAGAAATGCCCGCCGTGGCCATGGGGGCCGAGCGAGCCGAGGGGGCGAGGAGCGCGGGCAGAGCCGCGACGAGCTGGGCGGACCAGGTCTCGTAGTTGGCGCCGTCGCGCAGCATGGCGGCGAGCTCCGCCGGCTGGGCGAGACGACCCTCGAGGACGTCCGTTTCGCGGATCGAGACCGATCCTTGGACGCGCACGAGCTGCGCGAGGCCGACGTGGACGGCTCCGACGGGATTGGCGTCGTCGTTGATCAGTCCGAGCGGCTCGAGCTCGTAGCTACCCTTGATCGAGAGCTCCTCGGCGAGCTCGCGCGCCGTGCCGCGCGGCACGGGGTTGCGGCCGAGCACCCCTTCCAAGTCCTCGGGGTTCAGGTGCCCGCCGACGCCGATCGTGAGCTTGTGATGCAGGCGGGCCTCGCCGCCCTGCTTGGTGCGCCGCAGCAGCAGCACCTCGTCGCCGCAGGCCACCACGGTGTAGGGGATGATCTGCTTCCACTCCGGCGTGATCTCGGCCCGCCCGCGCTCGACGAAGAAGCCGTGGCGCTCGATCACCTCGTGCAGCCTTGCCGCGCTCCAACCCTCGCCGAACGGCACGAAGCCGTGGGGGTAGTGGTCCGGGAACAGCTCCCGGCGCGGGACAACAAAGACGAACTCCATCGAGGTGGGGCGGGCCACCCCGCCCGGGCGGGCGCGAGGGGGCCTCTGGAGAGGGGCGAGTGGGAAAGAGGGCGACGGGGAGGGTGGGACAGAGGCGGGGAACTCCTCCGCAGGCGCGGGGAGCGCCGTGGACGGCGTCCCAGACCGGGGAAGGCGCGAACTAGCGGCGTGGATTCTCCCCGCCCCCCCCAACCTGTCAAGATGCTGAAGGTGCGTAGTTCGCAAAGCACTACTAATAGTGCCTGGCTCCGCACCGCCCCCCTCGCGGAGGGGGAGTGGCGTGAGAGGTCCTGTAAGCCGGATCCTGGCTAGCCGCTTGCGCGGCGAGACCGTCCTTTCTCTAGGACCGAGCTCGCGCTCGGCCTCGAACGACCTACCCGGATGGCGAGGAGCGGGTCGTCCCCATGAGCCATCCCTATTTGGTCTTTCTCCGAGTGGGGTTTGCCCTGCCAGAGCTGTCACCAGCTCCGCGGTGCGCTCTTACCGCCCCGTTTCACCCTTGCCGAACACCCCGTGAGGGGTATGCGGCGGTTTATTTTCTGTGGCACTTTCCCTGGCCTCACGGCCGGTTGCCGTTGGCAACCACCCTGACCCGTGGAGTCCGGACTTTCCTCCTGCGGTTGCCCGCCGACGACGGTCCAGACCTCTCACGCCGCGCACATCCTAGCTCACGGAGAGCAGCCCGGCAGTCACCAAGCTTGGGCGTGTGCGAGGTTAGGCTACGCCGATTCGGCCTCCGGAAGGTCCTCGCATGCTGAACTCGATCCTGCTCGTGGTGCTGTCCTGGCTGTGGGTGCTCGCGCCGATGGACGAAAAGTCGCTCTCCGCGGCGCAACTCAAGTTCGCGCAGGCCGCGGCGGCGGGCACGGCTCAGGAGCAGGCGGCGGCACTGGCGGAGCTTGTCGGGTTGGGCGATGCGGGTGCGGTGCCGACCTTGACGCTGGAGTACGGCAACGCGGCGGAAGGGCTGCGGGCCGGGCGCGAGGATGTGCTCGCCCTGCGCTATGCCTGCGAGCGACGGGAAGTCGTGATCGCGGGCCTGCGCACGCAGACGGAGCGCGACGCAACAGTCAAGCCGACGCTCGAGCGCGAGGAGGAGCGGCTGGCGGACCTGCGCAAGGAGCGCGCCAAGGCGGAGAAGAAAGTCGCGGAGCTCGAGCCGTGGAGAGACGCGGTGGCCAACGGGCTCGCCAAGCTGTGCGAGGTGCTCGGACCGGCGCGGCGGCGCAAGAGCGACAGCGAGATCTGGGCGGACGCACGCGAAGGCGCGGACATCCTGCAGCGCGCGGCGGCGGCGGAGCTCATCGGCCGCATCGGCGGACCGGGGACCGCGGCGGGGCTGCATGACCTCATGTGCGAGTCGGCCGCCGGCATCGACAAGCTGCGCGCGCGCATCGCCAAGGCGATGGGGGACGTGCGCAAGCTGGAGCGACGCTGGCAGGAGGAAGCGGCCGCGAACGACGGGCGCGTGGCGCAGGCCACGGCCGACCAGTACGAGCAGGCGAAGCGCGAGTCGAGCGAGCTCGTCACGCAGGGCTACCGGCTCGAGATCCTGGTGGAGGCCTCGGGGCGCGGCGCGGCGGCGGCGCTCGCGCGCGAGAGCGGCAAGGAGCTCGACAAGACGCTGGCGAAGTTCGTCGGCGCGCTCAAGCGCTCCAAGGAACGCACGCGCATCGATACGCTGCGCCTGCTCGCTCAGTGCAAGGAAGACAGCGTGAAAGAGCAGCTGCGCATGCTGCTCGCGGCCGAGACGGAGCCGCTCAGCATCGCGACGCTCGTCGACGGTCTCGCGGCGCTCGGCGACGCGACGATCGAGCCTGCGCTGATCGGCAAGTTTTTGCCGCACGAGTCGTGGTACGTGCGCGCGCGGGCCGCGGCGGCGCTGGCGCAGCTGCGCTCGCGCGCGGCGGTCCCCACGCTTGTCGCCCGCCTCGAGAAGGAGGAAGGGCGCTCTCGTTCGGACATGAACGCGGCGCTGCAGTCGCTCACGGGCCAGAACTTTCGGCCGGTGTTCGCGATCTGGCAGCGCTGGTGGAAGGAGAACGAGGCGAGCTTCGTCGTGCCGCCGCTGCCGCCGGAGAAGACCGCGCTCGAGCAGGCTGCCGAGACGGGCGGCGTGACGTTCTTCGGCATCGCCACGGAGAGCCAGCGCGTGCTGTTCGTGCTCGACCTGTCGGGCTCGATGCGGTTCTCCATGGTTCCGAAGAACAACCCCAATGACGATCCGAGCCGGCCCTACGACTTGCCGGGGCAGGGCGAGATGTCGCGCCTCGAAGCGGCCAAGCGCGACCTCGCCAAGGCGGTCGGCGGACTGCGCGACGGCGCGCTGTTCAACTTCGTGCTGTTCGCCACGGACGTCTGGACGTGGACGGACGAGCTCGCGACCATGACGCCCGACATGCGCAAGCAGGCCTCGGACTTCATCGCGGCTTCGGACGCGGTAGGGGCCACGAACATCTACGGGGCGCTCGAGCGCGCGCTCGACCTCGCGGGCGCGAAGGGCGGCGCGACCTGGTCGGCGCCGGTGATCGACACGATCTACTTCCTCACCGACGGGCGCGCGACCGTGGGCCTCACGACCTCGACCGACGAGATCCTCTCCTTCGTGCGCGAGCGCAACCGCAACGCGGGCATCGTGATCCACACCATCGGCCTCTCCGACGCGCACGACGCGGTGCTGATGCGTCGCCTCGCGGAGGAGAACGGCGGGACCTACGTGGGGCGCTAGCCATGTCCGTCACCGAACCGCTCGCCACCTATCTCGAGCTGCGCCAGTCTGCGGAGGATGGCTCTGAGGGCGCGGGTCTATCGCACTCGTCGAAGGGCTTGTTCCTGCTGCACGTGCTCGAGCTTGCGGCCTACGGGGAGCCGCGCGGCGGCGTCACGCTCGTGCACGATGCCGGCGACCACGGTGGGCGCTATCTCGACACGGCGCGCATGCTGGCAGAGGCGCGCTTCGCGGTCGCATTGCCGGACCTGCGCGGGCATGGCAAAAGCGAGGGAGCACGCGGGCACAGCGCGGGTATCGAGGAGGTGCTGCGCGACCTCGACTCCGTGCAGGATCACCTCGCTTACCGACTGCCGGTGGCACCGAAGGTCCTCATCGGCGTCGGGCTCGGAGCTCTCTACGCGCTGCGCTACACGCTCGAAAAGCCGGGCAACGTCGCCGCGCTCGTGCTGGTGTCGCCTCGTTGGCGTCCGGCGTTCCG
This sequence comes from Planctomycetia bacterium, assembly GCA_005778045.1. The sequence goes on from SXKQ01000022.1 coordinate 19,849, forward strand.
CGCGCCTGCCGCTCCCGGCGGACTGTTCAAGATGTTCAAGAAGCTCGCGCCGGATGCGCCGGGCGCGATCGGGAACGACGTGACGCGCCTGTTCCGCGACGAGACGGCACGACGGGCGTGGAGCTCCGATCCGCTGGTGCACGACGTCATCACGCAGCGCGCGATCGAGCAGGTGGGCGCGGTAGCCGCCGACGTCGAACGGCGGCTGGCGCAAGTGAGCGTGCCGACGCTCGTGCTGCACGGCGAGGCTCGCGAGCTCAGCGACGCGTCGATCTCGAAGGTCGCCGGTGCCTCCGTCGAGGTGCGCGAGCTGCGCGGCGCGTCCCACGAGCTCCTGCACGACTCGGACCGACCGCAGGTCGCCGCGCTCGTGCGCGACTGGCTGCAGCAGGTGCTCGGCTAGGCGCGCGCAGGGCAGCTCAGCGCCGGCGCTCGGGCACGTGCGGGTCGGAGACCGGCACGGGGCTCTCCCATTCGATGCCGCGGCGGCGCGCCTCGCGCACGTGCGCGTCGTGCTCGCGGGCCTCGACCTTGTGCTGCTCGAAGCCGCTGGCGAGCGCCTTGGCGAGCACCTTCGCGTCGGCCTCGGGCTTCACGTGGAGGAGCACCTTGCCGCCGAGTCCGTAGGGATCGGGCTGCACGACGCTCGTGCCGAGCTCGGGTGCGAGCTTCTCGAACTCGATCGCCTCGTGGAGCACGACGTAGTGCGCCTCTCCGACGAGCTCCTTGCTCCACGCCAGCTTGGCGACTTTGCGCGAGAGCGCCTGCGCCGCGGCCTCGTCCTTGCCGCGCACGATGACGAGCGGGCGCATGTCGGCCGCCGCGACGTTCAGCGCGAGCCGCAGGTTGCGCAGCGTCGGAAGCGCCTCGATCGGCTTGGCCGCCTCGGAGTACTTCGCGGCGGTCGCGTCCAGCGCCGCGACGAAGCGCTCGACCTCGCCGTAGGTCATGGTCGGCGAGCGCGAGCCCGCGGTGAGCTTCTTGCCATCCGAGTCGAGCAGCGCGAACGAGGTGTTCTCGAGGCCGCTGCGACCCGCGAAGACGTAGCTCAGGATCTTGGCCTCTTCCGCGTCCTCGTAGGTCTGCGGGCGCACGCACACGAAGGCGCGCGAGGCGGCCACCACTTGCGGTTGCGACAGGACACTCCTGTCGGTCTGCTGGTAGCCCGGTCACCAGACGCCCGGCACGCGCGAGCACTGGGGCGCGGCCGACATGAACAGCATCGGCCGACCGGTCCGCTGTGCCTCCGCGAGCGCCTCTTTCCAGGTTCCGAACCACGCGATGCCCGGCTCCAAGGGCTCCTCGTGCACCGGGAGTGGCCCCGGCGGTCGGGCGCCGGCGGGCGGCGGCTGCGGGCCTTCCTGCGCGGCCAGCGGCAGCGCAAGGGTGCCCGCGGCGAGGAGCAGGACGATGGGGAGGCAGGGTGCGTGGCGCATCGGAACGTTCCTCCTTAGTAACCCGGCAAGTCTCCCGGGGTTCCGGGCCGCTCGGGCGCGGGAGCGCTGGGGCGCGTGGCCGGCTCGCCGGAACGGATCCAGTCGTCGAGCAGCACGAGCGCGCTCCAGGAGTCGCGGCGGGCGCGCGCGTCCCGGCCGCGGTGCCCGGCTTCGCGCAGGAGCTCCTCCGCGGCCTTGGTGGTCAGGCGCTCGTCGTGGCACAGGATGCGCAGACGCGGAAAGTGGGTGGCGAGGCGCCTCGCGAAGCCCTCGACCTCCGCGGCGCGCGGGCCGTCGGTGCCGTCCATGTTGCACGGCCAGCCCACGAGCAGCGTGTCGATGTCGCGCTCGTCGAGCACGGCTTGCACGGCCGTGAAGAGCGCCGGGGAATCGCCGGGGCCTTGGAAGGGATCGAGCGGTGTGCGCGTGATGCGCAGCGCGTCGGTGCAGGCGAGGCCGGTGCGCTTGGTGCCGTGGTCAAGGGCGAGCACGCCGCGGCGCGTGGAGGGGCTCACAGGAAGTCTCGCGCCTCGCGCTCGAGGCGCTCGACGAGCAGGCGCACGTCCTGAGCGCGCTCCTTGCGGCACACGAGCGTGACCAAGCCTGTGTGGACGACGACGAGGTCGTCGACGCCGAGCAACGCGACGAGCGAGCCGCGCTCGCCGTGCACGATGCAGCCTTGGGCGTCGCTCGCCATGAGCTGCACTCCGCCAGTCGAGACGTTGCCGACCGCATCGGACGCGTGCACGGTCGCGAGCGCGTCCCACGAGCCCACATCGCTCCAGAAGTAGTCGATCGGCAGCATGCGCACGTTGCCCGCGCGCTCGAGGACGCCGACGTCGAGCGAGACCGCAGGCAGCGTCGGGTACACGTGTTCGAGCTCGACCTGCGAGAGCGGTCGGTCGAGCGCGCTCCACACCTGCGGCAGGTGGCTGGCGAAGGCGTGCGCGATCGCCTCGCCGCTCCACACGAACATGCCCGAGTTCCAGTAGTGGCCGCCCTGCTCTAGGAAGCCGCGCGCGTGCTCGATGTCAGGCTTCTCGACGAAGCGTTCGACGGCGTGGACGGCGATGCCGTCGGTGATCGCGGACGCGGGCCCAGCCTTGATCCAGCCGAAGCTCGTGGCGGGGAAGGCGGGGTGTACGCCGAATACGTGGAGCGCATCACTGGAGCACGCGGCGGAGACGGCGGCGCGCAGCGAGCGCTGGAACGCGTCGCGCGGCCGGATCACGTGATCCGCGGGCAGCACGACCTGCACCGAGCGCGGTGCGCGGCGACGAATCTCGGCCGCGGCGAGCGCGATGCACGCGGCGGTGTTGCGACCGACGGGCTCGATGAGGATGTTCGCGGTGGGCAGATCCGGGAGCGCGGTGCGCACCTCGTCGAACTGCGCGCGCGTCGTCACGACCAGCACGCGCTCGGTCGGGACGATGCCCTCGAGGCGCGCGCGGGTCTCGGCGAGCATCGAGCTTTCGCCGACGATATGCAGGTACTGCTTGGGGCGCTGGCGCCGGCTCGCGGGCCAGAAGCGCGTGCCGGTCCCGCCGGAGAGCAGCACAGCGAACAGCGGGGGAGCGTCGAGCGAAACCATGTGGGCCCAAGGGTACAAAACCGCGGGCGCGGAGGCACGCCGGGCTAGAAGCGAGCCGGGAGCGGGCTGAGCGGCGGCAGCGGCAGGTCGCGCGGGCCTCGGCGCTTGTCCGAGCCGCGCCCGAGCGCCCCCTCGATCTCGACCCGCGGCCGGGCCATGTCGCCGCGGATGGCGACGCGCACGAGGCTCGACTGCACCCAGTAGATCACGCGATTCACGAAGCCCAGCCAGTCGAGCATCCGATACTGCACCTCGAGATCGAAGTCGAGACCGCCGTCGAGGTCGAGCGTGCCGTCGCCGTCGAGCGAGAGCAGCGGGCTCTCAATGCGCAGGCTCTGGAACTTTACCGCACCGTTGGCGATCGCGAGGTCGGACTCGATGCGCTCGAACACCGAGCCGGTCCCGACCTTCAGGCCGGCGAGCAGGTCGCGCACCACTGGGATCGACCACAGCACGGAGTTGTCGATCTCGAGCTCGCCGCGGCCGGACACTCCTTCGAGGCGCTCGAGATCGCCCGAGAGCTCGAGCTGCGCATCGAGCGTGCCGCGGCTGGCGAAGTCCGACTCGAACACGCCGCGCAGGAGGCCCTCGAGCTCGACATCCGAGACCGCGCCCGCGAGCTCGAACCGGTACGGGGCCGCGAGCTCGAGCGCGAAGAACGGCCGCTCGCCGCCGGCCGCCGGCAGCGAGTCGACGCGCCCGTTCTCGAGGCGTGCCGAGAGCCCGATCACCTGCAGTCGCCCGCCCTCGTAGGCCAGCCGCATCGAGGCGCGCTCGAGCTCGCGATCGCTGACCTTGCCGTGGAGATTCGAGACGCTTGCGTGCACGCGCACGCCCGCCGGCCCGAAGGCGAACTCGTCGATGGTGACGAGCCCGGTCTCGACCTCGATCGGGAGTCCGAGGTCGATCGACATGGCGCGCGGCTCGATGCTGCCGCGCAGCACGGCCTCGCCGACGCCATCGGCGCCGGTCTCGAGCTCGAGGCGCGCGCCGCGGATGTCGAGCTCGCCGCGCCACGCAAGGTCGTCGAGCAGGCTCGCGACCGAGGCCTCGTCGAGGAACGGCGCGAGGTGCTCGCGGTCGATCGGCAGCTTGAGCGCCTCGAGCGAGGTCTCAAGCCGGAAGCGGCCTTCGCGCGAGCCGAAGCGCGCGTCGCGCAGCGTCAGCGGCGTCCCGGCGAGGCGCGCCCGCAGCTCGCTCCCGAGCAAGTCGCCCGAGCCCGATTGCTCGAGCGTTCCGTCGAGCGCTGCGAGGTCGAGTCGCCCAAGCTCCGCTGCCGTGCGCACGTCGTTCTCGCGCAGGTAGACGCGGTAGAGCGACTCGAGCGCGCGCGGCGCGGCCTCTGGCAGCACGAAGTCCCCGTGAAAATCCACGCGCCCGGTTACGTTGAGGCTCGCAAGGCCCGGACCTGCGAAGCCTCCGACCCCGCTCGAGCGCGCCTCGGCGAGCGCGCCGCCGAGCGCGGGATGTGCGAGGTCGAGCGCCGCCGCGTGCAGCTCGATCGAGGCGTCTCCCTCGGCGGGAATCTCGGCCAGCGCGGCGACCGTGCCTCCCGCGACCCAGCGCCCCACGAGCGGCGCGACGCGACCGCGAGCCGCGTTGCGCGGCGCCCGCTCCGACTCCGCGCTCAGCGAGAGCTCGCCGTCGAGCAGCACGCGACCGCGCAGCTCGTTGATGCGCACGCGGAAGGCCTCGGGTTGCACTTCGGCGCCTTGCCGGGGCCAGACCTCGGCGCGCCAAGTGCGTCGCCCGCCGTCGCGGCCGACACCCGCCATGCGAAAGCGCGCGTCCGCATGACCGGTCGTGTTGAGCGAGCCGAGCACGGTCTCGACCTCGGGCAGGTTCTCCGCGAGCGCGGTGCGGTCGCTGCCGCGCAACCCGATTCCGTGCGCGTCGACTTCGATCACCTCGAGGCTGCGCGGCGCGTCCACGGGGCTCGGCAGGTTCTGCAGTCGCCCACGCACGAACACCTCGGCACCCTGCAGCGAGCGGGCCTCGAGGTCCAGCGTCGTGGCCGCGAGGCGCCGCGGGTCCCAGCTGAACTCGACGCGGCCGCCCACCTCGACGAGCGGCAGCGGCAGTCCGTCCCACTTAGCGGAGACATCCTCGACTTCCACCACGAGGTGGCAGCTCGGCGCGCTCGCGCCCTGCATGTGCAGGCGCGTCACCACCGAGGCGAGGCCGCCCGCGGGCGAGAAGGCCGGGAAGATGAAGTCGGCACCCGAGAGGCCGAGCAGGCCGTGCTCGAGGTCGGGGCCGACCGGGATACCATGGCCGCCCACGCGCAGGTCGAGCCAAGCGGGCGCTTCGCTCGCGAGGTCGAACTGCACCAGACCGTCGGCGAATCCCGGGCGCTCGTCGCGCGAGCCGCCGGAATGAGCGCCGCGCACGCCCACGAGGCCAAGCCTCGAGGGCCGCGACAGCGAGGCGTCGTGCAGCGCGAGCACGCGGCCTTCCGTGCGCTCGACGCGCATCGGGAAGCCGTCGCGCACGCCTTGCGCATCGGCGACGCCCGCGTAGCACAGGCTCACGGTGCCTCCGAGGTCGACGTCGGCGACGAGCTCGGGGCGCAGCGCGGTTTCCGAGTCCGAGACGGACGTCGCGAGCGGCCAGCGCGCACCGACGAGCGCGTCGACGGTCCCGATCGGGTCGGTGACGCGCCACAGCTCCTCGAGTTCGTCCCCATAGCCGGTGGCGCGCGCGAGTTCGCGCGCCATCGGCAGGGTCGGTGCGTGCAGCCACGCGCGGGCGGAGAGTCCCGCGCCCGCGTTGGCGCCGAAGAGCGCCCACAGGCTTGCCTCGTGCTCGTCCCAGCGCGCGGCGACGTGCGCGGTCGAGCGCCACGAGGCTGGATCGAGCAGGCCGGCGAGGCTCGGGGCCGCGCACAGGGCCTCGACATTCACACGCACGTCGGCGAGCGGCACGGGCGAGGTTGGGAGGACCAGCGAGCCATCGGCGGCGCGCAGGCGCAGGCGACCCGAGGACGGCGCGCTCTCGTCGAGTTGGAAGCGCGCCTCGAGCTCGAGCGAGAGCCGCGCGCTCGGCTTCCAGTTGCGCGCGGGGCCGGCGGTCGAGGCGGCCGGGATCACGTCGGAATCGACGGGCACGCCGTCGCAGGACGCTGCGAGGCGGATACGACCTTCGGCGTCGCGCTCGCCCGAGAGGAACATCTGCGGAACGCTCGCCGCATCGACGTCCGCGAAGGCCAGCTGGATGCGGCCCTCGATGCGCGGCACGCCGTCCTCTGCGGCGCGGAAGAGCAGATCGACGTCGCCGAGCGCGAGCCGGCCCCAAGTCGGGTGGAGCCAGTCGCAGCGCAGGCCCTCGACGACCAGCACCGGCACGTGCGGCTGCGCGCCGGCGACGCTCGCTCCGCTCGTCCCGCGCCGCGCCAGCGCGGTTTCCCAGCGCTCGAGCAGCTCGCTCGAGAGATCGACGCGTCCGCCGCGCACGTCGATGCGCGCGGGCCGCAAGCCGCCGTCCTCGAACTCGAGCGTGACTTCGACTTCGCGCAGGACGAGCGGCTGGGCAGCACCGGGGAGCGTGACCCCGCGCAGCGTGATCCCGGGACCGAACCAGTCGAGCTCCGCTTGCTCGATCGCAAGCTCGAGGCCGAGCTCCGTGGCGAGAGCGTCGCGCAACTTGTCGCGCAGGGTGCCCGAGCGTTCGAACTGGTAGAGCAGGGCCGCGCTCCCGAGCACCGCGAGCGAGGCCGCGAAGCCGAACCAGCGCAGCAGCGTGGAGATTCGCGGAATCACGCCCGCACTTCGGGGAGTAGCTCGTGCGAGCCGCTGCGCGACATGGCCTGCGTGCTCGCGCGCGGGAGCAGCAGCGCGGGAGCGAGGTCCACGGCTTCCTCGCCACCCTTGTAGATGCGCTCGACGCGCTTGCCGACCGCACAGGAGAGCTCGTAGGCGATCGTGCCGACCTGCTCAGCGAGATCCTCGAGTGTGATGCGCTCCGCACCCTGCTCGCCGACAAGCGTTGCGCGGTCTCCTACGCACACGCCCGGAATGTGTCCGACGTCGATCGACGTGTAGTCCATCGAGACGCGACCTACGATCGGTGCGCGCTTGCCGCGCACGAGCACATGGCCCTTGTTTCCGAGCCGCCACGCGAGGCCGTCGTTGTAGCCAACCGGGAGCGTCGCGATGCGCGTCGCCACTGGAGCGGTCCACGTGCCGCTGTAGCCGACCTTGGCGCCCGCGGGCACGTCCTTGAGGAAGATCACCTGACTGTGCAGGCTCAGCACCGGCCGCAGCACTTCCGCGCTGCGCATCGAGCCCGGCAGCACGCCGTAGGCGCTGATTCCAGGCCGCACGCAGTCATACTGCGGGTGGATGCCGCTGAAGACGCACGACGAGTTCGCTGCGTGCACCCAGCCGCGCAGCAACCCGCGCGCACGCGCCACGCTGAGTACCTCCTCGAACACGCGCAGCTGCTCGCGCGTGAACTCGTCGTTCATGCCGTCCGCGGCAGCCATGTGCGTCATCACGCCGGCTAGCTCGAGGTTCGGCGACGCGTGCACGAGCTCGAGCAGCTCGAGCGCCTTGCTCGGCAGCACTCCGAGTCGTCCGAGACCCGTGTCGATCTTGAGATGCACGCGCGCGCGTGCGCCCAGCCGGCCGGCGAGGTCATCGAGCGAACGCGCGCGATCGCTCGAGTGCAGACCGATCTCGATGCCGTGGCGGAGTGCCGCGCTCGCTTCCTCGTCGAGGATCGTGCCGAGCACGAGAATGCGCGCGCGCACACCGGACTTGCGCAGTTCGAGTGCCTCACCCGAGGTACCGACGCCGAATGCGTTCACGCCGCAGCGCAGCGCATGGTGGGCAATCGCGACAGCGCCGTGTCCGTAGGCGTCGGCTTTGACGACGAGCATGACGCGCACGCGCGGCTCGAGGCGCGCGCGGATCTCGGACAGGTTGTGGGTGAGGGCGTCGAGGTCGATCTCGGCCCAAGCTCGGTAGGCATCCACGCCCGGACGAAGATCCCACTCGCGGAAGCGGATTTCAACGCCGCTGCGAGCGCAGGGTGAAGGGGCGCAGGTACAGCGGTTCGACGCTGCCAAGCTCCGAGCGGCGCGCTCGGGCCCGGGCGAGCTCGAGCACCGCGGCGGCGGAGGGCGTCGCGGGGCGCACGAGGTGGGGCAGTGTCGCGGGGTCGAGCTGAGCGGCGACGAGCGCGGCCTCGTCGGCGAGCACGGTCACGGTGGGCCGTCCGTCGGCTGCCAGCTCGCGTGCCGTGGTCACCTTGGGGGCGAGCACGACGTCCACGCCCGTCGCGCTGCGGAGGTAGCGCGCGCAGTAGAGCTCGCCTGCGCGGGCGTCCTGCAGCACCAGCCCTTCCGCACCGGGAGCGAGGTGCTCGAAGGCAGCGGCCTCGAAGGACGGCACCCCGCACAAGCGCGCCCCGCTCGCCCGGGCGAGGCCCAGCGCGGTGGCGGCTCCGACGCGCAGGCCGGTGTAGCTGCCCGGCCCCGTGCCGACGGCGACGAGCGTGAGCTGCGCCGGTGTGGCGCCGAGCTCGCGCAGGAGTCGCTCGAGGGCCGGCAGCAGGTCCGCGGCATGGGCGCGCGCGCTGTCGAGGAAGCGCACGGTGCGCTGGCCGCGGAAGTCGACCGCGAGGGATGGAGTGCGGGTGGAGGTCTCGAGGGCGAGCGCGAGCTCTGCCCCAGAGGCGGCGGCGCTCACGCCCCGAGCTCGCTGGCGAGCAGCTTGGCGAGCCCCTGGGCGTGGGACTGGATCGCGGCGTGCTCTGGTCCCTCGACCATCACGCGGGCGAGGGGCTCGGTACCCGAGTAGCGCAGCAGCACGCGCCCGTCGTCGCCGAGCTCGCGCTCGATCGATTGGACGGCCGCGACGATCGAGGGAATCCCCGCGAGCGACGGCTTGCGGGTCACGCGCACGTTGACGAGCACCTGCGGGAAGGCCCGGTAGGCGCCGGCGAGCTCCGACAGCGGCCGCCTGGTCGCGACCATCACGTGCAGCACCCGCAGCGCGGTGTAGATGCCGTCGCCGATCAGATAGTTGTCGCGGCCGAACACGATGTGACCGGACTGTTCGCCGCCGAGCGGCAGGTTGTCGCGCTCGAGCGCCTCGACCACGTGGCGGTCGCCGACCCCGACGGTCAGCACGGATACGCCGACGTCGCGCAGCGCCCGCTGCAGGCCCTTGTTGCTCATCACGGTCGCCACCACGCGCTTGTCCTTCCAGCGCGGGCCGTCGTGGCGGCCACAGATGGTCAGGATCGCGTCGCCGTCGACCAGCGTGCCGCGCTCGTCGACGAGCAGGCAGCGGTCGCCGTCGCCGTCGAGCGCGATGCCCACTTGGGCTCCGAGGCGCCGCACCTCGGCCTGCAGGGCCTCGGGGTGCGTCGAGCCGCAGCCCTTGTTGATGTTCTCGCCGTCGGGCTCGGCGTGCAGGGCGAGCGTGCGCGCGCCGAGGCGGCCGAAGACGCGCGGCGCGACGCGGCTCGAGCCGCCGTGGGAGCAGTCGACCGCCACCGTCAGCCCGGCGAGGGACAGCCCAGCCCCGGCCTTGTCGACGAGATAGGTCAGGTAGGCCTGTTCGAGCAGCGGATCGAGCGTCGGAGGCGCACCCTGCTCGCTCGCGCGCGTGTCCGCGACGAGCAGCGCTTCGATGGCGAGTTCCTCGTCGTCGGACAACTTGCGTCCGCTCGGGCCGAACAGCTTGACTCCATTGTCCTCGGCCGGATTGTGCGAGGCCGAGATCATGCCTCCGAGGTCGAACTCGCGCAGGCGCGTGAGCAGCGCGAGCCCCGGCGTGCTGATCAGCCCGGCGCTCCCGACCGCGTAGCCCGCCTCGGCGAGCCCGCGTGCGAGCGCTGCCTCGAGCTCGGGCCCGGAGCGGCGACCGTCGTGGCCCACGAGTGCGGTCTTGCGCGCCTTCTTGCCGCCGAGCATCGCGCCGGCGTGGCGGCCGAGCGCGGACACGCAGCCCGCGGTCAGCCAGCCTTCGCCCGCCTTGCCGCGGACTCCGTCGGTCCCAAAGATGCGTGTTGCTGTCACAGGGCTCTCCTCGAAAGGGATTGTGCCGATCCCGGGGCCCGAGGGAAAGCGGCGCGGCGCCGACCCTCCTCGGAGAGCGCGGCGCCGCGCGTACGAACTTGGCCCGACTCGGGGCTCAGGCCGGAGAGAGTCCCGGCGCGCCCGGCAGGTCTCCGAGCTTGCCGTCAGTGGCTGCCTTCGTGGCGCCCTTGCGGTCCGGCGTGCCGACCGGCGCGCTCGGCGGCGGACCGCCGGTGCGCAGGTTCTCGGGCTTCTCACCGCGCACGAGGCGCGCGATCTCATCGCCGTTGAGCGTCTCGTGCAGCAGCAGGGCCTGCGTGATGCGCTCGATCTCGAGGCGCTTCTCGGTCACGATCGTGAGCGCCCGCTGGTGAGCTTCGGTCAGAAGGCGCCGGACTTCCTCGTCGATCTCGCGCGCCGTGGCCTCGCTGTGGTCGCGGCCGCGGCCGATCTCGGTCCCGAGGAACTCGGAGCCCTGACGCTCGGCGTAGTTGATCGGCCCGATCTTCTCGCTCATGCCGAGCTCTGTGACCATGGCCTTGGCCATCTCGGTGGCGCGCTTGATGTCATCGAAGGCGCCGGCGGAGATGTCACCGCAGAAGACTTCCTCAGCGGCGCGACCGCCGAGGGCGAGGGCGAGCTGGCCGAGCATGCGCTTCTTCTGCATGTGGTAGCTCTCCTTGTCCGGCATGATCCAGGTCACGCCGAGCGAGCGACCGCGCGGCACGATCGAGACCTTGTGGGGGTCGTCGATCTCGGGGATCGTCGCCGCCACGACCGTGTGACCGGCCTCGTGGTAGGCGGTGATGCGCTTGTCCTCGATCTCGACCTTGCGCGACTTCTTCTGGCGGCCAAAGCGCACCTTCTCGCGGGCCTCGTCGAGGTCATCGAGGGTGATGGCATCCTTCTTGGCGAGCGCCGCGCGGATCGCAGCTTCGTTGACGATCGCCGCGAGGTCGGCGCCGGAGTAGCCCGGGGTGAGCCTGGCGATCGTGGTCGGAACGGCGTCCGGCGCGGTCTTCACCTTCTTGAGGTGCACACGCAGGATCTCCTCGCGGCCCTCGAAGTCGGGTAGCTCGATCGTGACCTCACGGTCGAAGCGGCCCGGG
>SXKQ01000181.1 GCA_005778045.1 Planctomycetia bacterium
ATCGAGGACACCGACCCCGAGCGCTCCACCAAGGAGTTTGAGCACGCGATCCTCGAGGGCCTGCACTGGCTCGGGATCCACTGGGACGAGGGTCCGGACCTCGGCGGTCCCTGCGGGCCCTACCGCCAGTCCGAGAAGTATCCGCAGTACCGCGAAGTAGCCGCGCGTCTGCTCGCCTCGGGGCACGCCTACCACTGCTTCTGCACGACCGAGCGCCTCGATGCGCTGCGCGCCGAGCAGGAGTCCCGCAAGCAGCGTCAGGTCTACGACCGCTTGTGCGCGCTGCTCGATCCCGCGCAGTCCGCGCGCCGCGTCGCGGCCGGCGAGAAGGCCGTGGTCCGCTTCCGCGTGCCGCCCGGCGAGACGGTCTGCGTCGACCACATCCGCGGCGACGTGCACTTCTCGCACGAGGAGGTCGACGACTGGGTCATGGTCCGTTCGGACGGCAGCCCGACCTACAACTTCTGCGTGGTGTGCGACGACGTGGACATGGGCATCACGCACGTGTTCCGCGGCGAGGAGCACCTCGTCAACACGCCCAAGCAGGTGCTGCTCTACCAGGCGCTGGGTCAGCCGATGCCAGAGTTCGGGCACCTGCCGCTGATGCTCGGCACGGACGGCAAGAAGCTCTCCAAGCGCACTGGCGACACTGCGCTGCAGGATTACCGCGACAAGGGCTTCCCGTGCGAGGCGGTGGTCAACTTCCTGTGCCTGCAGGGCTGGGCGCTCGACGGTACGAGCGTGCTCTTCAACGTCGACCAGCTCGTGCAGCACTTCGACATCAAGGACGTGCAGAAGGCGGGCGCGATCTTCGATCCGGAGAAGTTCCGCTGGATGGCGGGCGAGTACCTGCGCAAGGAGTCGCTCGAGACGCTCGCGGACCACTGCGCGCCGTTCGTCGTCGCCGACGGCCTGTGTAGCGCCGACGAGCTCGCGCGGCGGCGCTCGTGGTTCCTCGAGGTGGTGAAGACCGAGCAGGCGCGCATCCAGATCTACAGCGAGCTCGCGCCGCGCATCGCGTATCTCTTCCAGCGCGACGAGGCCGTCCGGTGGGCGGACGACGCCGTCGTGGCCGTGCGCAAGCACGCGAACGCCGTGCAGACCGTGCGCGAGTACCGCGATTGGCTCGCGCCGCGCGTGATCGGCGGCCTCGATGCAGCGGTCGTGCGCGAGGCCTCGAAGGCTTGGGCGCAGGAGCAGGGGCTCAAGCTGCCGGCCTTCTTCCAGCCGGTGCGCCTCACGCTGTGCGGCGTCGTGAACGGCGCCGACATCTTCGACGTCATGGCTCTGCTCGGGGCCCCGGCGGTGCTCGCCCGGCTCGAGCACGGCGCGGCGCGCCTCGCAGGCTGAGTCGGGGCCCGCGTCCCGCTCGGCGCCTGCGCGTGGGGCGGGGCCTGCGCGGCCCTCAAGGGATCCTGGCCCCCGGCCGATGCACGAGGCCGAGGAGTCCCATGGAGCTGACCCCCATCGAGATGCAGCGACCGGCCTGCGAGCGCGCGCGCGCGGATCTCGGGCGGCTCGTCGAGACCGCCCTCGTGCCGGAGCAGGGCTCGGCTCTGCGGGAGCACCTCGATGGCTGCCCGGAGTGCGAGCGCGAGTACCGCGAGTCCCTGCGGGTGACGGCGCACATCGCGCGCGAGCGCCGGCTCGGCCGCGAGGCCGCGGAGCGAGCCCAGCGCCGCGCGGAACGCCTGCGTCTCGCGCGCAGCCCGCGCTCGCAGCGCTCGCTTTCGCTCGTGGTCCGCACGCTCGTGCTTCCTGGCCTGCTGATCTTCCTCCTGACGCGCATGTCGAACTCGGAAGTCGAGGCACGCGCGCGAGCGGTTGTGGGCGAGTACACGCTCGGCGTGCGACGCATGGACATGCAGGACCTGCCCCAGCCGCTGAGGCGCGGCGACTGGGTCGTGACCGACTCGAACTCCGCGGCGAGCCTGACGCTCGGCGCGCGCAACGAGGTGCTCGTCGAGCGCGGATCGAAGGTCTGCGTCGAGGACCGCGGGCTCGGGAGGCTCCTGTTCGACTCCGGCGCACTGGTCGTCCGCGGTCGTCGTACCGTGACCACGCGCGTCGGCGTCGTGGAGCTCGAGCACGGCGAGCTGCGCATCAGCGGCGGCGGGCAATCGGTCGTGATCGAGCTGCGCCACGGTTCGTGCGTGGTGGCGGACGCGCTCGGCGAGCGTCGGCTCGCTCCCGGCGAGCGCGTGCGCCTCGGCGGCTGATGGCACGTGCTGGGCGTGGTGCGCTCTCGCGCGCTCGCTAGAGTGCCCTGCCAGCCACTTCCGGATCGACGATGCCTTTCGGCCAAGACCTGCGGGTTCCGCCCCGCCGCCACTCGCTCGCGCGCCGCGCCACCGTGCGCGTCTGCGAGGCTCTGGCACTCGCCCTCGGCGGTCGCGCGTTCTATCGCGTCCGACACCTGACTCCGCCCGGTCTGAGAGTGCGTCGCGAGTACGTGCTGCACCCACGCCTCCCTGACGGGCTGCGCGGATTTCGCATCGTGCAGCTGAGCGATCTTCATGCGGGCCCCTTCGTGCGGACTGGCGACCTGCGCGCCGCGGTAGAGCTGGCGAACTCGCTCGAGCCCGACCTCGTCGTCATCACCGGGGACCTGATCACGCATCGCGCGGAAGACGCCGAGCTCGTGCGCGCCGACCTCGCGCGACTTCAGGCACGCGCGGGAGTGCTGTGCGTGTTCGGCAACCACGACTACCGCGGCCGGCGCGAGGGCGAGATCGCCCAGCGCTGGGCGCACGACGGGCTCCGTTTCCTGCGCAACGAGGGTGTGCGGATCGAGCGCGCTGGCGCGGCGCTGTGCGTGGTCGGCGTCGAGGACCTCGAGGAGGCGCGCACGATCGACCTCGCTCGCGCGCGTTCCTGCGTGCAGCCGGGCGACTTCGAAGTGGCGCTGTGCCACAACCCGCGCGGTGCGCTGGCCTTCGTGCGCGAGCGTTGCCTCGCGGTGCTGTGCGGTCACACGCACGGAACGCAGCTTGACCTGCCGTGGCTGCGTCGCGCCGGTCCGCCTCATCCCGGTGTCCGCTTGCAGAGCGGCCCGACCGCGATTGTCACGAGCCGCGGGCTCGGCTCGATCGGCTTGCCCGTGCGCATCGGCGCCCCGACGGAGCTCGTGGTGATCGAGTTCGAGCGAGGCGCGGCGTGAACCACGGATCGCTGAGCCTGCGCGGCGGTGTGCTGCATGTCGCGCGGCATGTGCGGCGCGCTCACGTGCAGCCCTTCGACCTCGATGGGCGCGCGCTGGGCCCGGGGTTCTCCTTCGGCGGTCGCGGTGATTCGCCGCTGGCGCTCGGAGGCATCGACGTCGACTCCGACCGGCAGGTGTGGACCGTCGACGCGCGGGCCGGGGAGGTGCGTGCCTTCTCGCTCTTCGGCCGCGAGACGGCCGCGTTCGGCGGTGCGCCCCCCGAGCGCGACGACGTGCGCGGGGTGCTTGCGGACGCGACGGATCTTGCGCTGCACGAAACCGACGAAGCGCTCTCGTTGGTGGTCGCTCGCGGCGGCGTGAGGCGCCACGCGCTCGCGCTGCTGCGCCGCGACGGTCGGCTCGTCGATTCACTGCGCCCGCTCGGCGATCCGCTCGAGCGCTTTGGCGGCATTTCCCGCGTCGTGCAGCAGGGCGCGTGGACGTACGCCTGCGAGCCGACGCTGGGTCGGGTGCAGGTGTACCGCGACTTCGAGTTCCACTTCTCTTTCCGCATCGAGCTGCGCGCGGGGGAGTGCGCCGGGCCGCAGGCTCTCGCCGTTCTGCCCGACCGTCGGCTCGTGATCGCCCTCTCGGGATCCCGGACTGCGCTCGTCCTCGCGGACCCCGTCGGCCGGGTGCTGGCCCAACTGGCGCTCGCCGGAGACGGGCCGGGCGAGCTGCGTGACGTCGGGGACGTGGCGGTCGAGGCGGGGCCGAGCGAGCGGGAGTCGCGCGTGGCGGTGCTGGATCGCGACGCCGAGCGCCTGCAGGTGCTGACCCTCGACGGACGTTGCTTGGGGGAATTCGAAGGGCTACCGGGCGCCGCGGTGGCGCCGTAGGGCCGAGAGGGCTCCATGGCGCTCGGCCATGGGGCTGCGGCTGCTTTTGGGTGGGGGCCGCCCCCGGCGGCCGCGGGCCAGAGCTTGAACGACTTTCCGGCCGACAAGCCCGCCGGCCCGCGGCCGGCGGCGGGTCTACCGATTTCGACCGTGCGGGCTAGACTTAGCTGCGGCTAATAGACGGCTGCTCCCGAAAGCTTCCTCGTGTTCCTCACCCTGATTCTCTCTCTCGCGCCTCAGTTCGGGGCGCCGATGGCCCTGCCGCAGGTCGATCGCTCGCGCCTCCACGCGCCGCGCGACGCGACACCGTACGCGCGCACTCTTGAGGAGTCGGCGGGCGAGGGCTGGGAGCGGCGTCCGGATCTGTCCTACGCCCCGGGAGCCGGACCGCGCAGCGGGCTCGGGATCGGCGTGCGCATGATGACGGGCCTCTCGGCTCCGTCGCAGCCGGGATCCGTGATCGGGCGAGCGGGCGCGCCTCCGATCGCCGACAGGCCGCGCTGGTACGAGGTGACGATTCAGCCCGGCACCGGATTCGCCGAGCGCTTCCTCGTGCAGGAAGCGAACGGCGTGGGCCCGCGGCCGATGCTGGTCGTGTTCCACAAGTTTGGCGTGAGCCACTATGACGGCCTGCTCAACACCTCGTTCTTCGCCGAGGCTCGGCGCCGCAACTGGCTCTGTATCGCTCCGCTGAGCGGTGGGCAGACGCACTTCTCCGACGAGCGCAGTCGGATCCACACCGAGGCGGCGCTCGACTGGATCAACGCGCAATTCGCCGTCGACCCGGCGCGCGTGTACGCCGTCGGCTTCTCGATGGGCGGCGGCGCCGCGATGAACTTCGCGGCCCGACAGCTCGACCCCACGGGCGTGATGTTGGCCGCCGTGTTCAACCAGTCGGGCATCCTCTCTCACGAGGACACGTACCCGCAGGCCGGCGTGACGGTTCAGCAGATCTACGACGACCGCTTCGGCACCGGGCAGCCGGGTTCCGCTTCGTCGTGGAACTTGCAGCGCGGCTCGGTCTTCAGCTTCGACCCGCTGTCGTTCGCGGTGGCCCCCGGTACCGACCTTGGCCGCAACCTGCTGCACATCGGTACGCACACGACCCGCACGACCGGCGACATCCCGTACCTGATCACTCAGAACGACCTCTTCTACCAGCACCAGCTCGCGCTCGGCGCGCTTGCGTCGAAGCACCTGCTGACCGTGGTGAATTACCCCGGCCACTCCTGGGATGCGGTCAGCGAGACGACGGTGTGCAACTGGCTGCGCAGCCACGCGCTGATCCTGCCGAGCTCGGCGGTCACGCTCGCGGACTCGAGCAAGCGCTACTTCCACTTCCACGTCGAGCAGGCGACGGCGGGCTCCTTCACGCCCTTCTCGTGGAGCGTGCAGCCGGCGACCAATGCCGTCGCGATCACGGGCACGGCCAACCTGACACGTTTGAGCGTGGAGATTTCCGCAGCCGGACTCAGCCCGGTGCAGCCGCTCACGGTGACGACTGGTTGCGCAGATGGCCAGCCCGACCAGATCGTGCTCGAGGGCTACGGTCTGCCTCCTTCGCAGGTGCTCCGGGACGGCATGAGTTCCTCGAGTTGGAGTCACGACGGGCAGTTGGCTCGCCTGACGCTCGTTGAGACGGATGGGCTCGCGGCCCACGTCTGGACCGTCGTTCCCTGAGAGCGTTCCCTGAGAGCTTTCCCTGAGAGCTTTCCCCGAGAGAGCCTTGTTCCCTGAGGTCGTCGGTCGGCCTCGGTTGGGGGGGGGGGCGGGGCCACGATCCTAGCTCGTTGGCGCTTGGCGCCCGAGTTGCTGACTTCGCCGCGGCGCATCCTGCCACAGCCCAAGCAAGGCCCGCCCCTGCCCGTGCAACGAAGGGGGCCAGTGATCTTGCGACCACTGGCCCGAGGGAGAGAGGCAGCCTCGGAGCTTCCCGGGTGCGGGCTCTGCTCGCAATAGTGCCCACACCTCTCAGAGGCTGCCTCTCACGCGCTTGGGGCGAATCCAATGCGCGGGGGAAGAGTAGCGGACGCTGCGCACGGTGCAATGCGGAGGCGGCCGCGCGGGCGCGTACAAGTCACGGCGTTCGCTGTCCGCAGGATTTTGCAGCTCGCGTTCCAGCCTCTGGAAGACGTGGCGTGGTCGCTCGGCTAGGGCATGCGCCGAGGAAGCGGCGCAGAAAAGGGCGAGGAGCGCACTGGCAAGCTCGCTTGGACGGCGGCGTGCAGCGCGAGCCAGCCCAGCGGGCGATCGTCGTGCCGCTCGGGTCCATCCCAAGCGAGCACCATTGCAATCACGCCCCTGTTTACGATCACGTGCGAACCGCCGGGCAGTCGTTCTCCGATGACGCCCTCGGCCGCGGCACGCACCAACTCGTCCGGAGGCAGGCATTCGCGCGCTCCGCGGGCGAGCACCGGCACCCATGTTTCTCCGTGAGGACGCCACAGTTCCGCGGCCAGCAGTCCGGCGCAATCGGCGGTTGCGTCGAGCAGGGCGCGGTCGAGCTCGTCGAGGCTCGCGCAGGCGATCAGCTGCTCGATGCAGCACCCCGAGGTCTGGCGGTCCGCTCCCACGCGCCCCTCCTCGGACGCGCACGCGCCGAGCCTTAGGCGCCGCTGCCGAGCGCGCGTCCCGCTGCCCGGAAGCGGGCCCTGCTTTTGGCGCGCATCTGGGCGCGGCAGCCTGCCGCGGGCACAATAGGGGCAATGAACGACGTTTACTTGGACATCAACGGCTCGACACCGGTGCATCCCGAGGCGCTCGAAGCCTACGTCGAGTCGACCCGTGCGACCTGCGGCAACGCTTCCGCCTCGCATCCGGCGGGCCTGCTCGCCCAAGAGCACATCGTCCGCGCCCGCACCTCGGCGGCCCGCGCCCTCGGTGCGTTCGGTGACGAGATCTGGTTCACCTCCGGGGGCACGGAGTCGAACAACTGGGCGCTCAAGGGACTCTTCGCCTCCGGGCGGGGTGGGGGGCTGGTCACGAGCGCCATCGAGCACAAATCCGTGCTGCGCACCGCCGATGCGCTGGCCCGTTCGGGCGTGGCCGTCGAAATCGTCGCCGTCGGCGACAGCGGCCGCGTCGAGGTTGCGAACGTCGAGCGCGCGCTCAGCGCGGACACGCGCGTCGTTTCGCTGATGGTGGCGAACAACGAGACCGGCGTGCTGCAACCCGTGCGCGAGGTCGCGGCCCTGTGCCGAGCGCGAGGAGTGCTGCTGCACTGCGACGCCGTAGCCGCGATCGGCAAGCTGCCGCTCGATGTGCGCGAGCTCGGCTGCGACCTGCTCAGCATCTCGGGGCACAAGCTCTACGCGCCGAAGGGTTGCGGCGTGCTGTACGTGCGACGGGGCATCGCGCTCGCTCCGCTGATCGATGGCTGCGGACAGCAATGCGGCATGCGCAGCGGCACCGAGAACACCGCTGCCGTCGCGGCGCTCGGACGCGCGTTCGAGCTCCTCGCAGCGGGAAGCTTCGACGCGGCGCGCTCACCCGAGCTGCGCGAACGGCTGTGGCACGGCATTCGGGCACTCGAGCCGCGTGCCGTCCGCAACGGCGAGGGACCTTGGCTGCCGAACACGCTCAGCGCCACGTTCCCCGGTCGCACGGGCGCGGAGCTGCAGCGTGCGCTCGGCGTGCAGGGCGTGCATTGCGCAGCGGGTTCCGCGGCGACGGGCAGCGCGCCTTCGCACGTGCTCATGGCGATGGGGAAGGGCGAGACCCATGCGCGCGCGACGCTGCGCTTCTCGCTCGGTCACTCCACACGAGCGCACGACATCGAGCGCGCGCTCGCCGCGCTCGCTTCCGCCCTGCGCGAAGCGCCGCAGCTGCAGGGAACTCCAGCGTGAATCCCGATCCGCTCGACTTCCTGCTCGCGGATCTCGACCGCCTGCTCGCCGAGGACGCCAAGGGGGCGCGCATCACCCGCCTGCTCGCGGAGTACGCCCAGCGCGGCTCCGACGACTGGCGCCGCTTCGCGCTGTTCGAGGCCAACTACTACTCGCGCAACCTGATCCGGCGCACGGAGTTCTACGAGTTGATCGTGCTGTGCTGGAGCAAGGGCCAGCGCAGTCCGATCCACGACCACGCCAGCCAGCGCTGTTGGATGGGGGTGCTCGAGGGCACCGTGCGCGAGACGATCTATCGCGTCCGCGAGGACGGCTCGCTGCCGCCCGCCATGGGGCCCGCCCGGGAGTTCCGCACCGGGGGCGTGGCGTACATCGTCGACGACATGGGCTGGCATCGGATCGAGCCTGTGGGCGATGGCCCTGCGGTGACGCTGCACCTCTACTCCCGGCCGATCCGCGAGTGCCGCGTGCTCGACGAGGCGAGCGGGACCGTGCTCACCAAGCGCATGAGCTACCACTCCGTCGGGGGCATGGTTCTTTTACCCGAGACCACTGCTCCGCACAGGGCCTGATCTCGCGTTTGGGCGCGCCTGCGTGGGCCCGCTTGACCCGTTCCCCGGGGCACCCTAGAGTCTTTGCCCCGAAACGGCGGTGTAGCTCAGTGGTTAGAGCAGCGGCTTCATAAGCCGCGTGTCGGGGGTTCAAGTCCCTCCACCGCTACCACTTCGGCGACGAGTCCTGACCTGCCCCCTTTTTTTCTTGCGCGGTCGGGCCGGGCCGGAAAAGACTCTTAGGTGTCCTCGCGAACGTTCCGCTTGCTCCGGATGTGCTCCGGAGGCGTGACGCTGCGAGGCTCCTGAAAAGACCCATGGTGTCCTCGATGCAACTGCTCGAAGAAAGCCCCGCGAACTTGCTGGACGAGCCTCTCCTCGCCGGCCTTTCCCCGTCCCTCGGCCTCCGCGCTTCCTCGGATGGCGACTACGACTTCGAAGAAGACGTCGAAGGCGATGATGACGAAGACAAGGAGGACGACGACGAGGAGGACGACGACGACG
>SXKQ01000182.1 GCA_005778045.1 Planctomycetia bacterium
CCTTGTCCCACTGGCCGAGGCGCTCGAGCTGGTACTCGCGCTCGGAGAGGTCGTTGATCACGCAGAAGCCGACGACGTGCTCGAGCGCGCGCTCCGGCGTGACGTACTTCGCACGCGAGCCGATCACGAGCCCGAGCTCGACGTCCCAGTCGGTCTTCTTGGAGCCGCGCGGGATCACGACGTCGTCGTTGGGACCGACGATCGCGCTGGTGGCCTTCATGAACACCACGGGCTCGGCCGGCACCTGCGCGCCGGTCTCGGCGGCGTGGTCGGCGTAGTTGAGGCCGATGCAGATGAACTTGCCGGTGCCCGTGACGCAGGGACCGAAGCGCGCGCCCTCGGGGACGAGCGGGAGCTTCGAGAGGTCGAGGCGCGCGAGGCGCGCGAGGGACGCGGGCGAGAGCGCGTCGCCGCGCAGGTCGTCGATCACGCCGACGAGCGAACGCCGGACGCCGGAGGCATCGAGGATGCCGGGCTGCTCGCGGCCCGGCTCGCCGAAACGAAAGAGCTTCATGTGCGTGGGGTTCCCTAGTTGCTCCAGCCGCCATCGATCACGTGGATCGCGCCGGTGGTGTACGAGGACTCGTCGGAAGCGAGGTAGAGCACGAGCGCTGCGATCTCGTCAACGTCTCCGACGCGACCGAGCGGCTGACGCGCGATGAACGCGGCGCGCGCCGCGGCGGGATCGCCCTGAGCCGCGATGCGCTCGTCGAGCGAAGGCGTCTGTACGGTGCCGGGGCAGACGGCATTGCAGCGAATGCCCTTGGAAACGAAGTCGGCGGCGACGCTCTTCGTCAGGCCAATCACGGCGGCCTTGGTGGTGCCGTAGGCACAGCGGTTGGGCGCACCCTTCACCGAGCTCGCGACCGACGACATGTTCACGATCGAGCCCTTGCCGCGGGCGAGCATGCCGGGAAGCACGGCTCGCAGCGTGCGAAACATCGAGGTGACGTTGAGATCGAGCGCGAAAGCCCACTGCTCTGGCGTGCAGTCGAGCACCGTGCCGTGGTGCACGAAACCGGCGCAGTTGAAGAGCACGTCGAACGGACCGCGCACGGCGATGGCGGCGACGGCGGCGTCGTCGCGCACGTCGAGCCGCGCGACCTCGATGCGCGGCTCATCCTTGGCGAGCTGCGCGAGCAGCGCCTCGTCGATGTCCGTCGCGAGCACATGGGCACCCTCGCGCGCGAACGCGAGGGCCGTGGCGCGCCCGATGCCCTGTCCCGCGGCCGTGACCAGCGCGCGCTTGCCTGCGAGGCGTCCCATGGCTCAGGCCTTGACCGTGGTCTTGCCGTGGGTCGCGAGGCGCGCGGACCACAGCGGGCCGGAGGGATGCTCGAAGTGCTCGAGCGACGCGCGCTTCATCGTGATGCCGTAGCCGGGCGCGGTCGGGACCGTGTAGTGGCCGTCGCGCACGACCGACGGGTTCTCGAAGTGCTCGTGCAGGTGGCTGACGAACTCCGCCACGCGGCCCTCGTACGAGCCTGCGATGCGGATGTAGTCGATCATGATGAGGTGGTTGATGTACTCGCACAGGCCGACGCCGCCGGCGTGCGGGCACACGACGACGTCGAAGCGCTTGGCGAGCAGCAGCACCGCGAGCACCTCGTTCACGCCGCCGAGCCGGCAGGAGTCGATCTGGCAGAAGCGGATCGCGTTCGCCTGCAAGAACTGCTTGAACATCACGCGATTCTGGCACTGCTCGCCGGTCGCGACGCCGATCGGGGCGATGGCGCGCGCAATCGCGGCGTGGCCGAGCACGTCGTCGGGCGAAGTCGGCTCCTCGATCCACCACGGGTCGAAGCGCGCGAGCGCGCGCATGTTGGCGATCGCGTCCGCGACGTCCCAGCGCTGGTTGGCGTCGAACATCAGCTTGCGCTGCGGCCCGATCTCCTCGCGCACGATCGCGGCGCGGCGCAGGTCGTCGGCGAGATCCGCACCGACCTTGATCTTGAAGTGATTCCAGCCTTCCGCGATGCCCGCGCGGCACAGCGCACGGATCTTCTCGTCGGAATAGCCCAGCCAGCCGGCGGAGGTCGTGTACGCAGGGTAGCCGCGCGCGCGCATCTGCGCCTCGCGCGCCGCCTTGTGCGGCTCGCTGGCACGCAGGATGTCGAGGGCCTGCTCGCGAGAGAGCGCCTCCGAGATGTAGCGGAAGTCGATCGCCGAGACGAGCTGCTCGGGACTCATGTCGACCACGAGCTTCCACAGGGGCTTCTTCTCGGACTTCGCGTACAGGTCCCAGGTCGCGTTGACGATCGCGGCCGTCGCGAGGTGGATCACGCCCTTCTCGGGTCCGACCCAGCGCAGCTGCGACTCGCTCGTGATCGAGCGCCAGAACGCGGCGAAGTCGTTGACGATGCCGTCGAGCGTGCGCCCGACGACGAGCGGGGCGAGCGTGCGCGCGGCGGCGACGCACAGGTCATTGCCGCGGCCGATCGTGAACGTGAGCCCATGTCCCTCGAGTCCCTCCACGTTCGTGCGGAGGATCACGTAGGCGGCGGAGTAGTCCGGGTCGGGGTGCATCGCGTCCGAGCCGTCGCTGCGATCCGACGTCGGGAAGCGGATGTCGCGGGCCTCGAGGGCCGTGATTCGAATCTGCGTCATGAAGGGGGAGTCCACGAGAGCCCGTAGAAGTCCGCGGCGGTCGCGCCGAACAACGCGCGCCGCTCTCCTTCGTGCAAGCCGGAGAAGAGCGCGTGGGAGCCGTCGTGCCAACGAGAGTAACCTCCCGCCAGCTCGACGACAGGCCAGTCGCTGCCCCACATCGTGCGCTGCGGCGTGAATATCTCGACAAGCTCGTGCGCGAACGGCGCGATTTCACGCTCGCTCCAGCCGGATGACGCCTCGGTCACGAGGCCGGAGAGCTTGCAGTGCAGGCGCGGGTGCGCGGCGAGCGCGCGGAGATCCTCCCGCCACGCCGCGCGCGCGGGCCAGCGCTCGCCGGCGGAGATCACGGGCTTCGCGCCATGGTCGACCACGACGCGCAGGTCGGGATGGCGATCGACGAGGCGCACGAGGTGCGGCAGGTGCGGAGGCTTGACGAGCGCGTCGAACGCGAGGTTGAGCTCGACCAGCGCGGCGAACGCCGGCGCCAGAGTGTCGCGCAACATCCAGCGCGCGTCGGGAATGTCTTGGATCATCGGCCGCACGCCGACGAGCTTGGTATGGCGCGCGAGCCGCGCGAGCGTGTCTGGCGCATCCGGCGACTCGAAGTCCACCCAGCCTACGACGCCGAGGATCGTCGCATCCTGTGCGGCGAGCGAGAGCAGGTACTCGGTCTCCGCGATGCTGTCGGCGGCCTGCACGAGCACGCTTCCATCGATCCCGTGGCGCGTGCGCAGCGGCGCGAGATGCTCCGGGCCGAAGTCGCGATACAAAGGCGCGAGCTCGGGCCGGAGCCAGCGATAGTCGCCGCGCGCGAGCTTCCAGAAGTGCTGGTGAGCGTCGATGCGCGGACTCATGAGACGTCTCCCTGCGGCACCGGCACGCCACGCGCTGCATCGGCTGCGTAGAGCGCTTCGATCACCGCCATCGTGCGCCACGCGCTGTCGATCGAGCCCTCGAGCTCGCTCGCCTCGCCGCTGACGAAGCGCTGCAGGCTGCACATCGGGCCGCGGAACGCGTCGGGGAACCAGTTGCCCGCGAGCGGGATCTCGGTCCACTCCTCGCCCTCGAGCGCGAGCTCCAGGGAGTCGGGTCGGCCGCGCGGATAGTCGAGGTTGACGCCCATCACGAGGCGCGCGGCGCCGTGCGTGCCCTCGAGGCGCAGCTCGGAGCGCTGGTGGCGCGGGCCGTGCATGTGGTGGTGGTGGATCGAGAGCGCGCAGCGCACGTCGTCGCCGTAGTCGAGGATCGCGGTCGTGCGCGAGCTCGCGATGCGCGGCGTGGACGGGTGCTTCACCGTGCGTCCCTGCACGAAGTGAGGCTCGCCGAGCAGCGCGCGGATCGCGTCGATGTAGTGGATCGAGTGCAGCGGCAGTTCCATGCGCGGCAGGCCCTCGAGGAATGGCCACAGCTCCCATGGCATGCGGCAATTGACGAGCACCTCGAGCTCGATCGGGCGCCCGAGCAGCCCGCGAACGAGCGCGTCGCGCAGGGCGAGGAACGCGGGGCTGAAGCGCAGCTGCAGGTTCACCGCCGCGGTGATGCGTCGGTTGCGGCAAGTGGCGCGGATGCGCGTCGCCTCGGCGAGGTCCATGCCGAGCGGCTTCTGCAGCAGCGCGGCCGAGCCCTCGGGCAGGCGCTCGACGACGCGCGCAAGCTCGGAGGGCGGCACCGCGACATCGAAGATCGCGTCGGGCACCGCGACGGCTTCCTCGAAGGTCGCGAACACGCGCGGCAGCTCGAAGCGCTCGGCAGCCGAGCGCGCGCGCTCGGGCTGCGGGTCGTAGATGCCGATCAAGGGCAGCCCCGCGGCGCGGTAGGCCGGCAAGTGAGCATCGTGGACGATGCCCCCGGCTCCGATGCAGACGATTCCGCGCGGGGCAGCGGGAGCGAGCGGTCGTTGCCGCAGCTCGCTCCCCCATCGTTGCGCTCCCCCCACCATGGCTCTAGCGCGCCGCAACCCCGCTCCGGCCGCCGAGCGCCGCCGTCAGCGCGAAAGCTGCGCGACCGAGCAGCTCGCGCGTGCGGGCGGGCGCCTCGCGATCGGGTGCATCGAGACGCTCGATAAACGGGATCGTGAGCGCCGCGACAGCCGAGCTGCGATGATCGAGCACGGGGAAGGACACGTCGCGGATGCCGCGGATGCGCGTGCTGTCCATTTCCTCGAAGCCGCGGGCGCGGATCGCGTCGAGGTCGCGCTGCAGGGCGGCGAGGTCGAGGCGCTCCCCGTCGGCCTCGGCGCGCGCGAGTAGGCGCTGGCGGTCCTCCGGGGTCTGGAACGCGAGCAGGACCCGACCCGAGGCGGTCGAGAGCAGGTTGATCACGGAGCCGACCCGGACCGCGAAGCCGATGTGGCCGGGGTTGTCGGCCTGCGCCACGACGACGCCGTGGCCGCCTTCGATGAGGGCGAGGTGGCAGGACTGCTCGGCGGAGCCCGCCAGCTCGCGCATGGCCGGGAGAGCGTTTCCGAGCATGCGCTCGAGCGGCGAGTTGCGGTTCGCGAGCTCGAACAGCTTGAGCGTCAGGATGTAGCGGTCGCTCGGGCGCTGGATCGAGAGGTAGCCATGCTCGACCAGGCAGTTGAGCATGCGGAAGATCTCCCCCACCGTGCGGTTGAGGGCGCGGGCGATCTCGGACTGGGGCAGGCCCTCCGGGCGACCGGCGAGCAGCTCGAGGATCTCGAGCCCCTTCTCCAGCGCCGGGGCGCGGTAGCGGCCGCCGTCCTTGTTCTTGTCCTGGACGTTTGACGTGATGAAGTTGCTCATAGTGGGAGAGATCAGAGCCAGATTTCATCCGCCGTTCTCGATTTTCGCAATTGAAATCGAAGCAGCTCATGCGGAACATCACGCCCGAGGCCCTCACCATGCGCACCCGACGTATCTGCCTGTCCCTGGTACTCGGTCTGACTCTCGCCGCCTGCGGGGGCGAGCCCGGGGCGCCCGCCGGCTCCGGCCAGCCCCGCTACGCCGTGATTCCCAAGGGCACAACCCACGTCTTCTGGAAGGCAGTCGAGGCCGGGGCCAAGGCCGGTGGCGAGGCGGTCGGGGCGCAGGTGCTGTGGAAGGGGCCGCTGCAGGAGAACGATCGCGCCCAGCAAATCGCGCTGGTGCAACAGCTCGTGTCCGAGGGCCTCGACGGGCTCGCGCTCGCCCCCCTCGATCACGCGGCGCTGGTGCCGGTCGTGGCGCAGGCGCGCGGTCGCGGCATTCCGGTCGTGATCTTCGACTCGGACCTCGACGGCACGCCGGGCGTGGACTTCGCGAGCTTCGTGGCGACCGACAACCGCGCGGGCGGGCGCATGGCGGGCGAGAAGCTCGCGGCGCTGCTCGGCGGCAAGGGCAAGGCGGTGCTGCTGCGCTACCAAGTCGGCTCTGCGAGCACCGAGGCACGCGAGCAGGGCTTCCTCGATGCCGCGCGCGCGGCCGGCGTCGAGGTCACGATCGACAACCGTTTCGCGGGCGCGACCGTCGGCGAGGCCAAGACCACGGCGCTCAACATGCTCGACGCGCTGCGCGACGCGCAGGGCGTGTTCTGCTCCAACGAGCCGACCACCGCGGGCATGCTGCTCGCGCTCGAGCAGGCGGGGCTCGCGGGCCAGCTGCGCTTCGTCGGCTTCGACGCCTCGCCGCCGCTCGTCGCCGCGCTCGGCGATGGACGTATCGATGCGCTCGTGGTGCAGGATCCGCGCCGCATGGGCCGCATCGCGGTCGAGACGCTCGAGAAGGCGCGCCGCGGCGAGAGCGTACCGGCGTCGATCGACACCGGCGCCGTGCTCGCCACGCGCGAAAACATGGCCACTCCGGACGTCGCGCCGCTGCTCGAGTAGGGCGGGACCGCTATCCTCGCGCGCGTGCCCGTCCGGCTCGCGATGTCGCGGATCGAGAAGCGCTACGGGGCGACCGTGGCGCTCGCGGGCGTGTCGCTCGAGGCGCGCGCGGGTGAGGTGCTCGCGCTCGTCGGAGAGAACGGCGCCGGTAAGTC
>SXKQ01000023.1 GCA_005778045.1 Planctomycetia bacterium
CGCGCTCGCGCCAGCCCTCGACTGGACGCTCGGCGGCGAGGGCAAGCCGCGTTGGCGTGCATACCTGCCCGCGCTGGTGGCGCTCGCTGCGTACTGGCTCGCGCGCACGTTGGTGTTTGACAGCTCCGCTGCTGGCTTTGATCTCGTCACGTCGCACCTGCGCGAAACGGCCCTGCGCGCGTTCACGCTGCGTGTCGAGCTGCTCGGCGGCGCGCTCGCGCTGCTCGCATGGCCGCTGCGACTCAACCTGTTCCGCGAGGTCCGGCCCGAGATCCCGTGGGACGATGCACAGCTGTGGATCGCGGTCGCGGCACTCGTGGCGTGGGCGATTGCCCTGCGCAGCGCGTGGAAGCGCGGAGCGCGCGCTGTCGTGCTGGCGCTCACGATCGCCCTCGGCGGCATCGCGCCGGCCGTGCTGCGCATCGAGTCGATCGGTCGCTTCCCGCTCTCCGAGCGCTTCCTCTACGTGAGCGCGCTGGGCGTGGCGTTGCTGGTCGCGCTCGCGCTCGAGCGCCTGCGAAAGCCGGCCGCGCTGGCGAGTCTCTGCGCGCTCGCCGCGCTCGCGAGCTGGCGCGACGTCACGCGCATGCGCGTGTGGCACGACGAGCTCGCACTCTTCCGCGACGGCGTCGAGCACAGCCCGCGCAGCCTGTACGTGCGCTGGGGTCTTGGCCGCGTGCTGCTCGATCGCTTCCGCGCGACGAACGACGCCGCGCTGCTGTTAGAGGCCAACGACCAGTTCTGTGCCGCGCAGGACCTGTCGACCGAGTCACCGCCGGACCCGCGCGTGCTCGTCACGGCCTTCGACGAGATCCAGTCGAGCCTCGGCGTCGGCTGGTACCACCTGCTGTGCGCGCTGCACATCCCGCAGGAATGCACGCGCGACGAGGCCGAGCTCGTGTTCCGCAACCTGGCGGACAAGCTCGCCGACGGTGCGCCGGGGAGCGCGGAGGCGCGCTGCGGGCTCGGCGTGAGCCTCAAGCACCTCGGCCGCGTCGACGAGGCCGAGACGGAGCTCGTGCGCGCCACGAAGTGCAACCCGCGCCACCACGCGGCGTGGTTCAACCTCGGCCGCCTGCAGCTCGAGCGCGCGCACTGGCGCGACGCGCTCGCGAGCCTCGATCGCGCCGTCGAGCTCGCTCCCGACGACGTCGAGAGCTGGCTCTCGCTCGGCATGGCCGCGATCGAGCTCGACCTCGGGGATCGCGCACGCGCGGCGCTCGGCAGCGCCCGCGCGCTCGCGCCTTGGAGCGCCGCCCCGCTCCTCCAGCTCGGCGTGATGGCGGCGCGCGAGCAGCGCTTCGAGGTCGCGCTCGACTTCTTCGAGCAGGTGCTGCGCATCGAGGGCTCGAGTGGGCCCGCGCACCTCTTCCGCGGCAAGGCGCTGTTCGCGCTCGGCCGTCCCAACGAGGCGCTGCGCGCCTTCTCCGATGCCGCGCGCTGGCTGCAGGAACCCTCGAGCGATCCGCTGCGCGATCAGCAGCTCGTCGAGGCGTTTTACAACGCCGGGGTCCTGCAGCTGCAGCTCTCCCCCGCCGACGCCGTCGCCCCGCTCGAGGAAGCTCTGGCCCGCGATCCCGCGGGTCGATGGACTCCCGGCCTGCGCGAGGCGCTCGAAAAGCTGAAGAGCGACCTCGGCCGCGCCAAGTGAGCGGGCTCGAGCGCGCGGGCTAGTGCCCGAGCGCGTGCAGAGCGATCTCGTCGGTCTTGAAGACCGGGCCCTCGACGCAGCACTTCACGTTGGGCCACGCGCCGCGCGGGCCCTCGGGCCGCGTCGGGATCGGGCAGGCGTTGCAGATGCCGACGCCGCAGCCCATCAGGGTCTCGAGCGAGAGCCAGCAGTCGAGCCCGCGCGCGTCGCACCAGCTCGCGACCGCCGCGAGCATGCGCTCAGGGCCGCAGGCGAGCACGCGCACGCGCTCGGGCAGCTTGCCCGCGCGCTGAAGTTCCTCGAGCAGCTGCAGCACGTTGCCCTTGTGCCCGTGGCTGCCGTCGATGGTCGCCGTGTGCACGCGCACGCCGAGGCGCTCGAAGGCATCGACGTCGTAGAGGAAGCCTGCTCGCGCGGCGCCGAACAGGAAGTGCAAGTCGGCGAGCGCGGCGGGCTGCTCGCCGTCCATGCCGGCGAGCGCCTGCTCGATCGCCATGTAGAAGGGAGCGGAGCCGACGCCACCGGCGAGCATCACCCAAGGCGCGCCGACGCCAGAGAGCGCGGGCCAGCCATTGCCGAGCGGCCCCACGGTGCGGATGCGCGTGCC
This sequence comes from Planctomycetia bacterium, assembly GCA_005778045.1. The sequence continues at coordinate 2,259 of SXKQ01000023.1, forward strand.
GGGGACGCTCTGCGCGAGCGCGCTCGTCCCCTTGCCCATGACCTTGATCAGGAATTCGAATTCGTTCCCGTGCTGACGGTAGATCGAGAACGGGCGCGGGATGGCAGGCGAGAGCGCGTCCTCTCGGCGCAGCATGAAAAAGCGGCTGGCGCGCACCGGCGGCAGCTCGCGCTCGGGACGGATGCGCAGCAGCACGCCATCATCGCCGCAGGGCGAGACCGAGACCACTTCGGAGCGGAACGATCGAGCGTCGGGCGGGGGCGCGGGCATGACGTGCGAGAGGATAGCGCCCGGGGCCGGGGAATGGCGTAGGCGCGGGCGCGCGGCCGGTCCTATCCTCTGCGCGCTCCCATGCAGATCTTCAGCGAACCGATCCTCGCCGCGCTCGCCCGTCTGACGGGCCAGCCCGTGGCCCAGCTCAAGCTCGAGCGCCCGCGCGACCCCAAGCTCGGCGACCTCGCCTTCCCCTGCTTCCTCGTCGCCAAGGAGCGCAAGCAGGCGCCGCCGGCCGTCGCCGCCGAGCTCGCCGCAGCCCTCGCCGGCCAACTCGACGGGATCACGGCCAGCGCCGCGGGCCCCTACCTGAACTTCCGCATCGACCGACCGCTGCTCGCGCGCGAGATCTGCTCCGAGGTCGCGATCGCCGGCGAGCGCTTCGGCAGCTCCGACGAGGGCGCGGGCAAGACCATCGTCATCGACTTCAGCTCGCCCAACATCGCCAAGCCGATGCATATCGGGCACATTCGCTCGACGATCATCGGCGCCGCGCTCGTGCGCATGTTCCGCCACCTTGGCTACAAGGTCGTCGGCATCAATCACATCGGCGACTGGGGCGCGCAGTTCGGCGGGCTGGTGGTCGCGCTGCGGCGCTGGAAGGGCGAGGTGGACCTCGAGGCCGATCCGGTGATGGGCCTGCTCGACCTCTACCAGCGCAGCAAGGCCGCGCTCAAGGAAGACGCGCAGTTCCAGGCCGAGGCCGTCGCCGCCTATCAGGAGCTCGAGAGCGGGCGCGAGGGCGAGGTGCGCGAGCTGTGGCGCTGGGTGACCGAAGTCTCCATGCGCGGATTCAACGCCACCTACGCGCGCCTTGGCGTATCCCACGAGCTGGTGCGCGGCGAGAGCTGGTACGAGCCGCTGCTCGCGCCGACCCTCGAGCGCGTCAAGGGTGCGGGCGTGACCGAGATCTCGCAGGGCGCGCTGGTCGTGCAGCTCGGCGAGCTCGACAAGTCGCTCAAGGAAACGCCCTGCCTGCTGCAGCAGACCAACGGCACGACGCTCTACGCGACGCGCGACCTTGCGGCGCTGTTCTCGCGCTGGGAGGAGTTCGGCTTCGAGCGCTGCCTGTACGTGGTCGGCGGCGAACAGAAGCTCCACTTCCGCCAGCTCAAGGGCGTGCTCAAGCGCATGCAGCAGCCTTGGGAGCCGCGCGTCGAGCACGTCGACTTCGGCCTGTTGCTCGGCCCGGGCCGCAAGAAGATCGCCAGCCGCAAGCGCGGCGAGGTGCTGGTGCTCGATGACCTGCTCGACGAGGTCACCGAGGCCGCGGGGAAGGTCATTGAAGCCAAGAACCCCGCCCTGGCGAATCGCGCGCAGGTCGCGAGTCAGGTCGCGCTCGGCGCGCTGGTCTTCAACGACCTGAAGCGCGAGCGCATCAAGGACGTGATCTTCGACGAGAGCGAGATCCTGTCCTTCGAGGGTGACACCGGCCCCTACCTGCAGTTCACCCACGCGCGCCTCGCCTCGATCCTGCGCAAGGCGATCGCCACGGAGGACGCGGCCCTGCGCTCCAAGCCCGACTGGTCCGCGCTCGAGAACGCCGGCGAAATCCTCGTCACGATCGGCCGCTTCGGCGACGTGGCGCGCTCGGCGGCGGCCAAGGCCGAGCCCAGCGAGCTGTCGCAGTACCTGCTCGCCCTCTCGCGCGACGTGTCGACTTGGGTGTCGTCCTCCGACAACCGCGTGCTGGGCACTTCCGGGCCGGAAGGAGCCGCTCGCGTAGCCCTCGTCCGCTGCGCCAAGTCCTGTCTGGGCAACGGCTTGCGGCTGATTGGCATCCCCGCCCCGGAGGAGATGTAGCCCCGCCCGGGCGGGATTCCCCCGCCGCGGCGCGAGCATTCGGGCGCGGCGAAGGTCAGACTCCTGCGGAGCTTGTCTCGCCGCCGTCAGCCGAAACCGACGAACTCCACCGTGATCGAACGCTACATCCGCGACGTCCCCGATTTCCCCAAGCCGGGCATCCTGTTCAAGGACATCACCCCGCTGCTGCAGGACGGGCCGGCGTTCGCGCACTGCATCGACCAGTTGCTCGCGCTGGTCCCTCCGTCGACCTACGACGTGATCTGCGGCATCGAGTCGCGCGGCTTCCTCTTTGGCGCCCCCTTGGCCCTGCGCGCGGGCAAGGGCTTCGTGCCGATCCGCAAGCCCGGCAAGCTGCCCTCCAAGTCCGTCAGCCAGAGCTACGACCTCGAATATGGCACGGATCGCATCGAGATCCATGTCGACGCCGTGACCAAGGGCCAGCGCGTGCTGATCGTCGACGATGTGCTCGCCACGGGCGGCACCATGGGCGCGGCTGTCAAGCTCGTGCGCCAGGTCGGCGGCACGGTCGCCGGAACCTGCTTCTTGATGGAACTCCTGTTCCTCAATGGGCGTCAGCGCCTGTCCGACGTTGCCGTTCACTCGCTGGTGAAGTACTAGAGACGGTTGATGGCCCCGAAGAAGAGCACTCCGGCCACCGCCAAGGCCAACGCCCGCGGGTCCAAGCCCATGGTGGCCCCGCCGCCCGGCCGCAAGGCGGCGGCGAGCGCGCGGCCGGTACCTTCGAACACCCCCGCGAAGGCCCCGCTGAGCGCGCCCGGCAAGGTGGCCGCGGGCAAGGTGGCCGCGGGTAAGGGCACGGTGAGCAAGGCTGGTCCCGCGGCACCCGCCCTCAAGGGCAAGCCCCTCCCGACCAGCGCCGCCACGAAGGGTAGGGTCGTGCCCCGCTCGGCCGCGGGCGCTGATCCGAAGAAAACCGGGTCGAAGGGCCTCAGGTCCGACGCCAAGGCGCCGAAAACAGGCGACATGAGCAGCGCGGCGCCGGCGAAGAAGAATCGTTCGACCTCCAAGACCCCCGCCGCCGCCAAGGGCAGCGGAAAGGAAAAGAGCGGCTCCAAGCCCGCGCAAGGCTCGACGGGGGCGAAGAAGCCCCCGGCGGCCAAGGACGCTGGCCAGAGCACGAAGACGGGAGCGAAGATGGACGCCAAGGCGACCTCCGCCAAGGGCGCCGCGAAGGCTTCTGCCGTGGAGAAGAACAAGCGGGCCAAGGGTGGACGCCCGGAGCCGGAGCTCGAAGCGACGGCGGCCGCCGAAGGCGAGCAGCCGGTCGAGGCCGAAGGGGAAGAGTTCAGCGAGACGGACGGCAAGGAACCCGAGGAGCTCGAGCCGGTCCTCAAGCTCAAGATCCCCGAGATTGAGGAGCCCAAGGCGGCCCGCGTCTCGATCAAGCCCAAGAACCCCGAGCGCCCGACCCTCGAGGAACTGTGCCAGATGCCCACCGAGGACATCTGGGGCTACTACCGCAGCGGCGCGACCGCCAAGACGCGCGACGAGAAGTACATCGAGGAGATGCGCAACGTGCTGATGGAGCTGCACCTGCCGCTCGTCAAGCACATCGCCGAGCGCCTGCTCCAGACCCTGCCCAAGTCGATCGAGCTCGGCGACCTCGAGAGCGCTGGCGCGTTCGGCCTGATGGATGCGATCCGCGGCTTCGATCTCGACCGCGGCATCAAGTTCAAGACGTACTGCACGACGCGCATCCGCGGCTCGATCCTCGACATGCTGCGCTCGCAGGACTGGGTCCCGCGCCTCGTGCGTCTCAAGGCGAGCCGCATCGAGAAGACCCTGCAGCGCCTGCAGGGTGAGTACGGTCGCGAGCCGACCCATGCCGAGCTCGCTTTGGCGCTCGACATGGACCACGCGGCCCTCTCGGTCGAGTTGAGCCAGTCGCGCGCCAAGACCATGTTCTCGCTCTCCGAGCGCTGGGACGATCGCGACGACGACAGCGGCGGCGAGAAGATCGAGATCGTCGAGGACGCGAAAGCCGTCGACCCCGTCTTCGAGCTCAACCGCCGCGACCTGATGCTGCACATCACGAAGTCGCTCTCCCACAAGGAGCGCTTCATCATCGAGCAGTACTACGACATCGGTCACACGATGCGCGAGATCGGCGAGATGCTCGCGCTCACCGAGTCGCGCGTGTGCCAGATCCACTCCAACGTGATGGCGCGGCTCAAGGACCTGCTCAACCCGGGTTCGACGAACTTGGAGTCCTGAGCGGACTTCGAGTCCCGGACACTCGCAGGAGCTCGCGCGCGTCACACGCAGGTACGGTCCGCGGCCGTACACTCCGAGTCCAACGTGTACCTGCGAGTCCGTCACCACGAGCGCGTCGATTCCACCAGCGAGCGGCTGTTCGCGGCTCTCGCCGCTGGCACGGCCGAGAACGGCGACGTGCATGTGGCCCGCGAGCAGACCGCGGGCCGCGGTCGCCGCGGTGCCACTTGGCACAGTGCGCCCGACGGCGGGCTGTACCTCTCCCTGCTGCTGTTGCCGGGGGCTCCCGCGCTGCATCCCGCCGCGCTGACGATGGCAGCCGGCATCGCCGCGCTCGAGACAGCGCGCGAGCTCGGCGTCGCTTCCGCACGCCTGAAGTGGCCGAACGATGTCGTCGTCGACCGCGCCGCGAGCGAGCCCGCCAAGCTCGCCGGCGTGCTCGTCGAGACGCGCGGCCTCGATCCCGCGGCGCCTCACTACGTCGTCGGCATCGGCCTCAACGTCGCACAGGTCGAGTTCCCCGCCGAGCTGCTCGCCGCGCGGCGCGTGACGAGCATCGCCCTCGAAGGCGGCGACGCTTCCCTCGAACACGCCGAGCGCGTCCTGCTCGCGCGACTCGGACGCGAGCTCGAGCGCGAGGCCCTCGAATCGTCCGAGTTGGGTGCGCGCGTCCTCGCGGCCGCGCAGCTTGGGGCCCGCAGCGTGCGTGTCGAGCTCGGCGAGCGCGAGCTCCTCGGCCGCGTGCGCGCACTCGAACTCTCCCGCGGCCTGCTGCTCGAACTCCAAGCCACCGCGGGCGCGCACGCAGCGAGCGAGTGGATCCCGCTCGAGTACATCCGGCAGGTGCGGCCGAGCGCCTGAGCGAGCGCGCACGCGACAGAGATGCGGCGGGGAGAGCGGGCCCGAAGTGCCCGCGGCGCGCTGCTTCGCACGACGATGCTGTCCCGGCGGACCGACGCCCCATGTCAGGTCCAGCCGCGGCCCGGTGCAGTCAGGAGTCCGTCCAGAGCCGGAGCGGGGCTCCGAAGTGCGTGGCGAACTCGACTCGACTCGCCTGCGAGGTCCCCGACTCATGACGCGATCGTCCATCGAAGGCGCGGCACCTCCCCGCCGCACGCACTCCGTCGCGCGGCGGTGCCGCTGGTCGCGCAGCAGCCCGGATTTTTCGCGACGCGCGCTCGACCACACCGTGCCGCAGCGCGCGCGAGCTAGACTCCTCGCCCCGCGAACCACGCGGGACTCTTCGAGGCGCAGGACAAGGAACGATGGCACGAATCGACGGCAGGGCGGCGGATGCGTTGAGGCAGGTCTCGTTCCAGCGCGGCTTCAGCAAGCACGCGCCCGGCTCGGTGCTCGTCTCCTTCGGCGACACGCGCGTCTTGTGCACGGCGATGTACACCGACGGCGTGCCGCCGTTCCTGCAGGGGCGCGGGCAGGGCTGGCTCACGGCGGAGTACTCGATGCTTCCGAGCTCGACCAAGGACCGCAAGGCGCGCGACCGCAACGGCAAGGTCGACGGGCGCTCGGTGGAGATCCAGCGCTTGATCGGGCGCTCGCTGCGCGGCGTCGTGGACCTCGCGAAGATGACAGAGCGCACGGTGTGGGTCGACTGCGACGTGCTGC
>SXKQ01000183.1 GCA_005778045.1 Planctomycetia bacterium
CCGAGGATCTCTTGGTACGCGCCGACGAGGAAGAAGCCCATGTAGTACGGCTCGTTGGGGCGCAGCGGGTGCAGCTCAAGCGTGCGCTTGACGTCCTTCAGGTCGCAGAAGCGATCGATCTTGCCGTCGGAGTCGCAGGTGATGTCCGCGAGGATCGCGCGGCGCGTCGGCTGCTCGGCGAGGCGGTGCAGGGGCAGCACCGGGAAGAGCTGGTTGATCGCCCACGAGTCGGGCAGCGACTGGAACACTGAGAAGTTGAGGAAGTACGTGTCCGCGAGGTCGCGCTCAAGGTTCGCGAGGTCGTCGGGCACGTAGGGCAGCGTGCGGACGAGCTTCAGGATCTTCGAGCAGGTCTTCCAGAAGAACTCCTCGACGCGCGCGCGCTCCTTCAAGTTCATCTGGCCGACGTTGAAGAGCACCATGGCCTCGTCGCGCAGCTGCTGCGCGTCGTGGTAGGCCTCCTGATAGTTCTTCGCCGTGACGGTCTCCGAGACGCTGAAGGCGTTCTGGATCAGCTCGTGCTCGTCCTCGCCCGCGGACTCGGGGTTGCCCGAGGTGGCGAAGTCGGTCACGCCGAGCACTTCGGCCACGAGCACCGCGTGGTGCGCCGTGAGCGCGCGGCCGGACTCGGTCACGATCGCCGGCTGCGGGATCGCAGCCTCCTCGCAGGCCACCGAGAGGTGGTAGACGACGTCGCGCGCGTACTCCGCGAGCGAGTAGTTCATCGAGGACTCGAAGTTCGTGCTCGAGCCGTCGTAGTCGACGCCGAGGCCGCCGCCGACGTCGAGGAACTTGATGCGCGCGCCCATCTCCCACAGCTCGACGAGCGTACGGGTCGCCTCGCGCAGGGCGTTCTTGATGGCGCGGATGTCGGTCACCTGGCTGCCGATGTGAAAGTGCAGCAGCTCGAGGCAATCGAGCTGGCCGGCGCGGTCGAGGGTCTCGACCACGTCGACGATCTGGCGCGTGGTCAGGCCGAACTTCGAGCGGTCGCCGCCCGAGTCGCTCCAGCGGCCCGAGCCCTTGCCGCCGAGCTTGGCGCGCACGCCGATCACGGGCTTGATGCCGATCTTCGCGCTCGTGCGCAGGATCGTGGCGAGCTCGCTGAACTTCTCGATGACGATGATCGGGATGATGCCGAGCTTGCCCGAGAGCAGCGCGGTCTCGACGTAGTCCTCGTCCTTGTAGCCGTTGCAGATGACGAGGCTGCCGCCGTCGGCCTGCAGCGCGATCGCAGCGAGCAGCTCGGGCTTGCTGCCGACCTCGAGACCCGTGCCATGCTTGCGGCCTTCCTCGAGGATGCCCTCGACGACGTGGCGCTGCTGGTTGACCTTGATCGGGAAGACGCCGCGGTAGGGCCCCTGATAGTTGAACTCCGCGCGGGCGGCGTTGAAGGCTTGGTTCAGCTCGCGCACGCGGCTGCGCAGGATGCCGTCGAAGCGCAAGAGCACCGGTGTCGCAATGCCGCGGCGCTTGATCTGGCCGATCAGCTCATTCAGGTCTATGCCCGGACGGTCGGGGCGGTCGGGGCCTTCAGGGCTGACCTCGACGTTGCCGGCGGCGTTGACGCAGAAATAACCGCGTCCCCAGTTGCTGACGTTGTAGAGACTCTCGCTGTCGAGGTGGGTCCAGGCCATCGTGGTGCTCAGTAACTCCGTAGAAGAAGGGCGGGAGTATAGGACGGACAGGCCCAGCCGTGGGCAGGCGCTTCCCCAATCCGTGCCGGAGGGCGAGCGAGGCACGGCGCGCGGCGCGTAGAATCCCCCGGCCGTGAGTGTCGACCACCTCCAGCGGATCGTGATCGCCCAAGCCGCCGAGCGCCTGCAGGGCGTGGTGCGGCGCACGCCGCTTGCGCCGTTTGAGTGCGCCGACGAGCGGGTCGATCTGCGCCTCAAGCTCGAGTGCTTGCAGGAGACGGGCTCGTTCAAGGCGCGCGGGGCGTGGAACCAGCTCGCGCTGCTCTCGCCCGCCGAGCGCGCGGTCGGAGTGGTCGCCGTCAGCTCCGGCAACCACGGCAAGGCGCTGGCTTGGGCGGCGCAGCGCGCGGGCGTGCGCGCGACGATCGTGATGCCCGCGGACGCGTACCCGAACAAGATCGCGGCCTGTCGCGAGTTCGGCGCCGAGGTGCTGCTCGGCGCGACGCGCGCGGAGGCCGAGCGGCTGTGCGCCGAGCGCGTGGCCGCCGGCGTGACGCTCGTGCACCCTTACGACGCCGAGCGCACGCTGCAGGGAGCCGGAACGGTCGGACTCGAGATCGCGCAAGACTGGCCTGAAGTCGAGGTTGTGATCGTGTGTTGCGGCGGCGGTGGCCTGCTCGCGGGCTGCGCGCTCGCGATTCGCCAGACGCTCGGCCGGCGCGTGCTGATCGTCGGGGCCGAGCCCGCGGGCGCGCCCTCGATGAAGCTCTCGCTCGAGCAAGGCCGCGCGGTGACGCTCGAACGCATCACGACCAAGGTGCAGGGCCTGTGCCCGCCCTACGCCGGCCAACTCAACACCGAGATCTGCGGCCTCTCCGTCGACTCGGTGGTCACGCTGTCCGACGAGGAGATTTTCGCCGCCCAGCGCGAGCTCGTGCTGGGCGGCGGCTGGACCGTCGAGCCTGCCGGCGCGGCGGCGACCGCGGTGGTGCTCTCCGGCAAGCTGCCGAGCCTCGCCTTGCATGGTCGCAGTCGCGCCGACCGCCTGCGCGTCGCGTGCGTTGTTTCCGGCGGCAACCCCGACCCCGCGCACATCGCGGCCGTCCGCGAGGGCAAGGCATGAAGCGTGTCGTCCTCGTCCGCACTCAGGGTCCGCGCAATGTCGGTTCGGTGATGCGCTCCGTCGCCAACTTCGGGCCGGTGGAGCTCGTGCTCGTGGCGCCCCAGAAGCACTCGATGCTCGTACACCCTGACTTCACCATGATGGCCCACGGCGTCGAGAAGATCCGCGAGCGCATCCGCGTCGTGCCGACACTGGCGGAGGCGCTCGCTGACACGACGCACTCGGTCGCGTTCACGGCGCGGCCCCGCGACGGGCGCCTGCGGGCCGACTGGCGCGAGCGCGCGAACGAGTACCGCGACCTGTGCGACGACGACGGGCAGATGGTCGCGCTCGTGTTCGGCTCGGAGGCCGACGGCCTCTCCGGCGAGGAAACCGAGGCCTGCAAGGAGGTCGCCTTCCTGCCGACGAGCGCCGAGCACCAGTCGCTCAACCTCGCCACCGCCGCGAGCATCGTGCTGTTCACCCTCTACACCGGCGATGCCGTGCACAAGCGCGAGCGCGGTCCACGCATGGCGAGCGAGCGCCAGCAGAGCTTTCTGCGCGAGCACCTAAAGGCCGTGTACGGCGAGAAGGTCGCGCTCTCGCTCGCCGCGAAGCGGGACATCGAGGAGTCGATCGACCGCATCTTCACGCGCGTGCCGCTCGAGAGTCGCGATGCGCGCGCCTGGCACATGATGATGCGCGCCCTCGGCTCCAAGCTCTCGCCGCGCGACTTCGGCATCGGCGGCCCGCCCCGCGACCTGCGCCGCGACGACGCCAAGCAGCGCTACGGCGAGCTCGACGACAGCCCCGAAGCGTCCGCGAGCGCCGACTAGCGCCGGGCTGCGATCTGAAATCGCACGCGCCCCCTCCGCAGGGACGAGGGCGAGCGCGGCTCTCTGGCCTAGCTCACTCAGCCGTCGGTCGGCTTGTCCGCCGGCTTTTCGGCCGGCTTTTCCGGCGCGGGCTCTGCCGGCTTCTCGGCCGGCTTGTCCGTGGGGGCCTGCTCGCTGGCGTCGCGGTTGCGGCGGCGCTTCTCGTCGCGCTCCTTGCGCTCGGCGTCGCGGCGGGCCTGGCGCTCGCGCATAGCGGCGTCCCACTCCTCGACCTTGGGCATCTCGGCGTCGAACATCCACGGCTCCATTTTGGCGCGCACGTCGGCGCCGACCTCGGCCTCGACGTGGGCGAGGAACTGCTCGAGCGTCGCGTTTCCGTGCAGGTGGTCGGCGACCCACTTGCGCATGAGCGCGAGAAAGCGCTCGTCGCCCACGCTCTCTCGCACCATGTGCAGCGCGATCGGGCCACGCACGTAGACGTTGGCGCCGAACATCTCCTCGACCGTGACATGGCCGGGCGCCGAGGCCTTCATCATGCGCGCCATGCCGTAGTTCGAACGCACCTTCTCGATGAACTTCTCCCGGCCCGCGTGGGACTCGTAGTACATCCACGCCGCGTACTCGGCGATGCCCTCGTTGATCCAGATGTCGTTCCAGTCCTCGACGCACACTGCATTGCCGAACCACTGGTGCGCGAGCTCGTGGGCGATGATGTCCTCGGAGCCCGTGCCCGCGCCGTAGACCGGCTTGGTCTGCGTCTCGAGCGCGCCGGGGATGCGCGCATTGGTGAGGATGTTGCCGGAGATCTCGAACGGATAGGGCCCGAAGGCCTGCGAGAAGAACGCGAGCACTTCGTCGGTCTTCTGGAACGCCTTGCGCGAGTTCTCCTTCGACTTGCGCGTGAACCAGTTGGTGATTTCGAGCCCCTCGGCGGTGTGGTACGTCTCCGAGTCGAGCTCGGCGATCGCGACCGTCGCGAGGTAGGTCGCCATCGGGTCGCGCGCCTTCCATACGAACGTGCGCGCGGCTTCCTCCTCGATCGTCTCGACGAGTACGCCGTTGGCAACTGCGTCGAGGGGCTTGGGCACGCGCAGGGAGATGCGGAAGAGCGCCTTGTCCTTGGGGTGGTCGTTGCACGGGAACCACGTCATCGCGCCCGCGGGCTGGCTGAAGACGTAGGCCTCGCCGTCGCGCACGGTCCAGCCCATGGCGAACATCGGCATCGACGGGTCGCGCACGCCCTCGGGCTTGCCGTTGTAGGTGACCGTGCACTCGAAGGGCGTGCCGAGCGCGAGCGGGGCGGGCGGCGTGACGATCAGCTCGTCGGCCTCGCGCGCGAAGGTCGCGGCTGCGCCGTCGATGGTGATCGCGTCGACGGTCATGCCGTGAAAGTCGAGGTTGAAGCGCGAGAGCTCCTGGGTCGCGCTCGCGCGGATGCGGGTCGTACCGCGCAGCGGGCCGGCGGCGGCCTCGAGGTCGAGCGCGATGTCGTAGCTCTCGACGTCGTAGCCTCCGTTGCCCTGCTCGGGGATCAGCGAGTCGCCGATGCCCGCCGCGCCCGGGGTGGCGCCCCCGACTTCCGCAGGGATGAGCTCCGGCGGGACCGGCTCGGAGATCGCGACGGGCTTCGGGGCCGGCGTGGGCTCGACCGGTATCGCCGGTGCGGCTTGCTCCGCCTCGGTCGCGAGGTGAACCGGTTGCGGGGCCGCGGGCTCGCTGGCGCAGGCGGCGAGGACCAGCGGGGCGAAGGGGAGCGCGAGTCGGAAGGGGTGTTTCATGCGCGGGGCCTGCTAGGGAGCGAGAAATTACCCGGCGCGCCGCCCCTGAAGCGATCTCCGTGCGCCGTTACCCCGGCCCGAACCTCTTTCTTGCATGGCAGAGCGGCCGATCCGACCCCATGATATGCGTCCTACCATGGTCCGGCTCACTCGCATTTACACCAAAACTGGGGATGACGGCACGACGGCGCTCGGCGACGGAAGCCGCCTTGTCAAGCACCACCTGCGCATTC
>SXKQ01000184.1 GCA_005778045.1 Planctomycetia bacterium
GACCACGAGGCGCAGGTTGCCGCTCGAGAGCTTGCGCTTGGCATCCTCGTATTCGAGGTAGTGCAGGCGCGACTGCTCGACGCGGCGCTTGAGCCGGTCGGCGGGCTCGAGGGCCTGAGCCTCGAGCTCGAGCAGGCGTGCGGAGAGCTCCTTGACGAGCTCCGGCTTCTTGGCCGCCTTGGCGGCCGCGAGCTTGCGCTCGACCGCGCGCATCTCGCGATGGTGCGCGTCCATGGCGTCCATGTAGGGCTTGAACTTCTTCACCTGCAGGTGGCACTCCTCGATCAGGATCACCAGCTTGCGGCGCAGCTCCTGCACGCGCTTCTGCTCTTCCGAGCGCTCCTTGCGCGTGGCCTTGGGGTCGAGCAGCGGCGCGTACTCGGCCTTGAGACGCCCGAGCAGGTCCTTGATCGTGACGATGTTCACGGGCAGGCGTCGCGCGAGGAAGTTCTTACCCAGCGTCTCGACGATCTTGGGGTCGTCGTCCGGCTTGGGGTTGGGATTGACCTTGAGCGTGCGGTCGAAGGCGAGCTCGCCGCGTTGCACCTGCTCCAGCGTGCGCAGGCCCGAGTCCATACACAGGCCGGAGCCGACGCACTTCTTGCGGAAGCGCTTGCGCGTGATCTCGATCGTCTTGGCGAGGAAGATCTCCTGGTCGCGCGTGAGCAGCGGGATCTCGCCCATCTGCGTCAGGTACATGCGCACCGGGTCGTCGATCTTCTCGGTGATCACGCCCTTCTGGAACGCGGGCTCGGGCACGCCGTCGTCGTCCCCGGCGTCGACTGCGTCCTCCTCCTTGAGGCCCGGATCCTCGTCGTCGCCGCCGAGCGCGTCGGCCGCCGACGGCGTCTCCGCGTCATCGAGGATCTCGATCCCGTGGTCCTCGAGCTGGACGAACAGGGCGTCCATCTTCTCGGGGGGCACGAACTGGTCCTCGAGGAGACGATTCATCTCCGAGAAGGTCAGGTAGCCCTTCTTGCGGCCTTCCTCGATCAGGAGCTTGGCGGTGTCTTCCGGCTTTTCAGACATGGTTGCCTCGGTTGAAGCTGCTGCGGAGCTGTTCCTCGAGCTCGAGCAACTGTTCTCTGGGGACTGCGACTCCTGCGCTCAAGTCGCGCAAGATCTGTTCCTGCTGGATACGCAGGCACGTCGCATAGATGGTCTCGCTCTCCTCGTTGAAGAGCCCTTGGGCGCTGTCGGCGCTCGACCCGTAGGCCACGAGCGTCGAGATCTGGCTGCGCGCGGAATGATCTCCGAGCGCGTGGAACACGTCCTCAAGGGCGAAGGTGCCGAGCGTGCGCGCGTGCAGCTCCGTCAGCACCTCGAAGATGCGCTTGAGCTCCGGGTCGGCGGCCCAGTCCACGTAGGCGTGGCAATCCTTGGCGAGCGTCGGTTCGAGCAGTGCGGCCGCCGCGAGCCCGCGCAGGGCACGTGCGAGCCGGATCTCGTTGGCGGATGGCTTCGCGGCCGCGGGCAACGGGCCTGAAGCGCTGGGTTCGAGGGCAGCCTGCGCGCCCGCACTCGTCGCACCCGAGCGCGAGCCTTGCGAGCGCTGCAGCTGCTCGCGCCGCGCGCGCTCGGCGGCGGCGCGCCGCTCGGGCAGGCTCTCGAACTGCGCGCGCACGCTGTCGACGGGCACTCCGAGCTCGGATGCGAGTCGCTGCATGTGATCGTCGCGGGCGATTGGACGCGCGAGTCGGCCGACGAGGGCGAGCGCGCTGTCGAGGGACTTGTAGCGCTCCTCGCCCTCGCATCCGCGCACCCACGTGAGCAGGAAGTCGAACCACGGAGTGGCTGCGGCCAGAGCGGCCTCGATCGGAGCGACCCCGTCGCGCACGAGTACGTCGCAGGGATCCTCGTTGCCGGGGATGCGCACCACGTCGATCGGAACGTCGAGGGGCAGCAAGCCCCCGAGCGCGCGCACGGTCGCCTTGCGGCCGGCCTCGTCGCCATCGAACAGCAAGCTGATGCGGCGCGCGCCCGAGCGGCGCACGAGCGCGGCGTGGTACTCGGTGGTCGCGGTGCCGAGTACGGCCACCACGGTGCGCAGGCCTTCCTGATGCGCGGCCATTACGTCGGTGTAGCCCTCGACGAGGATCAGGTGACCGCTGCGGCGCACGTGCTCGAGCGCGTGGTCGAGCGCGTAGAACACGTGGCCCTTGTGGAACACCGACGTCTCCGGCGTATTCACGTACTTCGGGCCGGCAGTGTCGTCGTCGGACAGGCGCCGCGCGCCGAACCCAAGCGTACGGCCTTTGTCATCGCGCACCGGAAACATCACGCGACCGCGGAAGAAGTCGTAGGGCCCGCGCTCGTTGACGCGCGCGAGACCGAGCTCGACCAGACGCTCGACTTCGATGTCCAGCCGGGTAGTGGCTTCGACCAGGGCCCGGCCCGACGCCGGCGAGAAGCCGACGCCGAAGGCGTTGAGCGTCTCGTCCCTCAGCCCGCGCTTGCGCAGGTAGTTGAGCGCCTCGGCGCCCTCGGGACGGCGCAGGAACTGGGCGTAGAAGCGCTCGGCCCGCGCCATCAGCACGAAGCGCGGCTCGGCTTCCTCGCGCCGACGCTGCTCGTCGCGGCGCTCGGGCAGGCGCACCCCACAGCGCGCTGCGAGGGTCGCCAGCGCTTCCTGGAAGTCCACGTTGTCGTGGCGCTTGATGAACTCGATCACGTCCCCGCCGGTGCCACAGGCGCCATAGCAGTGCCAGGTGCCCCGCCGCGGATCGACCTTGAAGGACGGCGACTTCTCCTGGTGGAACGGGCAGCAGGCCTGCCACAGCGCGCCCGCCCGCTTGAGGTCGGGTATGCGCTCGCGCACGACCTCCTCGATCGGGCTGCGGAGCTTGATCTCCTGCTTGGCGTTCTCGTAATCGGTGAGCGACACGGGTGGCATTCGCGGTACGCCGAGGGCGGCCCGCACTGGTGTGGGATGATGGATCAGGGCCGGTGGGCCGGCTGGCAGTGGGTGTGAATTGGGGTCGAGCAACGCGTTGGCGAGGGTCGATCGCAGGCTCCCCGCGCGGTCTGAGGGACCGCAGAGAGCCAGCGCCGAAGGCTGCCGACCGTCGTGCAGCCAAATGCTACCCCTGAGAGACGCTGAGGGTCGGGAGTCCGGGCGGGGGAGGCCGCGCGGGGGAAGGAAATGCCCGCCACGCGTGTCTCAGCCCCCTTCCCGGGCTCATCGCCCGCGAGGACAGGCCGCAGCGACGGAGCTACGAAGGCATTCGGAAGGCCCGAGAGGGCCCAGCGCGAGGGAGGGGTGAGAGTAACGCTTCGCATCGAGACGGCCTTGGGGAACGCGCCTCGCTACCGTTCCGGCCGCGCGCGCCCGGGTGGAATGCCCGGGGAGTCGAGGCCGTGGTCGGATCAACCGGTGCGGGCCGGCCTGCACCGGGGCATCAAGTCGCGCCGAGGGATGGAGCGGGGACGGGTCGCGGGGCTCGCGAAAGGGGCACGACGTCTACCGGCCATCAGGGGTGACGGCTGGAAAGGACGGCCCCGATCAGGCCCTGCTAGAGGCGCTCGGAGGGGATAAACAGCGGCTGCGAAGGTCGGCGCCGGCCGAGAGGCCTGACGGCGGAGCGTGGAGTCAGCCGGAACCCTGATTCCGAAGCGCCAGCTTGTAGCCCTCACTCGCGCGCCTGCCAAGCAAAAAAGTCAGGGCTTTTTTGCCCCAGAGCGCAGCAGGGCAAGCCAGGGCTCGTAACCGACGTCCTCGGGGCGCAGGCGCGGGTCGAGACCGAGCCGCTCGCAGGCAAGGTCGGCCAAGGCTCCCCCGCCGAGGTACTCGGCGAGGCGGTTGCGAATGGTCTTGCGACGCTGGGAGAACAGCGTGTCGAGCAGCGGGTCGAGAGCGGCGAGCTCCTCCGCGCCCGGCCGCTCGGCGCGCAGCTCGAGTCGCAAGAGCGAACTGTCGACCTGCGGCCGGGGCCAGAAGAGCTGCGGTCCGAGGTCGCGCAGGTGCTCGATCGCGTAAACCGCCTGCAGGCGGGCGCTGATGGCGCCATAGGTCTTCGAACCCGGTTCGGCCGCCAGCCGCAGGGCGAGGTCCTTTTGCAGCAGCACGGTGGCGGAGGCCGGCGGATTCGGGAGCCGCGCGAGGGCCGCGAGGATGGGCGTCCCCGCGGAGTACGGCAGGTTCGAGACGAGCTTCCAGTCGCCCTCCACCGGGAGTGCGGCAACGAGCTCGGGAGCGAGCGCATGCTTGCCCGCGAGTGCGTCGCGCACGATCCACTGCACGCGCTCCTCGCCGAGGAACTCGCGCGAGAAGCTTGCGAGCCGCTCGTCGATCTCGACCGCGAGCACGCGCGCGCCCGCTGCGAGCAGCTGCGCCGTAAGCACGCCTGCGCCGGGGCCGATCTCGAGCACGAAGTCGCCCGCGCCCACGCGCGCGTCGCGCACGATCGCGCGCAGCATGTTCTCGTCGACCAAGAAGTTTTGGCCGAGCGCGCGCGACGGCTCGAAGCCCGCCGACTCCAGCGCGGACTTGATCTCGCTCCAGCGCGCGCGCCGCGGCGCCTCGAACTCGCCCGGCCCGCTCATCGCGACGCTCCTGCGAGCAAGTGCTCGAAGGCCGGAGACGCGCCCGGCCGACGAGCCAATTCCTCGAGCAGCCCGCGCGCGGGCACTCCCCAGCGATGGCCGAGCGCCTCGTAGCGCCGGGCCTGCGCACGGTCGGGACGGACTCGCGGGAGGTTCTCGAGCAAGAACTCGGCAGCGTTCACGACGCAGCGCAGGCCGACGTCGTCGGCGCGGCTCTCGCGCGAGAGCGCGCGCGCGAAGAGCTCGCTCTGTCCCTCGGTCAGGCGTGGGTCGATCACCGCGCGCGCGCGGTTGTGAAAGCTGCCGCCGAGCACCGAGACGCGCTCGTCGCCTGCGAGCACGTCGCGCTCGGGCGCGAGGTCCGCGCACCACTCCGCCACGTTGCCGAGCAGGTCGTACACGCGCTGCGGGGAGCGGCCCGCCTCGAACGTACCGACCGCGACGGGACGACCGAGCCCGAGCTCGAGCGTGTTGGCGAGGCTGCGCTGGGCCGTGGCACCCCAGGGAAACGGCAGGCCCTGCGGCCCGCTGGCCGCGAGAAACCACTCACCCGCACGCGGCAGGCGCATGCCGACCGCGCGCGCGAAGGCCTCGGCCTCGGGCTGCGTCATGAAGCTCGCCGGCCACTCGCCGGAGTCCGCACTCCACTCCGCGGTGTGCGCGAGCAGCTCGGGCGCCACCGCGGATCCGAGTGAGCGCTGGTGCACCAGCCACTCCGCGCGCGTCACCTCGAACGAGTCGATGAGCAGGGGCTCGCGCACCTCGAAGGTCACCACCCCGCGGCCCGCGAGCGAGAGCGAGAGCTGACCCGCGGGCACGAAGGCGAGCCCCTCGATGCGTCCGAGCGTCGCCGCGTCGCCGCGTCCCTCGCCGCAGCTCGCGCACGAAAGCGCGAGGAGCAGCGCCAGCCCGAAGGCTCGCGCTGCTCCGCGCTCGCGCGGTCGCCCGCGACTACTGCTTCGTGTCCGTGCCGGCGTTGTCCGCATCGGCGACGAAGATATCGACACGACGGTTCTTCTGCTTGTTCTCGGGCGTGTCGTTGGGCACGACCGGGTCCGACGAGCCGAAGCCCATCACGACCACGCCCTTCTCATCGAGCTTGCCGTTGCTACCGAGGAACGCGGCGACCGACACTGCGCGGTCCGCCGAGAGCTGCAGGTTGCCGTGCGGGTACTTGGCCTTGGTCTCGGGCTTGGCGATCGGCGTCGAGTCCGTGTGACCGCGCACGTAGATCTTGCCGTAGGGACGGCTCTTGATGTCCTCGCAGATCTCGCCGAGGACCTTCTTGCCGTCCTCCGAGACCTCGGCCGAGCCGAGGCCGAAGACGATCGAGTCCTTCATGCGGTAGACGTAGCCGCCGTCGACGGCGAACTTGGTCACGTCGCCGGGGTTGCCGCCGATCTCGGCCAAAATCTTGCGCAGGTTCTGCAGGCGCGCATCGACGGCCTCGGAGGAGAAGCCGGCTTCGGCGAGGCTCTTATCGCTGGCTTCGAGTTGCGCGCGCAGGCGGCGGTTCTCGTCCTCGAGATCCGAGATGCGACGCTCGGATTCGATGGTCTTGGACTGGTAGTGCTTGGCGGAGAGCTGCGTGTCGTCGAAGCGCTCCTGCGCGACGCACGAGGCGAGCGACAGGAGCGCGGTGGAGAGCAGCGCGCTCTTTTGGAACGAGGTGACAGAGGTGAGCTTCATCGGCGTGGTGATCCCGTTCGCGGCGATGCGCGGCGCGCCACCGTCGTCGCTCCCTGCCCGAATCCGGGCACGCGAAAAGGAGCGAGGTGCGGGGCGCGAGCGGATCGCGCGGCCCGCTCGGACGCGGGCCAAGGCGAGTCGCAGACTAGCGGAAGCAAAAGCAATTTCGAAGCGCACGAATGGCGCAAAAATGGCGCACCCCGCGCCCCTCAGGTCGTGAGGAGGGCGGGGCGCGCGGGCAGGCACGCTGGCCCGAGCCTTGCCGGTCAGCGCGACCGAAGGCCTAGTTGAACCAGGTGGCGACCGTCTTCGAGAAGGCGTTGGGGTAGCCCGACTGGAGCGAGAGCGCGAGCGGCACCGAGGCGAGCAGCAACGCGGCGGTCGCGCACATCAGCCCGATCGCGAGGCCGCCCTCGAAGGGCTCCTGCTCGTTGCGCACCGGCGCGTACTCTTCCTCTTCCTCGCCGGCATCCTGTTCGGCGGCCTCCGCGGCCTCCTCCTCGAGGATCGTGTCGGCTTCCGAGATCTCCTCGGTTGCCATGCCGGCGTCGAGCTCGGTGTCGTCCTCGAAGACGATTTCCTCGGTGGCCTGGCCGACGTCGACGACTTCCCCACCCTGCAGCGTGGAGCGCAGGTTCTCGACGTCGCTCTTGCGCAGCTTGACGACCTCGCCCTCGCGAATGGCGCGGATCTCGCCTTCGCTGACGAGGCGCTTGAGCTCCTCTTCCTTGAGGCGCAGCTCGCGCAGGGCTTCGTCGAAGCTGTAGAACTCCTTCTCGGCCACGGGATTCTCCTGTACTTCTCGGTTCTAGCGGGTTTTTGGGGGGAGACTGGGGTCCGCGCACGGCGCGAACCCCCGAACTGCTTTTGGGCGGCCTGACGGACCTACTGGCCCTTGGGCTTCTCCGCGGGCAGGGAAAGCAACCCCTTCTCGGCGAACAGCTTCTCGAGCTCGCTGAAAGGGTACTCGCTCTTGTCGTTGTAGCCGTTGAGCTCCATGTCGAGCTCGATGCGCCGGGCTCCGACGAGGCGCACGCCCTGATACGAGCCGGTGGAGGCCGCAGCGTAGACAGCCAGGCGCATCTTCTCGGTGTCGACAAGATACAGCACCGAGGCGCCCGTGATGTCGGTGCCCGTCACGGCCACCATGCGGCCGTTGGAGTCGGCGGTGCCACCGTTGCTCACCACCATCGGGGTGGACTGGGTGGGAGTCGGGGGCGCGCCTTGCGGCACAGGGCTCCGCGACGACCCCACGGCCGCGAGCCCGAGCGCGCCGGCGGCGAGCCGGGTGAGCGGGGAAGGCGGCGTGTGCAACCAGTTGGACAGGCGAGGATGCATGGGGGCGAGGCGGGGACGGACGCGGCGCCTCCCGACTGTTCTATACCAGCCGCGCAGGATAGTTCGCCCCTGCCCCGGCGAAAAGGGCTCACCAACGGGAGAGTTCCCCGGTGACCTCCTCGACGAGGTCCTTCAGGGTGACCCAGCCCACCGGCTTGGCCGGGGAACCCACCAGCGCCGCCCGCTGGCCGCTCTGGCGCAGGCGCGAGAGGGCCCGGTCGAGCGGGGTGGCGGGGTCGAGCACGATCAGAGGCCGGATCAGGCCCTCCACGGGCGCGTCTGGGCGCTCGCGCAGGAACTCCAGCTGGTGGATGTAGCCCGCCACGTGCCCCTTGCCATCGATCACCGGCAGGCGCGAGAAGATCGTGCTCGAGAATTGCTCGTGGGCCCCCTCGCGGCCGCGTTCCAGCCGCAGGGTCTCGACCTTGCGCCAGGGCACCATCACCCGCTCGACCTGACGGGCGCGCAGGTCGAGAGTATTCAGCGCGAGGCGCTCGATGTCCGGGAGACCGTGGCCTCCGCGCTCACGCAGCAAGTCGAACACTCGCTCGCGGGCGTGGACGTAGCGGAAGCCATCGGCCTTCCCTCCCAGAACGGAGCTGATGCCATCCGAGATGCGCGATAAGGGCCAAGCGAGCGGGCTCACCATCACTCGCACGAAAGCCAGCACCGGCGCGGCCACGCGCAGAAGGTGGTGCGGGCGACGGCGGGCGAGATCCTTGGGGAAGAGCTCGCCGAACAGCACCAGCACAGGTGTCAGAGTGAAGGCCACTAAGATCTCGTGCCACGAGATCGGAATCGGCATTTGCTCCAGCAGCCCATCGACCGCCACGGCCGAGAGCTGGTTGACGAGCGTGTTGCCGACGAGCAGCGAGGAGAGCAGCAGACCTTCGTTGCGCAACAGCCGGTGGCTGAGCGCCTGCAGGCGACTGCCGCGCAGGGCCTCCGCAGCCATGCGCGTGCGGCTCGAGCTGTAGAAGGCGACCTCCGAGCCCGAGAAGATCGCCGAGAGCACCAGCGAGCCAAGCAGCAGCAGGATCCAAGCCAGCGTCATAGTGCCGCCTCCCGCTCCCCGGTCTCGAGCGCGCGCACACCGACGCGCTCGATCCGTCGCCGGTGCATGCGTAGCACGCGGAACTCCAGCGGACCGGACGTGCAGATGTCCCCCACCTTGGGCAAGCGCCCGAGCAGCACGGTCACGAACCCGCTCAGGGTCTCGAACTCGCGCGGCACCACGCCCTGGCCAAAGCGCTCGTTCCAGTCGCGGATCGAGAGCGCGCCGTCGATCTCGAAGCTGCCGTCCTCGAGTTCGACCACGGGCTGATAGGTCGCCTCACCCTCGACGCGCAGGTCGCCGACCACCTCCTCGAAGATCGTCTCGACGCTGACGAGCCCGGCCGTGCCCCCCCACTCGTCGATCACGACGCCCTCCGCCACATGCTGCTCGCGCAGGAGGCGCAGCGCGGACACGGCGAACGCGACCTCGGGCACGAACACGCAGGGCTCGAGCATCTCCCGCACGGGGCGCAGCAGATGCACGGCGAGGTTGCGCGTGCGCACGCGTCCGATAATCGCGTCCGGCCGACCGTCGACGACGAGCACCCAAGGCGTCTTGGTGTCGAGCGCGCGTCGCACCACGTCCGCGCGCCCCTCCTCGGACACGTCGAGCACAATTAGGTCGACGCGCGGCGTCATCACCTCTCGCACGCGCATATCCTCGAGGCGCACGATCGCGGTCAGGAAGCGCGCCTCGTCCCCGAGCAGGTGCCCCTGCTCCGACGCCTGTCGCAGCGCGTCGGAGATCGCGCTCGACGACAGTCCCTGCTCGCGCTCCCCGACGCGGCCGAGCACGCGATAGAGCGGCACGAGCGCGATCTCGAGCAAGCGCGCGAGCGGCGAGGTGAACAGCGCGATCACGGACAGGAAGGGGGCGGCGACGCGAGCGCAGGGCTCGGGCGAGCGACGTGCGAGGTTCTTGGGCAGCACCTCGCCGAACACGACGACGAGCGCGAGCGCCAGCAGGCCCTCGATCCAGGCGTCGATGCCGACCGCGTCCTCCGCGCCGCGGGCGGCGAACGCGAAGAAGAGCGTGTTCACGCCGACGTTGGCGATGAGCACCGCGCTCAGCATCTGCTGAGGACGCGCGAGCAGTGCCTGCGCACGCGGACCGACCCGACGGGCCTGCTCCTCGTCGAGACTCAGCAACGCGGTCTCCGAGCCGCTGATCAGCGCGGAGAGGGACAGCAGGACCACCTTGAGCACGAGCAGCATGGACTCCACGCGCTACGCCTCCCCAGCCCGAGCGGGCAGCGCGATCCGCACATGGAAACCCCGACTGCGCTCGCTCTCGAGCTCGAGGCGCCCGCCGTGGCCGACCACCACGGAGTGCACGAGCGAGAGCCCGAGCCCCGTGCCCTTGCCCGCGTCCTTCGTGGTGTAGAAGGGATCGAGCAGGCGCGGCAGTTCCTCGCGCGGGACGCCGGGGCCATCGTCGTGCACGTCGAGCAGCACGCATGCCCCGAGGCCGTCGACATAGCCGCTGCGGAGCACGACGTCGATGCGCCCGATGCCGCCGCGCGCATCGAGCGCATCGAGCGAGTTGACCAGCAAGTTGAGGATCGCCTGCCCGAGCTCGTTGGCGTCGCCCATCACGCGCGGCAGCTCAGCCAGCGCGCGCGCAAGCTCGTCGGGCAGCACCTCGAACTCGCTGGCTCGCGAGCCATCGGACACCGAGAGCGTCACGCCGGCGCGCGCGGCGCGGTGCCGCACGAGGCCGATCGCGTCGAGCGCGGGCACGGCGAGTGAGAGCGCGGCGCGCGTGGACTGGCGCGGCGTGAGCCGCAGCAGCTTGCCGACCGTGTCGCGGATGCGCTCGAGGCCTCCCGCAAGCAGCTCGAGGTACTGCGCGCGCTTCTGCGGCGGCAGGTCCTCACGACGCAGGCGCTCGACCGCGTTGAGCAGTCCCCCGAGCGGGTTGTTGATCTCGTGCGCCACGCCGGCAGCGAGCTTGCCGGTGGCGGCGAGACGGCGCTCGGTCATCGCGGCCTGCTCGGCCGCGCGCGCCTGCTCCGTCGCGTCGCGCACCTCGCGCTCGAGCCGCGCGTTGAAGTCGCGCACTTCGCCGACCATGCCATTGAAGGCCTGCGCGAGCTCGCGCAGCTCGCCTTCGCGCGCCGGCGGCTCGACGCTGGCCTCGAGATCGCCCGCGGCGACGCGACGCGCGGCAACGGTCAGCCGCGAAACCGGCGAGAGCACCTCACTGCGCAGCACGAAGTACAGCGTGGCCGCGATCAGGAGCGTCGTCACCCCGAACAGCAGCAGGAAGGCGCGCACGAGCCGCGTCGTGCGGCCCTGATCGCGGTCGATGCGATACCAGCAGGTCCCCCAAACGCCGCCGGGCATGTCGATCGGGAGCACGCGGCCGCCGACCACGTCGTCGACCGAGCGCCCACTCTGCTGCGCGAGGTACATGTTGCTGTAGACCGTGGCGGCGTCGAACTCCGGCCCGCGCCGGGACGAGCCGAGCGGATTGAGCGCGATGCCCTGCGGCACCACCGAGCCGTCGGCCCCGAGCGCAAGATTGCCGTCGAGGATCAGCGCGTCCTCGAAGCGGCTCCACTCCTCCCAGCCGAGGATGCGCGCCGCGTTGAGGCCGCCCTCGGGCCGAATCTGCGAACGCAGGTTCCCGACCAGCCCGCCGGCGAGCTCGAGCGACTCCTGCTCGCTCGTGCGGGCGAGGTTGCGCCCGAACAGCGCGAACTCGACGCCAAAAGCCGCAGCGTGGATAGCGAGGATCCACAGCAGCACGCGCTGGCGCAGGGAGAGCGTCACCACGCGTCCCATGCTCGCGCTCCGGAGGCCGCGCGTCAAAGGCAGCCGCGTCAGCCGCCCGCGGAAAGCTGGCTCATGATCGTCATCAGCGGCATGAACAGCGCCACGACGATGAAGCCCACCACCACGGCCATCATGATCAGGAGCGCTGGCTCGATCACTTTGAACAGGGCGTCGATGCGCCGGTCGACCGCGATATCGTAGGCGTCCGCGACCTTGAGCAGCATCTTGTCGAGCTCGCCCGTGGCCTCGCCGACGTCGACCATGTTGACCACGAGGTCGTCGAACACGCCGCTCTCGCCCATCGGGCGCGCGATGCCCTCACCCTCGCGCACCACCTTGCGGATCTGCTCTACGCCCTCGACGAGCACGTCGTTGCTGGTCGTGTCGCGCACGATCGAGAGCGCGTCGAGGTGCGGCACGCCGGCCTCGATCAGGGTGCCAAAGGTGCGCGAGAAGCCCGCGATGTTGGCCTTGGCGATCACCTGCCCGAGCACGGGCGTGCGCAGCAGGAGCTTGTGGATGCGATAGCGGTACGGCCCGCCGCGGCGCATCAGCGCGAAGTGCCCCATCACGATGGCGAACGGCACGCCGAACACAACGTACCAGTAGCTGATCGTGAAGCGCGAGGTGTCGAGCAGGAGCCGCGTGATCGACGGCAACTCGGCGCCGAACGAGTCGAAGATCTCCTCGAACTTGGGGATCACGAACACGATCACCGCGCTCACCACCGCCACCGCGACCACCGCGACCACCGCCGGATAGATCAGCGCACCCTTGATCTTGGCGCGGATCGTGGCCGCCTTCTCGCGGAAGGCCGCGAGGCGGTTCAGGATCGCGTCGAGCACGCCACCGGCCTCGCCGGCCTTCACCATCGACGAGAACAGCGTGTCGAAGCACTGCGGATGCTTCGCCATGGATTCCGAGAGCGCCGTGCCCGCGGACACGTCCTCGACCAGCGACGCGAGCACATTCTTGAACGGCCCGGGCCGCGTCTGGCCCTCGAGGATCGTCAACGCCTTGACGATCGGGATGCCGGCCGCCGAGAGCGTCGCGAGCTGGGTCGTGAACTCGGTCACGAGCTGCGCGGGCACGCGTCCGCCGCTCTTGCGCGCGGCCGCGGGTGCGCTGGAATCGCCACCCTCGCTGCGGGCGGTCGCCGGTGCGGTGCGTTGGAGTCTTTTGGCCATCTTCGATCGTCTTCGGTGGGATCCTAGAGGAACGTCTCGCGCAGCACTTCCTCGATCGTGGTGCGGCCCTCGGTCACGGCGACGAGCCCGCTCTGGCGCAGCGGGCGCATGCCGTTGCGGATGGCCACCGCGCGCAGCTCGGCCGTGGAGCCGTCCGCGAGCACGATGCGGCGCAGTTCTTCGTTCATGAGCATGACCTCGTACAGGCCGATGCGCCCGCGGTAGCCCGTCTGGTGGCACTGGTCGCAGCCGCGCCCGTAATAGAACGTCGCGCCGCGCAGGACCTCGCCGTCGGGACCGAGCTCGCGCAGCAGCTCGTCGTCGGGCTGGTAGCTCGTCTTGCAACTCGAGCACACGCGCCGCACGAGGCGCTGGGCGACGACTGCCTCGAGCGTCGCCGTGATCATGAACGTCTCGACACCGATGTCGACAAGACGCGTCACCGCGCTCGGCGCGTCGTTGGTGTGCAGGGTCGAGAGCACCGTGTGGCCCGTGAGCGAGGCCTCGACGGCAGTCTGCGCGGTCTCGGCGTCGCGGATCTCGCCGATGAGGATCTTGTCGGGGTCTTGGCGCAGCATGGTGCGCAGTACCTTCGCGTAGGTGACCCCGATCTCGTCATTCACGGCTACCTGCACGATGCCGTCGATGTCGTACTCGACGGGATCCTCGGCGGTGATGATCTTGGTGCCCGGCTCGTTGGCCTCCTGCAGCATCGCGTACAGGGTGGTCGTCTTGCCCGAACCCGTGGGACCGGTGATCAGCACGATGCCGTGCGGGAGCGCCACGAGCCGTCGCAGCAGATCCTCCTCGTCCTTGTTCATGCCGAGCACAGAGAGATCGAGCTGCACAGCCGAGCGGTCGAGCACGCGCAGCACGCAGCTCTCGCCCGCGATGCCCGGCAGTGTCGCCACGCGCAGGTCCACCGGCCGCCCGTCGATCGAGAGCTCGATGCGACCGTCCTGTGGCATGCGCGTCTCGGCGATGTCGAGGTCGCTCATGACCTTGATGCGCGCGACGAGCGGCACGGCGAGGTGCTGGGGCGGTGCCTCGACCTCGTAGAGCGCGCCATCGACGCGGTAGCGGATGCGGAAATCGCCGTCGTAGACCTCGAAGTGGATGTCGCTCGCGCGGTCGCGGATCGCGCGGTGCAGGATCGAGTTCAGGAGGCGCACCACGGGCATGCTCGCAGCCGCGGCGGCGGCGTCGGAACTCGAGGTGGCCTTCGCGGCGGCCGCGATCGCGTCGGAGATCGAGCCCTGCTCGCCGTACTGCTCGCGGATGCGGCTGCGCAGGAGCTCCGCGTCGCCAATCACGCCTTTGACATCGAGTCCTGTCTGGAAGCGCAGGTCCTCGAGCACCGCGGTGTTGAGCGGGTCGCCGATCGCGACCGTCAGCGTGCGGCCCTGTACCGCGAGCGGCAGCACACCGTAAGCGTGGGCCGTGTCGCCGTCGACGAGCGCGAGCGCGGCCTTCTCCGGCACGCCCTTCGACAGATCGACGATCTCCATGCCGGCCTGCTCTGCGAGCCCGAGCGCGATGTCGCTCGACTTAGCGTGGCCGAGCTCGACGAGGATCTGCCCGATCAGCCCGCCGCTCTTGCGCTGCTCGGCGAGAGCTTCCTGAATCTGGCCCTCGCGCACGACGCCGCGCGCCTTGAGGATCTGGCCGAGGGGACGCCGTCCGGCGCCCTGTCCGGGCCCGAGCGGACTCACAGGCGCGCCTCGAGGTCCTTCGGGTCCTGGGCCGCCTCGAGCGCCGCGGAGCGCTCGACCACGTCGCGCTTGACGAGATCGTAGAGGTAGTCGTCGAGCGTGATCATGCCCATGCGCCGCGAGGTCTGCAGGGTCGAGGCGATCTTGTTGGTCTCGTTCTTGCGGATGAGGTTACCGATGGCGGGCGTCATCAGCATCACCTCGAAGCCCGCCACGCGTCCCTTGCCATCCTTGCGCGCGAGCAGCACCTGACTGATCACCGCCACGATCGACACCGAGAGCTGCGCGCGCACCTGCTCCTGCTGGTTGGTCGGGTAGGCGTCGATGATGCGGTCGACCGTGCGCGCCGAGCCCGTGGTGTGCAGCGTGCCGAAC
>SXKQ01000024.1 GCA_005778045.1 Planctomycetia bacterium
CCCTGATGCTCCGCCAACCGCTCGAACCGCGGCGGGAGTTGGGACAATTCCCCCGAGAACGCGAGGTCGGCGAACCGCAACAACGACACCCCGGAGAACCGCAACAAGAACAACGGTCTCCGCCCCTCCAATGCATCCTCTAGCCCGATCGCGCGGAGGCTCTCCGCGCGCTGCGCCAACGTGATGCCCAGGCCCGCATCCCGTGCCGTGGCGCCTCGCGTCACGGCCGAATCCAACGCGAGACCGCAAGCAGGGCGGCCCGCCGGGCGCGCTACTTGGCGATGGGCGCGAAGGAGGCGGGGGTGCCGCGGTAGGACTCGAGCTCGATCATGACGTCGAGCTCGAGGGGGCCGGCGGGGATGCGGCCGGAGATCTCGACGGGCACGCCCGAGGTCGGGTGCATGAAGATCGAGATCGAGCCGTGCAGACCGAACAGGCCGCGGAAGTCGTCGTCGCGGCCGACCGTGCCTTCGGGCGGGCGCGTCGTGAGAACGACTTCGACGGCCTCGAACTGGCCGGCGTCCACCTTGCGGTTCACGAGCTTGCCGCGCGTGACCTCGACCACCCACAGCTCCTCGCGATCGACGAGCGTGAATCTCGTGCCGCTCTTGCCCTGCGCGATCATCGTGCGCGCGAGCATCACCGCCGTGACCATGTCGACCGAGTCCTCGGGCACCTGCTTCGAGGCGGGCTCGCGCCACACGCGGTGCGTGGCACCCTTGCAGCCGTCGCAGTGGGCGCGCTTGTTCCAGAAGAAGGTCGGGTTGACGAAGTGCGCCTCGTCCTTGCAACTCCTGCAGTGCGCGTCGGAGCGATAGCTCGCGCTGCCCTGCGCGTCGCGCAGGCCGAGCTTGAGCTCGCGGTGGCGATTCTCGGTGCCGCGCTGGATGCTCTCGTGCTGCAGGCGCGGCCACGACAGCGGCTGGAACGCCGTGCGGATCGTCTCGTCGAGCGTGTAGACCTGATACTCGCCGCGGGCGCGGGCGGAGACGAGCGCCTGCTCGAGCGTGCGCTCCTCGTCGAAGCGCACCTCGGTCGAACCGTCGGGGATATAGGGCCGCACGAGCGAGCTCATCGTCACGTGGCCCACGCTCGGCTCGCCGAGGATGCCGAGGTCGACGGACACGAGGTACACGAGCTCCTCGTCGCGGGGGAAGTGCACCTCCTGCTGGCCTGGACCGCGGTCCATGATCAGCGGCCCGCGCTGAGCCTTGGGCAGCAACGCTTCCTGCGGAGTGGACTGACCGAGCGCGGCGGCCGAGAGCGCGAGCACGGCGATCAGCAGGAAACGCGGGAACATGACTCTCTCCATGCTCCTCAGCGCTCGAAGCGCCGACGCTCCACGAGCATTTCCGCCTCGCGCGCAGCGACGCGGGCCGGGGAGAGGCCTTGGTCGCGCGCCTGCGCGAGGATGTCCTCGACGACCGCGCCCACGCGCGCGGCGATGCGCTCGAGCGGCTCGCGCACGCCGTCGAGATGAAAGCGCGCGCCGCGCATGAGCGCGCCGGAGTTGATCGCGTAGTCGGGAACGTACAGCACGCCGCGCTCGTGCAGGGCCTCGCCGTGCTCGGGGCTCGCGAGCACGTTGTTGGCCGCCCCCGCGACGACGCGACAGCGCAGCCGCAGCACGGACAGGTCGTGCAGGATCCCGCCGAGCGCGCAGGGCGAGAACACGTCGCACGGCACTTCGAGTTCCTGCGTCGGGTCGACGCGCTCGATGCCGGCCTGCTGGGCAAAGAGCTCGGCGCGCTCGCTGTCGAGCTCGGAGGCGAGCACGCGCGCGCCGTAGCCGCGCAGGGTGAGCGCCACCCGCGAACCGACCTCGCCGAGGCCCTGCACGACGATGGTGCGCCTCGACCAGTCCTCGGCGCCGCCCAGATGGCGCAGGGCGGCCGCGATCCCGGCCACCACGCCGGCCGCGGTCGACTCCGCCAACTCGCCAGGGCCATCGGGGCCCGGATCGGTGACGTAGCGCGTGCGCTCGCTCACGAGCGCCAGCTCGGCCGAGTTCGTGCCCACGTCGGGACCCGCGTAGTAGCGCCCGCCGAGCCGCTCGACCACCTCGCCGAGGTGCCGGTAGGCGTTCTCGAGGTGCAGCTCGGGCCGGTCGAGCAGCACCATCTTGGCGCCGCCCGCGGGAATCCGCGCCAGGGCGCACTTGTAGGTCATGGCGCGCGCGAGCCGCATGCAGTCGCGCAGCGCCGCCTGCTCGTCGTAGTAGCTCCAGCGCCGGATGCCGCCGAAGGCCCGTCCGGGGCCGGAGTCATGGATCGCGAGGAACGCGCGCAGGCCGGAGCGGCGGTCGTGCAGCGCCACCATCTCCTCGAAACCCTCGCGGGCTAGCTGGTCTAGGAGCTCGAAGCTCATCCCTTTCACGGTAGCCTCTGCCCGTGTCGAATGCGCGACTCGGGGAAGAAGCTCGCGCGTCGTTCGTCGCACCCCGCCGGCCCACTCCCACGCCTCCCACCCACCTTGAAGCACCTCTCCCGCTCCGCGCGCCGTCCGGCGCCGGCCCTGCTGCTCTCCGTCGCACTCGCCCTCGTGCCGGCCTGTGCCTCAAGCGGCGACACGGCGACCGAATCCAAACCCGAGCCGATCGATGGCGCCGCGCTCGACCGGCCGAAGATCCAGCCCGAGGATCCGATCGGAAAGTTCCTCGCCGACGCGGACAACGCCATCTACCAGTGGTGCAAGCTCGCGCTCACCGCCCGCACGGCGGCCCAGAAGAATCAGCAGCGCGCGCTCGAGGGCGTGCTCGTCGACCGGGCCTCCCGGCGCTGTGACGAGCTTATCGCGGAGCTCTCCGGGGGGCCGCCGATCAATCGTATTCGGGCCGCGGCCATGCTCGGCTTCTCGCGCAAGCCCGAGGCCCAGTCGCCGCTGCTCGCGGCGCTCTCCGATCCGTACCCCGATGTGGTGCACAATGCGCTGCTCGGCCTCGCCGTGCTCGGCCGCGCCGACACGCCGCTCGACCCGATCTGCCACGCCGCGGAATTCGCCGAGGACCCGCAGACGCGCGCGCAAGCCGCCTTCGCGCTGCGCTCGACCGTCAATGCCGGCGGCAGTGGATCCTGTGCGGTCGGCACCGCGCGCCGCGGGCTCGCCGACAGCGAGCCGTTCGTGCGCTCCCAGTGCGCGCTCACGCTCGGGCTCCTCGGCGATGCCGAGTCCGTGCCGGCGATCGAAGGTCAGTTGCAGGACGAGCGCCCCCATGTGCAGAGCGCGGCCGTCGAGGCACTGCTGCTGTTGACCGAGCGTGCGCCGTCCTCCAAGGGCCCCGTAGGCCGTGCACTCGTGAAGGCTTGGGGCGGTGCCGACGACGAGAAACCGATCAAGTCGCTCGCGATGGATGCGCTGGTCCGCATCGCTGACGTCAACTACGGTCCCGATCTCGTCCTGTGGGTCGAGTGGGCGAACCGCCTGCCGTAGCACGCGCCACGCCCATGGGTTAGCTTCGGGACATGGTCCGAGGCAGTCAGGTGTCCGCCAAGGCGGCGCGCTTTCAGGAGTCGGTCATCCGCGAGATGTCGCGTGTGTGCGCTCGCGAGAAGGGCGTCAACCTCGCGCAGGGCTTCCCGGACTTCGCGGCACCGCTCCCCATGAAGGAGGCCGCCTGCCGCGCCATCGCCGCGGACATCAACCAGTACGCGGTGACCTGGGGCGCGCCCCGGCTGCGTGCGGCGATCGCCGCGCGCACGAGCGCCTACAACCAGATCCCCGTCGACCCGGACCGCGACGTGACCGTCTGCTGCGGCGCGACCGAAGCCATGCTCGCGGCGCTGCTCGCCGTGCTCGACCCCGGCGACGAGGTCGTGATCTTCGAGCCGTTCTACGAGAACTACGGACCCGACTGCATCCTCTCCGGTGCCACACCGCGCATGGTGCGCTTGGAGGCGCCCGACTGGAGCCTCGACGAGCGTGCCCTGCGCGCCGCGTTCGGTCCGCGCACGCGCGCGATCGTCGTCAACACGCCCCACAACCCCACGGGCAAGGTCTTCACGCGCGCGGAACTCGAGCTCATCGCTCGACTGTGCATCGAGCACGACTGCCTCGCGATCACCGACGAGATCTACGAGTACATCCTGTATGACGGCAGCGAGCACGTCTCGCTTGCCACGCTGCCCGGCATGACCGAGCGCACGATCACGATCAGCGGGCTGTCGAAGACGTGGAGCGCGACGGGCTGGCGCATCGGGTGGTGCATCGCGCCGCCGCCGCTCTCCGGCGCGATCCGCAAGGTGCACGACTTCCTCACCGTGGGTGCGCCTGCGCCTCTGCAAGAGGCCGCCGCCGACGCGCTCGCATTCCCGCAGTCCTACTTCGACGACCTCGCGCGCAACTACCGCGAGCGCCGCGACCTGCTCGCGACCGTCCTGCGCGAGACTGGCTTCGGTGTGCATTTGCCGCGCGGCGCTTACTACATCATGACCGACATCTCGGGGCTCACGCGCAAGGACGACGTGACCTTCGCGATGGAGCTCGTGGCGCGCGGCGGCGTGGCGAGCGTGCCCGGCTCGAGCTTCTTCCTCGACCCGGCCGACGGCCGCGCGATCGTGCGCTTCTGCTTCGCAAAGAAGCGCGAGACCCTCGAGCGCGCCGCGGTCGTTTTGCGCGAGAGGCTCGGGGCGCGTTGAATCTCGCCCTTGCGCTGCTCGCGGCGCTCGCGTTGCAGAATCCGCCGGCTGCGCCCGCGCCTGCGGCGCCCGACCGGCTCGCGGTCCTGCCGGCGCGTACGAAGATCGCCGGGCTCGGCGGGCTGCAGACGTCCTCGCGCATCACCTTCGCCGCCGAGGGAGCGCGGCCGCACGCGCTCGAGGCCACCTTCGCGTTCCCCGACCGCGCGCGCTGGACGCTCGCGCCCGAAGGCGCGCGCGCCGGCGACCGCAGGATCATCTTCCGCTGCGGCAGCGCGTTCTTCGAGCTCGCTCCCCAGCAGGCGACCGCGCGGCTCGTGAG
Organism: Planctomycetia bacterium; assembly: GCA_005778045.1. Next base: position 4,957 of record SXKQ01000024.1, read on the forward strand.
CGAGGCCGGCCCCGACGATTCGCAGTGGCGCGCAAGCCTCGCCAGCGTCGAGGTGCGGCGCGCGCTGTTCCTATGGCCCGATGGCTTCGCTTGGGAAGGCGATGCCACGCGCAAGAGTGCCAAGCTCGCGGGCGGCGAGTCGCTCGTCGCCGAGCTCGGTTCCGATGGCCTGCCCACGGCGCTGTACGTCGGCGGCGAGCGCGCCGGATGCGAGCGCTTCGACGCTCTCAGCTGGCGCGAACAGCGCGGCCGCCGCGTGCCTGCCGCCTTCGACTTCTCCGTCGACGGCGCGCGCATCTGGCGCGAGGATGTCGTCGCGCTCGACCTGCAGGTGCAGGTGCTCGACAGCTTCTTCTTGCCCGCCGAGCTGCGCCCGGGAGCCGCGGCGCCCTCCAGCGGACCACGCATCGTGCCCGTGGATGTGCCGCGTGCGCACGAGCTGCGCGTGCCGCTGCCCGCGGACACCGCGTGGAGCGCCGTGAAGGATCACTGGCAGGCGGCCTTCGCGCCCTACGCGCGCCCGGTGGGCGACGGCTGGCGACTCGAGGGTGGCTCGCTGGTCGAGATCGATGCCAGCGGCGCCCCGGTCGCGATCCTGCTGCGCTTCAAGCCCGGACTCAGCGCGGCGCCCGAGGGCGTCACCAGCGTGCGCGAGCACGGCGCGCTCGCGCTCTCGCTTCCGAGCGCTCCGACGTCTCTCACCGAGAGCCTCGCCAGCCTGCGCGGCGCGCTGCCCCCGAAGGCGCGCGCCGAGCGAACCTTCGCGCGCTTCTCCGCCGCCCCAGCCCTCGACGCCGCCCCATTCCAGCTCTTCCTCGCGCTCGAGCCCGCACCCTAGCGGCCCGTTGAACAAGCCCCGTAGCGAGTCCCGACGATCTTCGCTGGGGCCAACGCGACAGAGGGGCGGCGGCGGCCTGCATGGCCGCTCGGCGCGGCCCGACGCGCGGGACGACGCCACGGCGAAGAGCACGCCCCGCAGCAGGGCTCTTTTTCGAGCGGGGTGGACAGCTCGAGAGTGCGCCACGAGCTCAACGCCAGCGCCCTCGGAGGAGGCGGCACTGTCCTCTGGAGAGGACGACGCCCCGACGCAGGAGCCCGCGGGGCGGCCACCGAGCCGGCCGGCTCGCAAGGCACTCCTTTTGCTTCGTGACTGCTCCAGCCCAAGGCGACTCGCGCGCGCATCCTCCACTGCGCCGAGCGCCTCTCTGGAGGAACCAACGATGGACTCCCGCCGCTTTCGACCGCTGGTGCTCGTGCTGTCGCTCCTCTGCGCGCTCCCCAGCGAGGCCTTCGCCCAAGACCGCGAGCGCCCCGTTCGTCCCTCGCAGGGCTCCGGTGGCTCGGGCCGTCCCGCGCCGAGCCCTTCGCCGGCCCCGGCCCCGTCGCGCCCTTCCCCCGGCCCCGCTCCTTCGCGGCCCAGCCCGAGCCCGGCGCCCTCGCGGCCCAGCCCGAGCCCGGCGCCCTCGCGGAGGAAGCGGTCTTGCGCGGAGCCGTATTCCGCCTCGCCACCCACTTCCACCGCTTCCGTCTCGAAGTGCTCACATCGGACCGGTAGCCCGCACGCGCCCGGATGCAAACCC
>SXKQ01000185.1 GCA_005778045.1 Planctomycetia bacterium
GCCGATGTCGACCACGAGCTTGCGCCGGGAGTCATCGGAATGGGCATGCGTGACTCCGCGATAGATCAAGCGCGCTTCTTCGCGGCCGGAGATCACCTCAATGCGGTGCCCGAGAGCCTGACGAGCTCGAGCGAGGAAGGCCCGCGAGTCGCGCATGCGCCGCAAGGTACTCGTGCCGACCACGCGCACGGAATCCGAATGCATGTGGGACAGTCGCTGGCCGAAGCGCTCGAGGCACTCGAGCGCACGCTCGGCAACCTTGCTCTTCAGCCGGTCGCTCTCGTCGAGCCCCTCCGCGATGGCCGTGCGTTCCCGGAGCCGGTCGATGATTCGCAGCTCCTCGTGGTGCAGCTGCGCCACGACCATGTGGAAGCTATTCGACCCCAGGTCGACTGCGGCAACGGTATCGATCGAAACGCGCTTCATCCCTGTCGTCTTGTACAGCCCGCGGCAGCGTCGGGGCAACGGCCGAAGGAGACGCTTTCAGGGATTGGACGCAGCCTTCAGGGCTGCGCGCCAGCGGGCTTCGGCTGCGGTGTCGCCGGCTTCGAGGGCGAGCTGCAGCAGCATGCGCAGGGTCTCGAGGTCGCTCGGATCGAGCTCGGCGGCGCGCGTCCAGCGCAGGCGGGCAGCTTCCGTATCGCCGAGCCGCTGCAGCGCGTAGCCAAGACCGCGCAGGGTCGGCGCGCGCTCTTGGCCGCGCTCGAGCGCGCGTTCGAAGCTCTCACACGCCTCGCGGAACTTGCCGAGACGCATCCGGCAGTGGGCCAGAAATTCGAGCGCGAAGGTGTTGTCCGGGTTCTCGCGCGCCACTCGCTCGAGCAGGCGCTCGGCGTCGGAAAAACGGCCACGCTCGAACAGCCGCTGGCCCTGGTCGCAGGCGCGCAGCTCGTCCGCGCGCTGGTGCGGGCTCGGCCGTCCGCTCGGCGCGAGGGGATCCGGTAACTCACCGCTGAAGGCCGGCGCGCTCGCGTAGCCGAGGGCCTCGATATTGCGCAGGAGTGACGCGTCGCCTTGGACGGACGCACCCCGCTCGAGCGCAGGGCGCGCCAGCGTGCGCGCGATCTGCTCGCGATGCGCAGCGGCCACGTCACTGCGCTCGGCGAGCAGGCTGCGCGGCTCGCGCGGCGCTCGCTGCGGCTCGTAGAACTCCGAGGTCGACGAATGGATGTACTTGCCCCGCGAGTCGACCCACCCCACGAGCGGCGCCATGCCGTAGTGCAAGAGCCCGTAGAAGGACTCGAAGTACACGCCGCGCGCGGCGTTGGGTATTTGGGAGTACAGACTCTGCCCGTCGGCGTCGGGGAGCGTGCGGATGCCGAGCGCTTCGCAAATCGTCGGGCCGACGTCGACCACGCTAGTCATCGTCGACGCGCGCTCGCCGGCGCGCGAACGATCACCGCGTCGCAGGACCAGCGGCACACGCAGCGTCGAGTCGTACACGAAGTAAGCATGCGAGTCTTCGCCGTGCTCTCCGAGCCCCTCGCCGTGGTCGCCGACGACCACGATGGTCGTGTGCGCGAGCTGCCCGCTGCGCTTCAGTGCATCGATCAGCACCCCGACGGCGGCATCGGTCGCGGCCACCTCGGCGAGATACGGATTGCCATTCGCCTTGGCGAGCCACTCTTCGGCGGCGGTCCAAGGCTGGTGCGGATCGAAGAAGTGCACCCAAGCGAGGAACGAGCGCTCCGCGGGCAGTGACTCGATCCAGCCTGCGGCGTCCGCGGCCGTCTCCATCGCGCCGCGCGTAGCGAAGCCAGTGCTCGTCACGACATCGTTCTCGCGCGCCGGCTGCGTGTAGTGCGGGAAGCCCTGATCGAGCCCGAAGGCGCGGTCGAGCACCTTGGCGGAGACGAACGCGCCGCACGCGATGCCGGCCGCTGAGGCGAGCTCCGCCACGGTGGTTGCGGCGCTCGGCACGGCACTCAGGCTGTTGTCCCGCACCGTGTGGCGGTTGGGATAGAGGCCGGTCAGCATCGACGTGTGGGCCGGCAGGGTCGTGGGAGTGACTGTTCGCGCCCAATCGAAGGTCACGCCCTCGGCCGCGAGCGCGTCGATGTGAGGCGTGACGGAAGGGCTCGCCCCATAACAGCCGAGCGTGTCTGCCCGGGTGGTGTCGAGCGTGACGAGTAACACCGAGCGCGGCTCGGGATCCGAGCACGCACACAGCAGTGTGGCGAAAAGCGCGGAGAGGGCGCGCTTCATCTCGAAGGAGCCTCGTTCCACGCGGCTTGCCAGCGGCGGGCCGAAGCGGGGGGGAGCGCTGGGAGTTCGGCGGGTACCACGAACCCGGCGCGTCGCTCGCTCCAGAGACGCGCGAGGCTCGCTGCAGTCTGGCCCGGGCTCTCACCCGTGAGGACGGCGAACGCAAGGCGCAGCTCGTGCAGGACCTGCTGTTCCTCTGCGAAGGGGAGCGAGCGGGCGAGTGCGACGAGCGCGTCGACGGACTCAAGGGTACGGATGCGGCCGAGCGCGAGGATGCGCATGCGGAGCGACTCGGGCTCGAGCGAGACGAGGGCGTCGCTCGCGAGCACGCGCAGCGCGCGCGCGTCGGCGTGCTGCCCGAGGGCACGGAAGAGCTGCACTCGCTCACGGGGGTGACGTCGCAGGCTCGATACCGCCGTCACGGCATGTTCGAGGAGTGCGTCGACAGACTCCGGCGCGGGACTGCGTCCGAGGGCTGCGAGAGCTGCGCACCGGACCTGTTCGCTCGGATCGCCAAGGGCCGGACGAATCGCCTCCACGAGCGCCCGCTCCGCGGGCGCGGGCACGAGGTCGAGCGCGGCGGCGCGCAGGGCTGGCCGGGAACGCTGCAGGGCGGCCGTGAGTGCGGGGGCGGTATCTTCGGCTGGCGCGACGTGAGACAGCGCAAAGGCGAGCGACACCGCGGCGAGCAGCATGGAAGGTTCATAGCACACGCGGACGCGGCGGAAAAATGCGTGGAACGCCGGCTCTCTCGCGCCTTGAATACGTGGCATGGACCCGAGAGCGAGCGCCCGCAGCCTGTGTGCCTACATCGATGCCTCCCCGTCGCCTTTCCACGCGGTGGAGAACGGCGCGCGAAGGCTTGCGGCGGCGGGTTGGGCCGAGGTGCAGGAGGCCGCGAGCTTTCCGCGCGGGATCGAGCGGGGATTCGTGCGCCGTGCAGGCAGCCTGCTGGCATGGTCGCGGGAGGGCGCCCCGGCCGTCGAGTGCGGCTTCCGGGTGCTCGGCGCACACACGGACAGCCCGAACCTGCGCATCAAGGCTCGGCCCAACACTGGAGCCGCGGGCTTCCGGCAGCTCGGCGTCGAGGTCTACGGCGGCGCGCTGCTCAACTCGTGGCTCGACCGGGAGCTGGGGCTCTCTGGGCGCGTCATGGTGCGCAATCCGAAGCGGCCGTCGGCCAAGCTGGTCCATTGCAACAGGCCTCTCGCCCGCGTGCCGCAGCTCGCGATCCATCTCGATCGCGAGGTCAACTCGCGCGGGTTGGTGCTCGATCCGCAGCTGCACCTGTCGCCCGTCTGGGGCCTCGGCCGTCCCGACGAGCAGGGCTTGCAGCGCTTTCTCGCGCAGGAACTCGGCTGTGGCACGGACGATATCCTGAGCTGGGACCTGATGCTCCACGACGTGGTGCCAGCATCGTTCCTCGGTACGGCCGAGGAGATGCTCTGCTCGCCGAGGCTCGACAACCTGTGCTCATCGTGGTGCGCGCTCGAGGCGCTCGTCGCACACGCTCCTTCGAAGGCACCGATCGCGATCGCGTGCCTGTTCGACCATGAGGAAGTGGGCAGCACCTCGCGCTCGGGCGCGCAGGGGCCGCTGCTCGTGGACGTGATCGAGCGGCTTGTGCTCTCCGACGGCGGTGCGCGCGACGACGTGCACCGAGCGATCGCGCGGAGCTTCTGTGCCTCGATCGACATGGCGCACGCCACGCACCCCAACTACCGCGAGAAGCACGAGCCCGAGCACTGGATCGCGCTCAACGCGGGGCCGGTGATCAAGATCAACACGAACACGCGCTACGCCACGGATTCCGAAGGGGAGGCCGAGTTCCAGCTCGCTTGCGAGCGCGCGGGCGTTCCGGTGCAGAAGTACTTCCACCGTTCGAACCTCGCCTGCGGCACCACCATCGGGCCGCTCGCGTCCGCGCGCCTCGGCATGCGTACGGTCGACGTCGGTACGGCGCAGCTTTCGATGCACTCGATCCGCGAGCTCTGCGGTGCGGAAGATCCTGCGCTCATGGTGCGCGCCCTGACCGCGTTCCTCGCCGGCTAGCGCACTCGCGCTGGCCTTCGCTCGCTCTCGCCGTACACTTCGGAGGCCCAGTTCACGGGCTCTGGAGAATTCGCCATGTCGCAGACCGTCGCAACGGGAAAGATCGTCGGCATCTATTACACGCTGAAAGACGGCGCCGGACACGTCCTCGACACCAACCGCAAGGGTGGCAAGCCGCTGGCGTACCTGCACGGCAAGAGCGCGCTGCTACCGGCGGTGGAAGATGGGCTCAACGGCAAGGCGAAGAATGACTTCGTTCAGCTCACGTTGCCCCCGGAGAAGGGCTACGGCGTGCGCAACGACGACCTCATCCGACAGGTGGAGCGCAAGCTCTTTCCCCCCGGTCAGGAACTCGCGCCCGGCATGCGCATGAACCGTCGGCTGCAGGACGGTCGCGTGGCGGGGGCGATCATTCTCGCGGTGGGCGACGAGCACGTGACTGTGGATGAGAACCATCCCCTCGCCGGCATCGAGCTGCACTTCGAGATCACAGTGTGCGGCGTGCGCGACGCCACGGCGGAAGAAGTCGCGCACGGCCACGCGCACGGCGAGGGCGGTCACAAGCACTAGTGAACGCCGGAAGCCGACGCGGGCACCCGGTCCCGCGGGGCTCTCAGGGCCCCGCGCGTCGCAGCCAGTCGAGCTCGTCCGCGCGCTCGTAGAGCGTGTCCTCGTCGAAGCGCTCGAAAGACGCCCAGCGCAGCCCTGTGGCGCCTTCTGCGTCGTCGGCGCTGCGCACGGGTCGGTTTCCGGGGACCGTGACCACGGCGTGCAGCCTGCCGCCGGCCTCGAGTTCTTGCAGCAGCGCGGCCACGTCGAGTCCTGCGCAGGCGGCCTCCTGGAACTGGCCGGAACGAACCCGTCGCTCGAAGCTCCGGGCCAACTCGCGCTCGTAGTCGCGCTGGACCGAGCGCAGCGCGTCGCGGCGTTCGTCAGCGCTGGCATGGCCGTACTTCCAGCTGAAGTCGCCGACCGGGTGGCCCGCAGAGCCGCCATCCTCAAGTCCCTGGGGTTCCGGAGGAGGGGGAGTCGTCTCCGGAGTGAGGCGCGGCGCATCGACAGTCGCCTGAGCTACGGGGCGAGCCTCGGGAGCGCTCGGTGCTTCCGAGGCCGCATCGGATGTGGCCCGCGGGTGCGGACGAGCTACCACCGCCCGGGCCGGTTCCGTCGGGCCGGAGGACTGCCAACGCACGAGCAACAGCGAGCCGAGAAAGATCGAGCCGAGCCCGAGCAGGAGCGTGGTGCGCCTCACGGATACGATGTTAGCCCCAGAACGGGTCGGTGCTGTGGGCTGGAACAAACTTCCGCTCCTGCGGGCGGATGCGTGTACGGGTAATCTGGAAGCGGAGGTCGATAGAGATGATCTGGAGCCCAATGCTTGCCTTTGCACTGAGCACCCTGTCGTTCGCGCTCGCCGCTCCGTTCGCGCGTGCGCAGGAGATCGAGGTGCACGTCATCAACGTGGACCAGGGCCTCGCTGTCTACGTGGAGAGCCCGAGCGGGAAGCGGCTCCTGATCGATGGCGGAAACCCGGGCGATGGATCCGCGATCGTGATTCCGTACCTGCAGTCGATCGGCACGACCGGCCTCGACTACACGGTGATGACGCACTGGCACACCGACCATTTTGGCGGCCTGACGAACATTCACAACTCGAGCTACAAGCCTTTGTTGGCGGCCTACGATCGTGGGGACACTGCCCGGCCGTCGAACGGCTTCGTCACGAGCTACCTGAACGCAGTCAGCGGCAAGCGCGTCATCGCCGCGCAAGGGCAGGTCCTCGATCTTGGCGGCGGCTGCACGCTCACCTTCGTGTCGCGCGATGGCGTCCACCCCACGGGCACGGTCAATGTCTCGGGCGAGGAGAACGCGCACTCGCTCGGGATGGTGCTGCGCTACGGCGACTTCGACCTGTACGTCGCCGGGGACCTCACCTCGGGCGGGCTCTCCACGCCCAATGTCGAGGGCCCCGTGAGCGCGTGGATCGGGCAAGTGGAGGTTGCGATCAGCTCGCACCACGGCTCGCCGTCGAGTTCCTCCGCGTCCGTGGTCGGGAATCTCAGTCCGAGTCTCGTGATCCACTCCGCTGGCCACGACAACCCGTACGGTCATCCGGCGGAGTCCGTGGTGAACAACTGGAGCACGAGCGCGGCGACGCGCGTGCAGTGGTGCACGACGGACGGGGATACGGTGAGCGCGACGCTCGGCGGTGACCCCGGCGGCTTCAATGCCCTCTCGAGCCACGTTGTGCTCACCTCGGATGGCAGCGTCTTTCGTGCGCGCAGCCCGGCGCATCCCGAGACCGTCGACTTCGCGACCTTCGAGCAGCCTGGCACGTTCGCCGGGCCGGGGCAGATTGCGATCAACGAGGTGCTGGTCGACCCGCTGGCCTTCGCGGATGCTGAGGCGGAGTGGATCGAGCTGGTGAACTACTCGTCGACGAGGCTCAATCTCGGCGGGCTGGAGCTGGCGAACGGGACGCAGTCCTTCCGCATCGCCAGTCAGATCGTGCTCGAGGCGGACGAGCGCTTCGTGGTCGGCCTGGACGGACGCCCATCGCGCAACGGTGATTTTTTCCTCGGCGTTGGAGCGCCTTGGAGGCAGTTCTCGCTGCCCAACACGAGCGGCTCGCTCGTGGTAAAGAGCGCGACCGGGAGCACGCTGGAGACCTTCAGCTGGGGCGGCGCCGCCGTGCCGATCTCGCCCGGCGCGAGCGTGGAGCGCATCGCTCCCGCGAGTCCCTCCCTGCCGAACAACTTCGCGGACTGCACGCAGGTCTGGTCCGGCGGAGACCGCGGCACCCCCTGGGGCGAGAACGAGAACGGCATCGGGACCTGTCCGCTGCCCGTGGCCTACGGAACCGGCAAACTGACGAGCAACAGCACGCTGCCCTCGGTCACGTGGTCTGGCACGCCCAGCGTCGACACGAATGACTTCACTATCACGCTGCAGAACGCGCTGCCGCAGAAGTCGACGATTCTGTTCTACGGCCTCGCGCGCGATCAGAAGCCCTTCGCGGGCGGCACCCTGTGGTGCAAGACGCCCGTCCGGCGCATGGGGGTGAGCCTCACGAGCCTCGCCGGCTCCGTGACCTACTCGATTCCGATCGACGGGAGCATGGCTGGCACGCGCCGCTGCTACCAGTTCTGGTTCCGCGACCCCTTTGTCGCCGATGGCAGCAACGTGGGGCTCTCCAACGCTCTCGACGTGCAGTTCTGCCCGCTGCCGGGGCCGCCTGCGCCCGGTGACATCGTGATCACGGAGGTCATGAAGGATCCGAGCGTGGTGGTGGACTCGAGCGGCGAGTGGATCGAGCTCTACAACGCGAGCCCCTCGATCGTGAACCTCGAGGGCTGGACGCTGCGCGACAATGGCACGGATTCGATCGTGCTCTCCAATGGTGGCAACGGCCTGTACGTCGCCGCGGGCCGCTACCTCGTGATCGCGTCCAACGCGGTCCCGTTGACCAATGGTGGCATCACCGCTGACTACGACTGGAACTGGACGTTGTTCAAGCTCGACAACGCCGACGACGAGATCGTGCTGGTCGCGCCGGGCAATGTGGAGATCGATCGCGTCGAGTATGACGATGGATTCCTGTGGCCCGACGTGACGGGCTCTTCCCTGAGCTTGCGGTCGGGCGTGCTCTCGGCGAGCGGAAACGACAGTGGCAACACGTGGTGCGCCGCCTCGTCGGTCATCAGCGCCAGCAACTCCGACAACGGGACGCCGGGCGTTGCCAACGACAGCTGCCCCTGATGGTCCACAGGCCGTCGAGTCGCGACAGCTCTCTCGCTAGAATTCTCGTATGAGCAAGACTTCGTTCCTCGTGCTCGGCCTGCTGCTCGCGTCCTGCGGCGACGAGCCGGCCAGTTCCGCCCCGGTGACCACGACGACCGCTCCCGTGCAGAGGGGGCCCGTCCAGAAGACGCGCTTCTACGACGAGGCGCGCACGCAGAAGGCGGAGCAGGGCACGGAGGTCGACGGCCTGCGGCAGGGCGTGTGGCGCGAGTGGTACGAGGAGGGCCCGCTGTCCTCCGAGGGTGCTTACAAGGACGGCCTGAAGGACGGAGTCTGGAAGCTGCTGTGGCCGGACGGATCGATCAAGGGAGAGCTCACGTTCGCCGTCGGCAAGCGCGAAGGCACGAGCGCGTTCCGGCATGCCAACGGTCGCCTGTTCACCGAGGGCGAGTTCCGGGGCGACAAGGAGAGTGGAAAGTGGGTGTGCTTCTACCCGAGCGGGGACAAGCTCGACGAAGGCAGCTACGAGAACGGGCTGCGGGTGGGGCGCTGGATTGAGTGGCACGACGGTGGCACGAAGGCCCGCGAGGGCGAGTTCGTGGGCGGCAAGGAGGAGGGCCGTGTCACCATTTGGCACAAGAATGGCCTGGTGCAGACCGAGGGTGAGTACAGCGCCGGGAAGTTCGAAGGCCTGTGGAAGGGCTGGTTCGAGGACGGTACCCCGGCGGAAGAGGCGAACTGGGTCGCCGGCCAGAAGGACGGGCCCGCCAAGGCGTGGCATAGCAACGGACAGTTGCGCACCGAGGGCTTGCACCGCGCGGACAAGCCCGAAGGCCTGTGGATTGCCTTCGCGGACAACGGCGCCGTGCTGAACCGTGGCACCTTTGTAGGCGGCCAGCCGGATGGCGCGTGGCTCGAGAACTATTCCAACGGGAGCCCGCGCAAGCAGGGGAGCTACGCGTCCGGCAAGAAGCAGGGCCTGTGGAAGAGCTTCCACGACAACGGCAACCCGCAGAGCGAAGGCTCCTACGTCGACGACCTCGCCACCGGCGAGTGGTCGTACTGGAATGCAGACGGCAGCGTCGATGCCGAGCGCAGCGGCTCGTACGAGGCCGGCGTGCGCAAGTAGTCACGCTGGCGTCAGGGCGACGTCTGGACCACGAGTCCGGTGGCCTGCGCGATGCGCCGGCCGAGCCCTTCGAGCTCCGCGGCCGGTAGCGCGCGGAGGCGCGGTGCCTCGGGTTGGTGCGACGGCCGCGCGAGGCCGTAGAGCAGCACTCCGCGCAGCGCTGCACCGCGATCGCGAGCCGCGTTGAGCAGCTCCGCGTAGGCGCGCTCCTGCTCGCCAGCCAGCGTGGGCCCCTCGAAGTCGAGTGTCATGGTCTGGACCCACGTGGGCACGAGACGCGCGCAGGTGACCAGCGCGTCGACCACTCGCTCGTCATCGATGCGAGTGTCATTGATGCGACGACGCCCGGCGTCCGTGGCGGAATCAAGCTTGAACCAGGCCTCGCCACCGAGCTCCGAGAGGCGAGCGAGTCCGCGCTGCACCCGCGGCTGCGCGACCAGCGAGCCATTGGTGATCAGCACGATGCGCAGCGTGCCGAGCAGTGCGAGCTCGGCGAGTACCTTGCCGACGATGACGAGCACCTCCTCGAACTGCGTGCTCGTCGTGGACTCGCCGTTGCCGGAGAGCGCCACGTCGTTGAGGCGACGCGAGCCCTCGGGCACGTTTCTCTCCATCCAGGCGGGATCGGTCGCGCGAGAGAGCATCGAGCGCAGCTCCGTCTCGAGTCTCCCGAGATCGATGTGCGGCGCGGCTCCGCGCACGAGCCCCGGCACTTGGCAGTACACGCAGCGCCAGTTGCAGGCGTTGTCGGGGTTCAGGTTGATGCCGATCGAGACGCCGCGTGCTCGGCGCGATACAACGGGATAAACGTAGCGCAGCCCTGCGCTATCGCGGTCGTGATCTTCCGTGGTGAGCTTCAAGAGCCGCCGCGCCGCGTCACTTCGTGCCGAACGCGTCCTTGGCGTACTTCGAGTTGCGCAGCGGAGCAAACTCGGGATCCTCGGCGAGCTGGCCCAGCCGCTTCAGCGAGATCGGCGCCCGGTTGAGGAGGTCCGCCGCATCCTTGAGCTTGCCCTTGCGCACATAGGCGCGCGCGAGCTTCTCGGAGACCTCGTCCTGCTCGAGTGTGGGATCGTCCTTGCCGATCGACAGCGCCTGCCGGAAGTCCTTGATCGCCTCGTCGTCGTCCCCAAGTCGAACGTGCATGTCCGCGCGTCGGACGTAGGCATCGGCCCACCGCTCGTTCTTCGAGACCAGATCGTCGTACTCCTTGAGGATCTCCCGGCGCGTGCCCTTGTCGCCGATGCGCGCGAGCAGCACCTGCGCGGACTCCTTGAGCTGGCGATCGCTCGAGGCCGTCAGCGGCTCCATGGCCTTGCGGAGCTCGAGGTTGAATGTTGGGTTCAGTGCCGCGAGCCCATCGACGACTTCGACGCGCTGGGCGAGGTTGAGCGAGCCCGACTGCGCCAGTCGCACGAACGCGAGCACGTCCGACTGGTTCGCGGCCTCTCGCACCGCGAGGAAGTAGCGCAGCAGGGCCTGCACGTGACGCGGGGCACTGCCGGGCTGGTTCAGGATCTTGCGCACGCCTTCGAGGGACGCCGTGGCCTTCTGCTCCGCAAGCCCATCGAGGGCGAGGCCGATCAGCGTGTCGTCGCCACCCCCGAGCAACTGCGTGAGCAGGAGGTCGTTCTCGGGGCCGCCGAAGGAGAGCAGGGTGCGCAGCGCGACCTGTTTGGTCTGGCCGGTCTCAGCGCGGAACACCGCTTCGATCTCGGGGCGCACGCGGGCGACCTCGCGCGTGCTCGCGAGTGCGCGCAGCGCGTTGCGCCGACCCTCGCTCGTGCCGCCGCGCAGCACTTCTAGCAGCTCGCTCGTGACCGCGGACGTATCCATGCGCACCAGCGCATTGGAGAATTGCAGCGCGCGCAAGCGTTCCTTGTCGGTGCTGGGAGATCCCGGATCGATCCAGCGCGCGATCAGCGGGGTGGCTTCGGTGCCGAGCGCGACCAGCCGGTCGAGCTTGGTAGCCAGCTCGCGCGGCGAAGGTCCAGCCTCGATCTCCTTGGCCAGCGCTTCGACATCCCCGGAGAGCCGCTTGTGGACCTCGGCCCGCGCGGCGCGCGCGCGCTCGAGCACGTCCTCGATCGATTGGCGTCCGACGTCACCGCCGCCGGGGGCGGGGGACTGCGACGCAAGCGAGGCGGTGAGACCGATGAGCAGCGCGGGCCACATGGGCTAGATCCTAGCCCGCCGCACGGCCGGACTCCCACTCTCGGGGTGCGACTCGCCCGTGTGCTGGCGCCTCAGGGCGCAGCTTGCCCGCGCTCAGGCGGCCTTCGGACGCACGCGGCGAGGCATGGGCAGCGCCAGCATCGAGCGGCCCTTGCGGCCGACTTGGCCGTGGCGTTGGGGCTCACCTGCTGCGCTGCTGGAGCCCGCGGCGAAGCGTTCCCCGGCGAGGGGGCCGGTCTCGACCCGCCCGTAGACGGCAGCCATCCGGGCGCGTTGACGAAAAATCACGTCGAGCATGCTGCCGGAGGATCGACGCGGCGCGGAGGCGGAGTCTAGCCGCGCTCGGGATTCACCCGGAGGCAGCCGCGGGCTCGGAAAGGGATTCGTGGCACTTCACGGAGGAGGAACCGGAGGCTGACGGCGCGCGCGCGATCGTGTTCAATCTCTGCCCCGCCATGGCTGCTGTCGCGACCCATGCTCACGCCTCGCCCCCCCGCAGCCATGCCTGCGGTCGCGTGATCGTGGTCGGAGGTGGCCACGCGGGCATCGAGGCCAGCCTCGCGGCGGCGCGACTGGGCTGCGAGGTTTCGCTGATCACGATGCGAGCGGATCGCATCGGGGAGATGAGCTGCAACCCGGCCATCGGGGGCCTCGGCAAGGGCCAGCTGGTGCGCGAGATCGATGCGCTCGGAGGCGCGATGGGCGAGCTGGCCGACGCCACCGGCATCCAATTCAAGGTGCTCGGCACCGGCAAGGGGGTCGCGGCTCAGGGGCCGCGCTGCCAATCCGATCGCCATCGCTATCGCGAGGAGGCCACGCGACGCGTCGCCGCGCAGTCGGGGCTCCGCGTGCTCGAGAGCACGGTCGGCGGCCTCTTGCTCGGGGAGCGCAGCGGGACCGTTGGGGTCCGAGGCGTGCGCCTCGGGGATGGTCGCGAGCTTGCAGCGGACGCGGTCGTTTTGACCACGGGCACGTTCCTGCGCGCCGTGATGCACACGGGCGAGGGCCACTCGTCCGGTGGTCGCGTGGGCGAGGCGAGCTCGGAGGGCGTGTCGGCGGATCTTGCGCGCCTCGGATTGGAGCTCGGACGGCTCAAGACCGGCACTCCGC
>SXKQ01000025.1 GCA_005778045.1 Planctomycetia bacterium
CGGCGGCGGGGAGCCGCCGCTCGTCGCCACGGCACGCGGCGCGGAGCTCACGGACGGCGACGGCAGGGTCTACACCGCCCTCGTCGGCTCCTGGGGCCCGAGGAGCCTCGGACACTCGCACCCAGCGGTCGTCGAGGCGATCGCGCGCGCGGCGCACGAGGGTCTCTCGTTCGGCGCCACGTGCGAACGCGAGGTGATGCTCGCCGAGGCCGTGCTGTGCCGCTTCCCATGGGCCGAGTAGGTGCGCTTCGTCTCGACGGGCACCGAGGCCGTCATGAGCGCGGTGCGGCTCGCGCGCGGCGCTACGGGGCGCTCCCGCATCGTCAAGTTCGAGGCCTGTTACCACGGTCACGTCGACAGCCTGCTCGTGAAGGGCGGCTCGGGGCTCGCGACGCTCGGCATCCCGTCATCGGCGGGCGTGCCGCCGGCGCTCGCCGAGCTCACCGAGGTCCTGCCGCTCGACGACGAGAAGGCGGCGGACGCCCTGTTCGCGGAGCGCGGCAAGGAGATCGCGTGCGTGATCATCGAGCCGCTGCCGGCCAACTCCGGCCTGCTCGTGCAGCGTCGCTCGTTCCTCGAACATCTGCGCAAGCTCACGCTCGCGCACGGCGCCCTGCTGATCTTCGACGAGGTCATCAGCGGCTTGCGCGTCGCCATGGGCGGCATGACCGAGGTCACGGGCATCGAGCCTGACATCGTCACTCTCGGCAAGATCGTCGGTGGCGGCATGCCGGTCGGCGCGTACCTCGCCAAGGACGCGCTGATGACGCAGGTCGCGCCGCTCGGGCCCGTGTACCAAGCCGGCACGCTGTCGGGAAACCCGGTCGCGATGGCGGCGGGACTCGCGACTCTCAAGCAGCTCGAAGACCGGCAGGTGTATCGCGAACTCGACGCGCGCGGCGCGATGCTGCAGCGTGGCTTCGAGCGCGCGATGGAGCGCTACGACATCACGGGCACGGTCGCACGCATGGGCTCGATCCTGTGGCTGAGCCTGCAGGCGGGCCCGCCGCCGCGCGCGTGGCACAAGGTCGACATGTCGGGCGCGAAGCTCTACGGGAAGATCCATCGCCACGCGATGCACAACGGCCTGTGGATGGCTCCGTCGGCCTACGAGGTCGCGTTCGTCTCGCTGGCGCACGAGGCTGAGCACATCGAGCGCGCCACTCAGGCTTTCGCGCGCGCGCTCGAGGCCGTGCGAAAAGAAGGCTGAAGTGGACCCCACTCGACGCAAGCTCTACTCGTACGTCGCGGTCGTCGCGCTGTACCTGCTCGTTTTCGGGTGGTGGCTATTCTTCTTCGCGCACCAGAGCGAGTTCCTCCTCCAGCGCGTGGCGGACCGCGGCGTGGCGGTCTCGACCGAAGTGGAGGGCGCGCTGCGGACGGCGACGGACGACAGCATGCGCATGTTCGTGTTCGAGGGCGCCTTCCTCGGGCTGCTGCTCCTCGCCAGCGTGTTCCTCGTCGTGCGCTCGCTCCAGAAGGAACTGTCGGTGCACCGCCAGCAGCGCAATTTCCTCTCGGCCGTCACACATGAATTGAAGAGCCCGATCTCGTCGGCCAAGCTGTACGTCGAGAGCCTCCAGCTCGGCCGCGCCGAAGGCGAGAAGCGCGAGCGCTATCTCAAGCACGCACACCAGGACCTCGATCGTCTGCAGAAGATGGTCGAGAGCCTGCTGGTGACCGCGCGCATGACGACCACGGGTCCGGATGTGCAGCTGCGCGCCCTCAATCTCGTCGCGGAGACGCGTGAGATCGCCGGCGAACTCGCCCACGATCCCCAGACCGCGACGGCGACTCTCGAAGTGCGCGCGGACGGGCCGCTCGTGGCCCGCGTCGACCCCGCGGCCCTGCGCACGATTCTGCGCAACCTAATCTCGAATGCCGTCAAGTACGCGGGGCCGGCGCCGCGCGTCGCCATCGAGCTGCGCCGCGAGGGCCGCCAGGCCGTGCTGCGCGTGCGCGACTGGGGTCCGGGGTTGAACGGCGCCGATCCGCGCCGCATCTTCGACGCCTTCGTACGCGGTGGCGACGAGAACGTGCGCACGCGGCCGGGCGTCGGACTGGGGCTGTTCCTCGTCTCGGAGCTCGCCCGCGCGCACGGTGGCGAGGCGCGCGCAGTGGCTTCGCTCGAGGGCGGAGGCTTCGCCATCGAGGTCGCGCTGCAGGCCGCAGAGAAGGAGCAAGCGACGTGAGCGCTGAGAAGCTGGTGGTGGTCGAGGACGAGGAGCACCTCGCCGAGGTGATCTCGGAGAACCTAGAACTCGATGGCTATGCCGTGGAGGTCGTGACCGACGGCCTCGCCGCGCTCGCACGGCTGCGTCGTGAGCCGGTACCGGCGCTCGTGCTGCTCGACGTGATGCTCCCCGGCATGGATGGGTTCACCGTCTGCGACACGCTACGCAAGGAAGGCCGCAACGTGCCAATCCTGTTCCTGACCGCGCGCAGCGGTCCCGATGACCGCGTGCGCGGACTCGAGCTCGGCGGCGACGATTTCCTCGGCAAGCCGTTCGACCTGCGTGAGCTCATGCTGCGCGTGCGCGCGATCCTCAAGCGCTCGACGTGGTATTCCGGCCCTTCGCCGGCAGGTGAATTGCTGACGCTTGGCCCCGCACGCGTGAACTTCAAGAGCTTCGTCGCCACCGTCGAGGGCCGCGACATCCAGCTCTCCCAGAAGGAGACCATGATCCTGCGCTGCCTCGCGGAGAAGCCCGGCGAGGTCATCACGCGCGCGGAGATCCTCGAACGCGTGTGGGGCTACGACGCGTTCCCGACCGAGCGCACCATCGACAACTTTATCGTGCGCCTGCGCCGGCTCCTCGAGCCCGACCCGCAGTCGCCGCGCTACATCCACACCGTTCGCGGAACCGGATACCGACTCACACCATGAATCCCACGGATCGACTGCTGATGCGCGCCCTGCGGCGCGAGAAAACCGAACGCGCTCCCGTGTGGCTCATGCGTCAGGCCGGACGCTACCTGCCCGAGTATCGCGCGGTGCGCAAGGAGGCTGGCGGCTTCATGGAGATGATCCGCGAGCCGCGCTACGCCGCCGAGGTCACCATCCAGCCCATCCGCCGCTTCGGCATGGACGCCGCGATTCTCTTCAGCGACATCCTCGTGCCGCTGGAGGCCATGGGTATGAAGCTCATCTTCGACGACCACGGTCCGTCGCTGCCCATCCCCGTGCGCGATCGCGCGGCGATCGACGCGCTCCGAGTGGTCGATCCCGCGTCCACCATGCCGTTCGTCGGCGAGGCGCTGAAGCTCACGCGCGCCGGACTCCCCGACGAGACCGCGCTGCTCGGCTTCTGCGGCGCGCCGTTCACGCTCGCGTCGTATGCGATCGAGGGCGGCACGTCGAAGCAGTTCAGCTTCCTGCGCAAGATGATGTACCGGGACTTCGCGGCGTTCTCGGACCTGATGGACAAGCTCGCGGACGAGGTCATCGCGCACATGCGCTATCAGGTCGCGAGCGGCGCCGACGCGGTCGTGCTGTTCGACACGTGGGCGGGCTCGCTCACGCGCGCGGACTACCAGCGCTACGCCGCGCCGTGGACCAAGCGCGTCGTCGACAGCCTCGCCGGCGTCGCCCCGCGCGTGATCTTTGCGGGCGATTCGGGACACTTCCTCGACGATCTGCTCGCCATGGGCGCAGAAGGCGTCGCGCTCGACCATCGCACTTCGCTCGCGTCGGCTCTCGAGCGCGCGGCTGGCCGCTGCGCGCTGCAGGGTAACTTCGATCCCGCGGCGCTGTTCGCGAGTCCGGAGGAAGTGCACCGCCGCACGCACGCCCTGCTCGACGAGGTCGGCGGCCGTCCCGGTCATGTGCTGAACCTCGGTCACGGCGTGTTCAAGGACACCGATCCGGAGTGCGTCGGCGCCTTCGTGCGCGCGGCGAAGGAGCGGACGAGATGAATGTCGCGGAGCTGCGCGTCGACGAGGAGCTGATCCTGCGCATGTCGGGTGCGGGCCCGCGCTACACCTCGTACCCGACGGTGCCGGAGTGGCATGAGTTCGGCGACGCGGACGCGCGCGCGGCACTGGTGCGCGCCTCGACGAAGCCCGACGAGCCGCTGTGTGTGTACGTGCACCTGCCGTTCTGCGCGCGCATGTGCCTGTTCTGCGGCTGCACGGTCGAGATCACGCGCCGCCAAGGCAAGGTCGACAGCTACCTCGCAGCCATCGAGAAAGAAGTCGCGATGACCTGCGAGCTGCTCGGCTCGCGTCGCAAGGTCGCGCAGATTCACTGGGGCGGCGGCACGCCGACGCACCTCAAGCCCGACGAGCTGCGCAGGCTGTACGGCATCCTCTCGCGCCACCTCGACGTGCAGCCGGGCGCCGAGGTCTCGATCGAGGTGCACCCGCACGTCACCACGTTCGAGCAGATCGACGCGCTGGTGGACCTCGGCTTCAACCGCGTTTCCATGGGCGTGCAAGACCTCGATCCGCACGTGCAGGAGGTCATCCACCGGGACCAGACGACGGAGGAGACCGAGGCGCTCGTCGCGCACTGCCGCAAGCGCGGCGTCGGCGGCATCAACCTCGACCTGATGTACGGCCTGCC
Organism: Planctomycetia bacterium; assembly: GCA_005778045.1. The sequence goes on from SXKQ01000025.1 coordinate 4,565, forward strand.
CGAGCAGACCGAGGCGACCTTTGCGGCCACGCTGCGCACGATCGCGCGCATCCAGCCGGACCGACTCGCCGTGTACGGCTACGCGCACGTGCCGTGGCTCAAGCGCCACCAGACCGCGCTCGAGCGCTATCGCCTACCGACCGCTCCGGAGCGCGCGCGCCTGTTCTTCGTCGCCATCGAGGAGCTCTCGAAGTCCGGCTACGAGGTTATCGGCCTCGACCACTTCGCGCGGCGCAGCGACGCGCTCTGGGGCGCGCTCGAGGACGGCACGCTGCACCGCAACTTCATGGGTTACACGACCCATCCCGCCGAAGAGATGCTCGCCTTCGGCATGAGCTCGATCGGGGACTTCGGCGGCGCATTCGTGCAAAACAACCCCGATACGCGCGCCTACGAGGCCGCCATCCACGCCGGGAAGTTTTCGGCAATGAAGGGCATGGTGCGCAGCGCCGAGGACGACCTGCGCCGGGCCGCGATCCAGTCGCTGATGTGCGCGATGCACCTCGATCTCGACGAGCTCGAGGCCCAGACTGGCCGCCGTGACCTCGCCACTCACTTCGCGCGCGAGCTCGAGGAGCTGCGCCCGCTCGAGGAGCAGGGTTTCTGCGAGCTCCGCGGGCGCCGCGTCGACGTCACGCCACGGGGTCGGCTCTTCCTGCGGCACCTCGCGATGGTGTTCGACGAGTACCTACGCAAGAAGAAGGCTGACGGGCCGCGCTTCAGCAAGACCATCTGATTCGATGACCATCGAGCTCGACACCGTCGTGGTCGGAGCGGGAATCTCCGGCCTCGCCTACGCGCACGCGCGCGGGCCCGCGGCGGAGCTGGTCGTGCTGGAGTCGGCCGCGCGCGCCGGCGGACTTGTCGAGACCCGCCGAGCCGGCCCTGAGGGGGCGTTCCGCTACGAAGTCGGTCCGGAGTCGTTGCGCTTCGAGGTGAAGGGGGGCCTGACGGACATGCTCGGCGAGCTCGCGCTCGCGGCCCGCAAGCCGCCGGGCGAGGCATCCCGGCGCTTTCTGGTCTGTCGCCGCAGGCTCGTCGACGCCCCGCTCTCGCCACCCAAGTTCCTCTCGTCTCCGCTGCTCTCGTGGCGCGGCAAGCTGCGCATGGCCGCCGAGCCGTTCCGGGACGCGCATGTCGGCAACGACGGTTCGATCGCGGACTTCGTGCGCCACCGCGTCGGGCAGGAAGCGCTCGACGCGATGCTCGATCCGCTGGTGAGCGGCATTCACGCGGGCGATCCGGCGCAGCTCTCGATGCGCGCCTGCTTCCCGCGCCTCGTCGAGCTCGTCGAGACGCACGGTGGCCTGCTCCGCGCGCTCTTCAAGACGCGGGGCGAGCCCGCGCCTAGCGTGATGAAGCCGGAGGGCGGCTGCGAGGCGATCACGGACGCTCTCGCGGAACGTCTCGGCGACAAGCTCCGTCTGCGGAGCCCCGTGACCTCGATCGCGCGCGATGGCGAGCACTGGCGAGTCGCAAGCGCGTCCGGAGAGTTCCACGCCCGGCGCGTCGTGCTCGCCGTGGCGTCCCCCACGGCCGCACGATTGCTCGCACCGTCGCGGCCCGAGCTGGCGCGCATGGTCGGCACGATCGTGGCCGAGAGCATCGTCTCGCTCGTGCACGTGCACCGGCGAGAAAACGTCGGCCATTCGCTCGCGGGCTTCGGCTACCTCGTCGCGTCCCGCGAGAGGCTGCGCCACCTCGGCACGCTGTTCAGCTCGTCGATCGCGCCCGATGCATGCCCCCCCTCGCACGTGGTGCTGCGCACGCTGCTCGGCGGTGCCCGACAGCCCGAGCTCATCGACGCGAGCGACGCCGAGCTCATGGACATCGTCCAAGACGAGGTCGGTGGCCTGCTCTCGCTGCGTGGCGCGCCCGAGTTCACCGCGCTCCAGCGCTGGCGTGCGACTCTGCCACGCTTTGACCTGCAGCACCCCTCCCGGGTCGACGCGATCGAGCGCGCGACCCCGCCGTCGCTCGGCCTCGCTGGCAACTGGCTGCGCGGGATCGGCGTGAATCACCTCGCCGCTTCGGCACGGGCGCTCGCGGCTCGTCATGCCAGCTGAAGGCGAGCCTGTATTCGGGAAAGCGACGCTCCCCGCCCGTCGCGATCACGGCAGGCGGGGAGCCAAGGTGCGCGCTTGCGGGTCACTTGCCCGCTTGCTGGCGCTGCAGGCGCTTGCGGTACTTGTCCGCGAGCTCCGTCTGGCGGTTCGACATGCTCTGCTGCACGCCGTCGATGAACACGTAGTCCACCTGCGTACCCGTGTCGAGGATATCGCCGTTGGTGATGACCACGTCGCCGAGCTTGCCGGGCGCGAGGCTCCCGAGCTCCTGCTCTAGGCCGAGCATGCGCGCTGCGTAGAGCGTCACGCTGCGCAGAGCCTCGTCCCTCGGCAAGCCGAACGAAGCGGCCATCGCAGCATGGAATCCGACGTTGCGCACGTTCTCGTCTTCGCCGGAGCTCACTGCGAACTGCACACCCGCGCGGTGCAGCACCGCAGGGTTCGCGTAGACCGCGTCGTACGGATCGAAGTCGCTCGAGGGCAGCACGAGCGTGCCTGCCACGACAACCGGGATCTTCGCTGCGGCGAGCTCGTCGGCCACCTTCCAGCCTTCGCGCGCCCCGAAGATCACGGCGTCGAGCTTCTGCTCGGCGATCCATTTGACGGCGTAGAGCAGCGTCTGCGCGCCATCCGCGTGCACGGCGACCTTCTTCTGCCCGAGCGCGAACGGTGCCAGCGCTTCCATGCGCACGTCGTAGTCGGGACGCGGCGAGCCCTTGGAGATCGACTCGTCGAGGAGCCGCGAGTACTCGCGCGCCGCCGCGAGCTGCTTCCCGATTTCCTTCAGGATCTCGGGCTCCTTCTTCTCCTTCGCCGTGTTGCTCACGCCGGGGAACGAGAGGTGCAGCATGTCACGGTCGACCTGCAGCAACTCCTCCCACGTGTCGCCCGATAGGCGAATCACGCATGACTGGCCCATCCACGGCCCGCCGCCCTGCGGCGACGACTGCGCGCGCGTGACGCCGTTGAAGCGCGTGACGCCGATGTGCACCGACTCCGCGTTGAGCGAGGCCGAAGCGCGGATGTCCGGCTGGCTGCCGCCGATCTCGGACGTATCGACGGTCGCTTGCACCGAGCCGATCTCGAACAGGCCGAGGCGCGTGTCGAGCGCGATCAGGCCGGGCCACACGTGCTTGCCCGTCGCGACGACGACGCGCGCACCCGCCGGGACCGCGATGCCCGCGCCCATGGCGACGATGCGGCCGCCCTGCATCACGAGCGTGCCGTTCTCGATCACGCCCGAGGTCACCGGATGCAGCGTGCCGCCGACGATGGCCACCGTAGGGCCGCCGGTGGCGCTCCACTCGACACCCGCTTCCTTGCGCGGCTCGACGAGTTCTGTGAGCGGCGCAGGCCGCGCGTCGAGCTCGAACGCGTCGCGGCGCATGAACTCGAGCTCCCCGTCGACCATGGTCCACTCGACGCGCGAGTACGCGCTCAAGGGATCGCCAGTGTGCAAGGCGAGGTCCGCGTCCTTGCCGACCTCGATCGAGCCCGTGTGCTCCTCGAGCGCGAGCTGCTTCGCGACGTTGAGCGTCACGAGCTGCAGCGAGCGCACCGGGTCGAGGCCGCCGTAGCGCATCGACTTGCCCGCATCGCTGAAGAGGTGCCGCACGAGCTCGTCGGAGTCGGAGTTGATCGTCGTGACCGCGCCGGCCTCGACCATCATCGCAGGACTGAAGGGCACCGCGTCGTAAGCCTCGATCTTGTAGGCCCACCAGTCGCTGAAGCTCGACGGTCCGGCGCCGTGCTGCGCGATCTCGTGGGCTACCTTGTAGCCCTCGAGCACGTGCTGCAGGGTCTTCACGCGGAAGCCGTTCTGCTCAGCAACGCGCAGGAGCATCAGGATCTCATCGGCGCGATAGCAGTGGCTGTGAACGTCGACCTGCTTCTCGAGGATCCCGACGAGCACGTCGAGCCGCACGTCCTTGCGCGGCGGCGGCGGGTCCTCCCCGCGCGCCTTGGCGGCATCGAACGCCTTCCATTCGGCCTGGTACTCGCGCGCCCGCGTGAACGCGCGCACGAGCAACGCCTCGACGCCCATGCGCGACGCCGGGAAGCGGCTCGAGTTCCCGCCGCCATTGGAGCGCTTCACGTTCTCGCCGAGCGCGAACTTGATGCCTTCCTTGGCGTCCTCGTTCTCGAGCTCGCCGAAGCTGCGGCCGTAGCGGAGCTTGATGACCGCGTGGCGGCCACCGATCGTGTTGGCGGAGCCGTGCAGCAGGCGCGCGCCGGTGACGCCGCCCGCGAGCGCGCGCCAGATCGTGAGATCCTCGGCGTCGACCGCGTCGCTGATGTCGCACTCGCCCGTGATCGAGTACGTGCCCTCGTTCACGCCGCGCGAGATCGCCATGTGCGAGTGGCAGTCGATCACGCCCGGCGAGAGGTGCATGCCCTTGCCGTCGATCTCGAGCGTGCCCGCCGGCGCCTCGACCCTGCCGACCGCCGCGATCTTGCCGGCCTTGACGTAGACGTCGCCCGCGAAGGCTGGCGCCACGGCCGTGTGGATCGTGACGTTGCGGATCACGCATGAACGGCCGGTCTGGAGCGCGGGCTTGCGCTGCGCGTCCGTCTCGAACGGATGGTCGCCCGCGGCCGCGAGGGGCGCGAGCAGGAGCGCCGCGAGGGCGAGTTTCAGCATCGAATTACTTGTGACCACAGCAGGCCTCCTCGCCTTCATACGCCGCTTCCTCTTCCAGCCACTTCGGCTTGCGCTCCCCGCTCACCTCGCTCGTCGTCTCGCCCCACGGCCCGCGCATCGTCGCGCTGCCGCGGAGCGTCCCCTCGTCGAGCTCGACCTTCCACTTCGCCGTGACCTCGGTGTCGCGCATCGTGTAGCTACCCTCGAGCACCAGCGTCTTGCCGACCACCGTGCCCTTCACCTCCACCGTGCGCTCGCCGCGCTGGCCGGTCGTCACCAGCGTGCCCGTGACCTCGCCCTCGGGCGTCATCTTGAGCGTGAGCGTCGCCTTCTGCGCGCCTTGGTCACTCTTGGTCTCGCAGTCCCAGACGCCACTCGCGTCGACGCCCTCGTCAGGCTTGCCTTCGAGCTTCTCCTCGGGCTTGACGTCGAACTCGTGCGGGAAGCCGTCGACGAAGATCCACGCGACCTTGGCGTCCTTCGCGAACGGGCTCGCAGTCCACAGCGCGAGCGTCGCATCGAGTCCCGGCGCGATGGCGCCGAGGTGCTGCTTTGCGCCAAGCATCTGCGAGGCACTGCCCGTGAGCGCGGCGAGCGCTGCGTCCTTCGGCAGGCCGTTCTCGACGAGCGTGCGCACCTTCTTCAAGAGCTCGCCGCCGTTGCCGCTGCCCGAGCCGAATGCGAAGCGCACGCCGGCCTCATGAAGCTTGAGCGCGCAGTCGCGCCCTTCGACCCAGCGCGCGCGCTTCGCCTCGCGTACCGCGAGCGGCTCCTCGTACTCCCACTTCTTCTTCTCGTCGGCCTTCTTCTCGTCCTTCTTTTCCGCGGGCTTGTCCTCAGGCTTCGCTTCCTCGGCCTGCGGGGTCACCGGCTCGCCCTCGGGCTTGCTCGCGGGCTCGCTCTCGGCCGCCGCTGCGTCGGGCTGCTTCTCCTTCGCCTCACCCGTATCCTTCTTGGACTTCTTGTCCTTTTCATTGGGATCCTTCGGCTCGTCGCCCCATTGCAGCGTGAGCACCACGGGGATGTCGCGTGCCTTGAGCTCGGCCGCGGCCTTCCACGCCTCGCGCCCACCGACGATGCCGAGCTCGAATCCGAGCTCGTCGGCGAGCTTGATCCAGCGCTGGATGTCTTGCGCGCTGTCCGCCTCGCACATGACGCGCCGCTCACGCCGCACGAGCGAGCGCGCGGCCGCGAGCTCCGCATCGTGCGCCGGGCGCGGACCCGGACGGCCCTGCTCGTAGCGCTGCTCGAGCTCCGCATGGTGCGCGGCATCGAGGAAGAACTGGCGCAGCTGCGCGTGGTAGCCGATCAGCGTCGACGGATAGCCGGGGCCCGTCGCGCGAAACGTTGCGTGCGCGAACACGTCCGCGAGCAGGATGGAGTCGCGGGACGCTGCCTCGCGCGTCACGCACAGCGCACTCGTGCCCGCGAGCAGTTGGCCGGCAGGCGCGGCGAGCAGCGCTCCGAAGCCGCTCTCGCGCCACGGTGCCGACTTGTCCTTCGCGAGCGCGAAGACCTCTGCGGCGCGGAACGAGGGCTGGATGCCCTTGCGGTTGGCGACGCGCATGTCGATGTACACGTCCGACGCTTCCGAAGGCGGCACGTCCTGTTGCGCCACGGGCGTCGGCGTCTCGAACCCCGCCTGCGTGAAGGCGTCGACGAAGGCCGGCAGCGCGAGCATGCCGCGGCCGTCGATCAGGCGCGCGCCGGCGGGGAACTCCGCGGCGACGTCGAGCACGCTCTCCATGCGGCCGTCGCGCAGGACGAGGGCGTGACGCGGCGCATCGGGGGCGTCGGCGAGGCGCACGTCGTGGAGGACGTGCAGCTGGGGACGGGGTGCGGCGTTCTGGGCCGACGCGGCCAGCGCGACGAGCGCGCTCGCGAGGGCGGCGGGCAGGAGGCCGGCAGGGAGACGGAGCATGCGCTCTCCTCGGGGTAGGGCGGGGACGGACGCGGACGGAGCGCGGCATTGTGACCACGCCAAGCGGAGTTGGACACTCCCGACGCTGCACCGCCGGGCGCGGGCTCGCTACCCTCTGTTCGTGGACAGTTCCGTCAGCCCCGATCCCCGCCGCGCGCGCCGCGCGATCTTCGCGCTGCTCCTCGTCACGCTGCTGTGGGGCTTCACCTTCGTCTGGATGAAGCAGGCGAGCGAGGCGGGGCAGGCCGCATTCGGCGGCGAATCGCACCTCGCCGTCGTCACGCTGTTCATGAGCCTGCGCTTTGGACTCGCGGCGCTGGTGCTGGGCGCCGTGCCCCGCGTGCGGGCGCGACTCGACGCCGAGGCCTGGCGCGGGGGCTTCTGGATCGGGATTGCGCTGCTCGGCGGATTGCTGCTCCAGATGCTCGGTCTAAAAGGCGTCTCCCCGGCCGTGAGCGCCTTCCTGACCAGCCTGTACGTGCTGTTCACGGCCCTGATCAACACGGTTCGCCGCCGGGCACTCCCCCACCCGGCGCTGCTCCTCGGGGCCCTCCTCGCCACCCTCGGAGCGGCCTTCATCGGCGGCCCTCCGCATCTGAACTTCGATCTCGGCGAATGGCTCACGGTCGGCTGCGCGGTGGTGTTCGCGGTGCACATCCTCATCACCGACGCATGGACCAAGCGCTGCGACCCCATGGGCGCGACGTTGGCCTGCTTCGTGGTCGTCGCCGTCGGTTCGCTGGCCCTCCTGCCCGTGAGCATCCACCTGAGCCCGAGCGTGTCGGCCAGCTCGCTTCGCCAGGTCGCCGGGGACCCTGAATTCTGGGTGCCGATGGTGCTCTCCTCCTTGCTCGCGACCGTGCTCGCGCTGAGCCTGATGAACGTCTTCCAGCGCTACCTCGACCCCGTGCGGGCCGCCATCGTGTACGCGATCGAACCCCTCTGGGCCTCGCTGTCGAGCATCTGGATGGGCTTCGACGAGCCCACCGGCTGGCTGTACTTCGGCGGCTCCGCACTGCTCGCGGGCAACCTAATCGCCGAGCTCGGCCCCAAGCTCCTGCGCCGCGGCCCCCCGCTTCCACCGTTCTCACCGACAACCTAGAAACCCGCTTCCTGACGTCAGCAGGGCCGTTTTCTCGGCAAAATCTCCAGCGCGCGTCAGATTCTTCCCCGCCCGCGCCGCGCCCGCTATGCTCCGCTTCCCCGAGACCGGGACACCCCATGAGCGACACGATCACCGAAGCCGTCTTTACCCAGCTCCGTCAGGTCTTCGACCCGGAAATCCCGGTCAACATCGTCGACCTCGGCCTGATCTATGACGTCAAGGTCGACGGTCCGAAGTGCACGGTCACGATGACCCTGACCTCCCAGTCCTGCCCCGAGGCGAAGACCATCCCGGACTTCGTGAAGCGCCGTTGCAATACCGTGCAGGGCATCACGGAGACCGAGGTCGCGGTGGTCTGGGAGCCGCTCTGGACGCCGCAGCGCATCTCGGCAGAAGGCCGGAAGATGCTAGGCATTGACGAAGAAGCTGAGATGTAGAAGGAGGTAGATGCCGGAGGGCGGCCTGGTCGCATCCCTTCTCTCTGGTGTCTGCGGGAGGCAGGCCACGTCGGACTGCCGGTCCCGCAGGGAGGCATCCATGATGGCCCCCCCCCCGGCTGAGAAGCGTACCCCGCTTCCGACCACGAGGACGCTTTGGCGGGTGGCATCGTGGCGCGAATCGCGCCGCTAGGCAGGACTGCGACCGGACCGCAGCGTCCTGGGCCCCATACTCCCGGGGTGGTGTCGCGCCCCTTCCTCGCCGCCCTGCTCGCGCTCGTCCCGGCCCTCGGCTGTGCCTCTGGGTCGCGCATGATCCGCCTGTCCCCATGGGGGGAGGGCGAGCCCTCCGCCGCGCGCACGAACCTCTGGCCGCTGTACTACGCGGACGCCGACCACCGGGCGGTGCTGTGGCCGCTCGTGGACTGGGATGAGCAGGGCTCCGCCGTCCGGCCTCTGGTCGCCCGGGACGGCAACGACCTCGACGTGCTCTGGCCGCTCGCGCACGTCGAGCTCGACGACGGCAGCTTCTGGGCCCTCACCTGCTACTGCGACGCCGGCTCGAAGAGCTGGGGACTGGCGCCGCTCGTCGGCTGGGGCGAGGTGCGCTTCGTCGGACCGGTGTGGTGGATGGGATCTGGAGCGGGCCACGGCCTGTTCCCGCTGTACTGGAGCTCCCCCGAGCGCGACGTGACGTTGGTCGCGCCCCTGTACTGGGACTTCGGAGACAGCGTCGCCATTGCGCCCCTGTGGTGGCACAGCCGCACGAGTGACTCGCAGGTCCTGTTCCCCATCTGGTGGAAGTTCACGACCGCGGACGGCGCGCGCTCGACGCGTACCCTGTTCCCGCTCTGGCAGCGGCGCGACGACGGCGCCGAGCATCACGTCATCACGCCGCTCGGCGGACGCGGCTGGAGCGACGATGGATCGAGCGAGTTCACCAACGTGCTCGGGCCGGTCTACCACTCAAGCCGCAAGGGCGACCAGCAGAGCTGCACCTCCGTCGCCTGGCCGATCTTCGCTTCCGAGCGCGAGGGCGCGCATGAGTCCGTGCGCCTGTTGCCGCTCTGGGCGCGCGAGACCGACCCGACGCACAAGCTCGAAGAGACGGAGGTACTGCTCGGCCTCGGGCGCGTGCGAGAGGATGAGCAGGGTCGCTCATGGCGTGCGGTGCCCTTCGCTTCGGTCGCTTCGAGCGAGGCGCACACCTCGCTGCTCGACCGCGCGACGCTCTACAGCAGCGTCGAGGAACCGGCTCGCTCGACGACGACGCTCGGCGGCAGCCTGCTGCTGCATCTCGAACGCAGCGACCCCGACGCGCAAGGCGAGTTCCACTCGTGGAGCGCGCTCGTGAGCTGGCTCGTGCACGCAAGCCACGACAGCACCCCCGTCGTCAGCGAGGCGCTGCAGGAATGGCACGCGAAACAGGCGCCTGACAGCGTGCTCGTCCGCGACTCCGGAGGACTGCTCTTCGACTGGTTCCTGTGGGAATCCACGCTGCTCGTGGAACCCGAGAAGGCCCCGCGGACGATCGCCCACCATCGCCGCGTGCCGCTGCTGTGGGAGTCCGACCGCACGACGTCCGGGTCGGAGTGGGATGCGCTGCTGTGGTGCCTGCACTCGACCCGCGGCGAAGAGGAGCGTCGTTTCGTGGCCGGCTGGGGCCTGTATCGCTGCGTCGAACGCGGCGAGCGCACGACGCGCGACATCTTCCCGTTCATGACGTGGGACGAGAGCCCCGACGAGAGTCGCTTCTCATTCCTCGGTCGCGTGCTCGACCTGCGCCGAAACGGCGAGCGTCGCAGCGGGCACGTGCTGTTCGTGCCCTTTGGCGCGGACTAGCCGGGACTCGTCGCCAGCACGTCGGGCGCGAGCGGCGCGAGATCCTCGACGCGCGGCTCCTCGTACTGCGCGCGCTGGGCGCCACGGAAGATGCCCGCGACCTGCAGGCGCGCCCAACGATACGCATCGCTCTCGCAGGCCGCGCGGACCGCAGGCTCGAGGTCGGTCGCTTCGCGAGCCGCGCAGCGGAACGCCTCGATCGTCTGGCCAACGCGCACATACACGTCGTTCAGGTCCGCGAGCGGCACGTGATCGGCGAGCCGGCGGCGCACGGCGTGCGTGAACGCAACGCGCATGTGGAACTCGGAGAAGTTGACGTCGTGCGAGTGCTCGACGACGGCGCCCTCTGCGAACACGAGCCGATAGCCCGAGAGGAGCACGCGCCGCGCCCACTCGATGTCCTCGCCAAACATGCTCGGGTGGAACGGCAGGCGCTCGACCACGCTGCGACGCACCGCGCTCGACACGTTGTCGAACACCAGCCTCTCGACGCGTGCGGCGGGCGCGAGCGCGGCCCACTCCGCGAGCGTGAGCGGCTGCAGCACGGGCCGGCGGCTCGCCGCGGCCATGTGCGCGACAAGGTTGATGCGCTGGAACGGATGACAGCCCGGCTGCGGCACTTGCCGCGCCCAGGTCCCGGCGACGAACGGGTCATCGAACGGGGCGAGCAGGTTCTCGAGCCAGCTCTCGTCGGCCGGCAGCGCGTCCTGCGAGAGCAGCGCGACAAGCTCGGTGTCGCTCTCGAGCACGCCACGGTTGCGCGTGAGCCCGTGGTCGTACTCGCGCTTCTCGATCACGGCGAGCTGCACGCCATGGCGCGCGAGCACGTCGCGCGTGCCGTCCTTCGAGCTCGAGTCGATCGCCCGCAGGCGCACCTCGCGCTCCGTCTTCTGCGCGCGCACCGCCGTCAGCACGCGCTCGAGCCGCTCGCCGCCATCCAGCGTCGGCAGGAACACGGTCACGGGTGCGGGGGCAGTCATGGCGAAGGTGGTTGCGTTAGAGAATAGCACCAGCTTGCAGCGCGGCCCCGGGGGAGTCCCGGGGTCGGCACGCCTTTCCCGCCACGGGCCCCGGATGCGCCCGCCCGCGTCGCTCAGTAGGTCGCGAGGATCGCCGGCGAGCTGCGCTGGATCACGGGGCCCATCTGCCAGAGCTCCTCCGCGAGCAGCACGAGGGCATAGTCGAGCGAAACCACACCGACGAGCTCGCCGAGCGGATTGACCACAGGCAGGTAACGCATCCCGCGGATACGCATCGCGGTGAGCGCATCCTCGACCGAGGACATCCCCGACACGACGCGCGGCGAGGGCGTCATGACCTCGATTACGGTGCTCACGGCCGGGTTGCACCCCTCGCTCGAACAGCACAGGGCTATGTCGCGGTCGGTGATCAGACCGGTCAGGCGACGCTGCGTAACGAGCACGAGCAGCCTGCTCACGGAACGCGTGCTCATGCTCTGCGCGGCGGCACGCACGGACTCGAAGGACTCGTCGGTGTCGACGTTGCGCTGGCAGATGCGGGCGATGCTCATGACAGGCTCCTGTTCCAGGAAGCGGCGGGCGAAGGAGCGCTCGCGCAAGCGCTCCGGCGGAGCTTCAAGGCCAGTCAGCGACCGCTTGCCAGTACGCAGAGCTGCGCAGCCGGCGCGCTGCTCAGCCGCGCCCGCGCTGGCCGAGCATCTCGTACACGGCCGAGAGCAACGTGTCCTCCGTGAACGGCTTCTCGAGCGTGCACTGGTCCTGCGTGATGCGACCTTGCTGCAACAGGAGTTCACGCGAGTACGCGCTCATGAACAGCACGCGCAGTCCCGGTTGGGCCACGAGCAGCTCGCTGGCGAGCTCGGTGCCGCTCTTGCCCGGCAGAATCATGTCCGCGAGTACGAGATCGATCTCCTCGCACTGGTCAAACAGCGTGCGCCCTTCGATCGCGTTCGCGGCGACGAGAACCTCGAAGTCGTGCAGTGCCAGCGTTTGGCGCAGCGTGACCCGGATCAGTCTCTCATCCTCTACGACGAGGATGCGCGGCTTGCGCGGCGCCTGGGATGCGGCGGGTTCGACGGGAGGCTGCACGGGTCAGAGGATACGCCGTGTCATGCCCCGACCAAGCTCGCTGTCGACGTCGATGCTCCCACGCAGCCTCTGCACGATGCCGTGGACTCTGCAGAGGCCGAGCCCAGTGCCGCCGTTCCTGGTCGTGAAAAATGGCTCGAATATGCGGGCGCGCATCTGCGCGTCCATCCCGCGACCGCTGTCCCGCACGCTGAGCTCGACATACCAGCCGGGAAGCAGGGCCGAGGTGGGAGAGCGCGATCCAGCCGACACCTGCACCGTGCAAGCCCAAAGCAGCAGCACGCCGCCATCCGACATCGCGTCGGCCACATTCAGCTACAGGTTGATGAGCGCCTGCTGCGGCTGGGCCGGTTCGGCATGCACGAGCGCATCCGGCGTGTCCAACGCGAATTCGAAACGAAGGTTCTGTCCTAGCAGTGCCCGCAGCACGTCGCGCGCCGATTCGAGTGTCGCCCCGATGCGCAGCGGGCGAGGCCGTTCCTCGGTGGGACGCCCCAGCGCCGCAAGGCGCCGCGACAGGTCTACGCCACGATCCGCAGCGGGACCGATCTCCGCGCGATAGACGAGCGCCGGATGTCTTTCTCCAAGCGTGCGCGCAGCGAGCCGACTTGCGGTGAGAATGCCCATCAACGGGTTGTTGAAGTGGTGCGAGACGCCCGAGACCAGATTGGAGACCCGCTCCATCTTCTGCGTGCGGCGCAGGTACTCGCCGAAGGGCGCGAGCACGTCGTTCTCGGAGGCGAGCGACCACTGTCGCCCGAGCAGGTCTGGCAGTTGCGAACGAGCGCCGGATCGACGGGCGGACGATCGAGGATCACGGTGTGACTCACGATCGGTTCGTCGAGACGGCCGGAACCCGACCCGGACGCGCTCCGGACGCACCACCCACGCGGCCCCAAGTGCGCAGACACGCCTGCGCCCGTCGCTCGGCACGGCGCAGCCGCTCACGACTGCAGCGCGCTACTGCACCACGTTCATGGGCCCCGGCGAGGTCGGCGGCGGAGCGTTCGGGTTCTTCTTGAGCTCTTCCTTCCACGCCAGCATGCGCGCCTTCGCGGCCGCGGTCTCGGCATCGGCGATCTTGCCCGCGCGCTGCAGGAAGATCGACAGGCTCGTGAACGCGAACGGATCCGTCGGCGTGAGCTCGATCACGCGATTCACCGTCGCGATCGCCTCGTCCTGCTTGCCGAGCTTGGACTGCGCAGTCGCCACCGCGTGCAGCACCTCGGCCCAGTCCGCCTTCTGTTCGAGCGCGAGCCGGTACTCCGCGATCGCCTCCTCGAATTTCTGCTGCCCGAAGAGCTTCAGTCCGGCCATGTAGTGCGTCTTGGGTTCGCCCATGGCGGAGAGAATAGCAGCGCGCGCCGCGAAAGCTCGATCCGTACGCCGCGGATCGCATTTCGGTCGAGACGGTCCGCTAGCCTGACGGTCCCCCATGAACGCGCCGCGCTCGCTCCTGCGTATGACCCTCATTTCCGCTCTCGGCGGAGTGTTCGAGTTCTACGACTTCGTGATCTTCGCGGTCTTCGCACCGCAGATCGGCGCGGCCTTCTTTCCGCCGGAAGCGGGCGAGTCGGCGCAGACGCTGGAGGCGTTTCTCGTGTTCGCCGTCGGCTACCTAGCACGACCGATCGGGGGCCTGCTGTGGGCGCATGTCGCGGATCGGCGCGGGCGTGCCTACGTGTTCTCGCACACAGTTCTCGGAATGGCCGCGGCGACGCTGTCGATCGCGCTGTTGCCGGGCTACGCGACGATCGGGGTCGCGGCACCCGTGCTGCTGGTCCTGCTGCGCTTGCTGCAGGGCATGACGCTCGGAGGCGAGCTGCCCGCGTCGCTGTGCTGGCTCGCCGAGCATGCGGGCGAGCGTCGCAGCGGTGTCGCGACGGCGACGCTCATGGCCGGCGTCAATTCCGGCATGCTGCTCGGCCAGCTCGTCGCGGCAGCGATCACGCTCGCGCTCGGCGAAGTCGCAGCCTTCGCGTGGGGCTGGCGCATCGCGTTCGTGCTGGGCAGCAGCGTCGGAGTAACTGCATGGTTCGTGCGTCGACACGTCGGCGAGACGGCCGAGTTCGAGCGCCTGCGCGCCCGCGGCGTCGAGCGCGTGCCGCTGCGCACGCTGCTGCGCACGGAACCTGGCAACGCCGTACGCGCCGCCGCCCTGTGCGCCGTGCACGCCTGGGTCGTCGCGACGCTGTACCTCGCGTTCCCTGCCTTCCTGCACCAGCACGGCGAGCTCTCGCTCGCCTCGGCGGAACGCATCGCGCTCGCCTGCGCCGCGCTCGGTTCCGTACTGTTCCCCTGCGCTGGCTGGCTCGCGGATCGCGTCGGCGCCGCGCGTGTCTGTCGCACCCTGCTCGTGCTGCTCGCAGTCGCCGCCGTGCCCGCGTACCTGTGGTTCCCGTCCCATGGAGTGCTGCCACTCGCCCTGCTCGGCGCCATCGGCGGCCTGTTCATCGGCGCCTACCTCGCGCTCCTGCCGAGACTCTTCAGTCCCGCGGTGCGCAGCAGCGGACTCGCGCTCGGCTACGACGGCGCTTTTGCGATCGTCGGCGGGCTCGGCCCCTTCGCGATGCTCTGGCTGGCCGGAAAGCACGGCCCGGTGGCGGTCGGCCTCGCGCTCGCCGCGATCTCGGCCCTCGCCATGCTCGCAGTTCCGCGCGAGCCCGTGGAGCGAACGGCCGAGCCCATGCCAGAATGAGCGCATGAGGACGAGCAACTGGCCGTTTCCGATCGGGACACCGGGCACTCCGTGGGGCGCAGCGGAGAAGGCGCGCTGGCGCGCGTCGGTTCCCAAGCGCCGCGACTACCGTGACGAAGTCGTCGTCCTGCTGCAACGTCTTGCGCCGCGCTTCGAGATCCTGAGCTACGGCACGCTCTCCTACGGCGCGGATGGCGAGTTTCCGCTGTTCGCGCTCAAGAGTCGCGCATGGAACGAGAGCCTGCCGATCGCGATGGTGACCGGCGGAGTGCACGGCTACGAGACGAGCGGTGTGCACGGAGCGCTGCGCTTCGCGGAGCGCGACGCCGCGACGTTCGGAGGGCGCGTCAACGTCCTCATCGCGCCCTGCGTGAGTCCGTGGGCCTACGAGCGCATCCAGCGCTGGAACGCAGAGGCCCTCGATCCCAATCGCTCCTTCGGCCCGACGGGACTCGCGCGCGAGTCGCGCCTGCTCGTCGAGTTCATCGCGTCGTTCCGCGGACGCGTCCTCGCGCACCTCGACCTCCACGAGACGACGGACACCGATGAGTCGGAGTTCAGTCCAGCCCTCGCTGCTCGCGACGGCAAGCCGTTCGAGCCCGGCCTGATTCCCGATGGCTTCTACGTCGTCGACGACAGCGCCAACCAGCAGCCCGGCTTCCAGCGCGCGATCATCACGGCCGTGAGCGCCGTCACGCACATCGCCGAGCCCGACGAGCAGGGCCAGATCATTGGCGCGCCCGTGGTGGACCACGGCGTGATCCACTACGACGTCAGCCCGCTTGGGCTGTGCGCGAGCCTCACTGGCGCACGCTTCACGACCCCGACCGAGGTCTATCCGGACAGCCCGCGGGCCACGCCGGAGCAGTGCAACGAGGCACAGGCGACCGCGGTGCGCGCGGGCCTCGACTACGCGCTGCGCAACTAGCGGAACGCTCGGGTCTCAGCGAGCGGCCGGCGACAAGTCGACGCCGGGCGTACGCGCGACGCGCAAGCCGAAGTCGTCGAGGCAGCTCGCTGGTCGGAAGGTGCCGCGGCGAGACGCGCGACAGATCGCGTCGTCGTAGTGACAGGAGCCGCCGCGAATCACTCCAAGGTTGCCGCTCCCGGGGCCGGTGGGGTCTTTCGCGAGCGGGCCGAGCTGGGCATAGAAATCGGCGGCATACGGGTCGGAGCACCACTCGTAGACGTTGCCGAGCATGTCGTGGAAGCCGAGTGCATTTGCGCGCTTGCCTCCGACGGCGTGCGTCGTGAGTTCCGAGTTGTGGGCGTTCCATGCGACATCGTCGATGGGGCCGTACCACGCGCCGAGAGTCCCGGCGCGACAGGCCAGTTCCCACTCCGCCTCGGTCGGTACGCGCAGTCCCGTGCGAGCGCTGAACTCGCGCGTCATATCGAGGCTGACGTTCTCCACCGGATAGTCCGGCTTGCGCGCCTTGGTCGCGGGGTTGGAGCCCATGACGAGTTCCCACTGCGCCTGCGTCACCTCGAAGCGCCCGAGATAGAACGCGCGAGAGAGCTCCACTTCATGCTGGGGCTTTTCGTTCGCTTCCGCGCGATAGTCGAGCTCCGACGCTCCGCGCGGGTAGCGAGTCGCTGGCACGAGCAACAACTCGAGGCCCGTGGCCTTGTCTTTCACGCGCCAAGGCAGCCCCGCCTGCTCGAGTGCCGTACGCAACTCCCGATCCGTGACCACGGTCGGATCCGGGTACTCCTCGAGGATCTCGCCCCACGGCTCGATCTGCTCCTTGGCGATCGGACGTCGGGCGGGAATCGCAACGGCGCCTGCGTCGCGCGTCGCACGGAATCCCAGCGACATGCCACGCCTCGAGGGCGATGCGTAGTCACGCTGCGACGCACGGCAGCTCCACTCGGGCCCATCAAAGGCGCCGCCGCGCACCACATGGTCGCGTCCTGCGGCAGGACCGCGCGGATCGACGAGCGCAGCATCGGCTCGCGCATACTCCCCCTCCGAATACCAATCCGCGCATCGCTCGCTCACGTTGCCGAGCATGTCCTGAAAGCCGAGCGCGTTGGCACGCTTTCCGCCGACCGGCTGCGTCTTGCAGCGCCACTCCGTTCGCGCGAGCTCGACATCCCACTCGATATCCGCGTCCGGAGCGAGCTTGCCGCTGTTGCGGAAGGACCACGCGCAGTCTTCCAGAGCTCCGTAACGAATCTGGTCGCTTCCCGCGCGGCACGCGCGCTCCCACTCCGCTTCGCTCGGGAGACGCAGCCCAGTGCAGGCCGCGAAGCGCTCGATATCCGCATGATTCATGTTCCAGGCCGGCTGCCGCGGGTCGACCTGCGGCACCACCGGATCGATTCCCATCACTCCGCGCCACTGCGCCCATGTGACCTCGTAGCGACCCAGATAGAACGGCGCCGAAAGCTCGACCTCGCGCTGCGGCCTCTCGCTCGCTTCCGCGTCCGCATCCTCCGCGCCCGCACCACGCAGGAACTTGCCCGGCGGCACGAGCAGGAGCTCGATGCCAGTCGCGCGGTCGCGGACACGCCACGGCAGACCCGTGGCCTCGATCGCTCCCCGCAGGGCAGCGTCGGTCACGACCGTGGCATCAGGCTTCGCCTCGAGCACCTCGGCCCACTCGAGCCCGGCGGGGAGAGCAGACGGCGTACCCGCCAGGATCGACAGCGAAAGTGCCAGCACGTGCATGCGCAGTCTCCGAGTCGCATTTATCGGACCATGCCCGGCCATCAGCCTGAGCCGAAAAAAACTCCACATTTCCGGGCCCGCCGCCTCAGGCGAGCCAGTCGCGCACGACTCGGCCGTGTACGTCGGTAAGCCGCATGTCGCGACCGCCAAAGCGCAGCGTGAGCCGACGGTGATCCCAGCCCATCAAGTGCAGCATGGTGGCGTGCAGGTCGTGGAGCTCGCACTTGCCCTCGACGGCCTTGTAGCCGAACTCGTCCGTCGCGCCATGCACGTGACCGCCCTTCACGCCGCCGCCGGCGAGCCACACGCTGAAGCCGTGCGGATTGTGGTCGCGACCATTCGAGCCCTGCGCAAACGGCGTGCGTCCGAACTCGCCGGCCCACACGATGAGCGTCGAGTCGAGCAAGCCACGCTGCTCTAAGTCCTCGAGCAGTGCCGCGATCGGCTTGTCGACCGCGCGCGCGTTGTCGCGATGTCCGACCTCGAGATCGGAGTGCTGGTCCCAGCGATCCTGTCCCACCGGCACCATGGAGAGCTCGATGAAGGGCACGCCGCGCTCGACCATGCGGCGCGCGAGCAGACACTGGCGCGCGTAGGTCCGCGTCGGCTCGTACTCGTCGTCGCAGCCGTACGCCCGGCGCACGGATTCCGGCTCGTCGTCGAGCCGCACGAGCTCCGGCACCGCAGCCTGCATGCGGAACGCCTGCTCGGCGTTGTCGATCGCTGCCGCGACCGCCGCATCGGAGGCAGAGCGCTCGAGTAGCGCACGGTCGTGGACCCGCGCAAAGTCGAGCATGCGGCGCTGACGCTCGGGCGATACGAGCGGCTCGACGAAGGACACACCCGAGCCACGCGGCTTGAGTATCGTCGCTTGGTTGCGCGCTGGCAGAAAGCCCGCCCCGAAGCACTCGAGTCCACCGGGCGGGATGAGCCCGCCATCGATCACCACGAACCCCGGCAGGTTGCTGGACACGTCGCCCAAGCCATGTCGCACCCACGCGCCGATGCTCGGCCGGCCAGCAAGTCCTACGCCCGTGTGCAGGAAGTAGTTCGCATTCGTGTGCTCGTTGAATGGACTCGTCATCGAGCGCACGACGCACAGTCGATCCGCTTGCTTCGCGAGGTTGGGGAAGAGCGCGCTGATCTCGATTCCGCTCTCTCCATGGCGCGCGAACTCCCACGGCGATGCAAGCGTCGTTCCGTTGTTGTTGAACTGCGTCGCCTCCATGCGCCCTGGGAAGGGTTGCCCGTTCCAGCGCCGCAGCTCCGGCTTCGGGTCGAACGTGTCCATCTGCCCCGGACCGCCGTCCATGTAGAGGAAGATGCACGAGCGAGCCTTCGGGGCGTAGTGACGACCGTCGCGCCGTCCTTCGGACTCCTCGCACGCGGAACGAGCGTGGGCGAGCGCCGAGAATGCCGCCGCTCCGAAGCCACAGGCCGCGAGCTGCAGCAGCTGCCGTCGATCCGTGCAGGGTCCGTGACTCATGGCAGGTAGATCGTCTCCTGCGCGAGGAACAGCGCGTGGGCCCAGTCCTGCCACGTCTCGGCACCGGGGCTCTCGCCGAGGAACTCGGCCGCGCGAGCGAGCTCCTCGGGCCGTGCAGGTCGCGACCACACGCGCCGAATCGCGGCAGCGGTACGTGCCTGCACGTCTCCATCCTGATGCGCGATCCACTCCGCGAAGCTGCCGGCGAGCTCGCGCACGAAGGGATCGTTCATCAGGGCCAGTCGTTGCGCGGGGACGTTCGACACGCTGCGTCCCCCGCGCGGCGAGTTCGGGATCGGCAGGTCGAACGCACCGAGGAACGGATCGAGGAAGTTGCGCCGCACTTCGAGGTACAGGCTGCGCACGCCTGCGCCATCCTGAGGGCCGCTCGCTTCCGGGCGGCCGCGTCCCTGCATGAAGTCGGTGAGACGCGCCGCGACCGGCGGGCCGCCCTCGCGCTCGACGAGTCGCCCGGACGTCGAGAGTAGCGCATCGCGGATCGACTCGGCCGAGAGTCGTCGCACGGGACGGCGCGAGAGCCGCGTGCCCTGGGGATCGAGCTCTGCGGCCTTCGCGCTCGCGGGCCCGTTGCGCTGTGCGAACGTGCGCGAGAGCACAAGCTCCTTGGCCAGCGCCTTGAGCGAGCGCTGCTCCCGCAGCCGACACGCGAGCCAGTCGAGCAGCTGTGGATGCGTCGGCGGCGAGCCGAGCACTCCGAAGTCGTCGGGCGTCGCGACCAGACCGGCACCCATCACGTGGTGCCACACGCGGTTCGCGGCCACGCGCCACGTCAGCGGATGCGCAGGATCGACGAGGTCACGGGCGAACTCGAGGCGACGCGAGGCCGACTGGAATCTCGCCTCGACAGGCTCCACGGCCAGTGACGAATATTCGCGCCGCAGCGCGCCGAGCGCCTCGGGCTCCCCACGCGGCACAAGCTCGCCCGCCGCAGATGGCCGGCCACGCGCGTACAGCGGCGCGTCGCGCCCACTGCCGTCCTCGCACGCGAGCACCACGACCTGAGCCGGGAAATCGCTCGCGAGCTGCGCCAGTCGGGCGAGCACGTCGCTCACGGGCTGTGCGACGGAATCCTCGTGCTTGACGGTCGCCTCGCCCACGGCGCGCGCGCTCTTCCAGCTTTCGTCGGTCGGCCCGCTCGCGACCCATGCCAGCTCGGCGAAGCCGTCCCCGTAGTCCACGACTTCGAGCCAGCATTCCTCGCCGACGTAGCGCGAGAGGTCGATGTGACGCGTGCGCCACTCGTCGGGATGGTCGAGTTCCTGCTTGTGCGACTCGAAGAGCAGGTTGCTCTCCTCGCCCATGAAGTAGCCGTCGACGTGCGCCCGGATGTACGCCTTCGCGCCGCGTACGCGCAGCCACAGGTCGCCGCTCTCGATCGTGAAGCTCGGCGAGCGCAGCGCGCCGCGAGCGCGCATGAGCAGTCCGCGCGAGCTCGCGGCCGCGACTTCCACTTGCGTCACGGACTTCCCGTCGATCCCGAGCAACTCTCCCACCGCGATCGGTCGCGCGCCAAAGGCTCCTCCGCTCGCTCGCCAGCCATCGAAGTGTTCACCCCCGAACTGCCAGAGCGCGTTGTCGGGCGCTCGGCTGGTGATTTCGGAAGCATTCGCGCCCAGCGCCTCGCCGAGCCGTGCACGCAGGCTCTCCGCCTCAGCGAGCGCCGCCGCGGCTCGTCCGTGCGCGTCGTGCCACGCGTACACGCGGCGTGTGGAGCGCGCGACGCCGAAGAGCGCCGTGTAGTCGCGCTGCGACACGTCGTCGAACTTGTGGTCATGGCAGCGCGCGCACGAGGCCGTGGTGCCAAGAATCGCCTTGCCCAGCACGTCGATCTGGTTGTCGATGCGCTCCGCCTCGTCGAGGCGCGCGTCGACTGGCGCATGCGAGGCCTGCATCAACCACCACCAACCCGTCGCAACCTGCGCCTCGTCGCAGCCCGACACTGGATCAACGCGCGGCTCGAGCAAGTCGCCGGCGACCTGCTCCATCACGAAGCGGTCGTAGGGCAGGTCGCTGTGCAACGCGCGCACCACCCAGTCGCGCCAGCGCCACGCCTCGCGGATCGCATAGTCGAACTCGTGTCCGCGCGTCTCCGCATAGCGCATCACATCGAGCCAGTGCCGCGCCCAGTGCTCGGCGCAGGCCCGGTCCGCGAGCATCTCGTCGACGAGGGCCTCGCGCAGCGCCGCGTCATCGCGCGCGAGAACTTGCGCCAGCCACTCCTCGCGCGGCGGCAGTCCGCGCAGCGCGAAGCTCGCGCGCCGCAGCCACGTGGCAGCGTCGCAATCTCCCACGGGAACAAGTCCCTCGCGTGCGTGCGACTCCTCGACGAACCGATCGCTCGTGCGCCAAGCCCAGCCCTGCGACGGCGGTGGCGCGACGTCCTCGAGCTTCGTCCACGACCAGTGCCGCTCGTACACGGCTCCGGCCTCGATCCAGCGTCGCAGCACGTCGATCTCGCCCGCCGAGAGCGGCTGGTGCCCCGTCGCCGGCGGCATGCGCTCGTCCGGGTCGTCGCTGAGCACGCGCTGCAAGAGCGCGCTGCGCTCGGGATCGCCCGGCGTCACCGCCGGATCGAGCCCTTCTTCCGCGCGCAGCGCATCCTCGCGCCGGTCGAGCCGCAGTCCCGCCTTGCGCGACTCCGCATCTGGCCCGTGGCATGTGAAGCAACGCGCCGCGAGGATCGGCGCGACCTCGCGTGACCACGAGGGGCCCGTGCGCTCCTCACCCGCCGCTCTCAGCGGCCCCGCGACGAGCAAAAGCCCCGCCCCTGTCGCCGCGATCCACGCGCCTCGCATGTCACGAGTCTACCCATGGAGCGCGCAGACCGCTGCACGCCGGACCACGCCCTCTTCGCCTGGACGCGGGCCTCTGCTGCTGGCGTGTCGTCGCGCGGCCACTACGCCTTCGGTGCCGCTTGAAAACTTCGGGAGTCGTCAGATGAAGATCGCTTTTCTCGGCGCAGGTCAGGTGGGTGGTGCGCTGGCCGTGGCCCTGTCGCGCGCGGGTCATTCCGTGACGGTCGTAGCTCGCGATGCCACTTCCAAGAGCGTGCGCGAGCTGGCCCATCGCGAGCGGTCGATCGCGGTCGCGACGCCCTAGGTGCGGTCCGAGCCGCCGAAGTCGCGTTCCTCGACACGCCCTTCGCCGCCGTGATCGAAGTGCTCGCATCGCTCGCGAGCGCGCTCTCCGGCAAGATCCTCGTCGACTGCACGAGTCCTGTCGGCGCCGGTCTCACGCACGGGCTCAAGAGCGAAGGCTCGGGCTCCGAGGTCGTGCAGGCCGCCGCGCAGGGAGCGCGCGTCGTGAAAGCCTTCACCATCTACGGCTTCGAGAACTTCGAGCGCGCCCCGGCCGCAGTCGGAGCCGTGCGCCCGGGCATGTTCTTCTGCGGCAACGACGACGCCGCCAAGAGCACGGTCGCGGCGCTGCTCACCGAGCTCGACTGGGATCCGGTCGACATCGGAGGCCTCGCCCAGGCGCTGCACCTCGAGCACATCACCCTGCCTTGGATCCGCATGGTCCGGGTCGGCGGCGCCTCCCCGCACACCGTCTGGTCGCGCCTGCCCACCCGCGCCTAACCAGCCTGTGGCCTTGCCATGGCCGCAGGCCGTGCAGTGCGCCGGGGGACACTTCGAGGCGCTTCCAACAGCCCGAGGCTCGTCCAAGCTCCCGCCACGGAGCAGCGGCTGGATTCGAGCCGGTCCGCTCGCTGCGTGTGCCTGCGTTCCACCTGCGCCAAGGCCTCTGCTGCTCCCGCGCCTCCTCACCGCCCGGAAATGTCCTACGGAGTGTCCGCGACCCGAGCGACCTAATTAGACTGCGCCGATCATGAACAGGAAGCACCTCCTCGAACTCTGGCTCTCGAACTTCCGCGGGTCGCAGCACCTGCGACTGCTCGCGCAATCGTTCCTCGTCGCCTGCGCGCTGTCCGCTCCGGTCGAGGCCGTCTCCCAAGTCGAAGGGGCCCGCATCGTCCGCGCCGAGCGTGCACAGGAAGCCCCGCGCCCGAACATCGTGGTCATCATGACCGACGACATGGCGCCGATGGACATCTCGGCGTACCACCGCGGCCTCGGTGCAGTGAACACGCCGAACATCGATC
>SXKQ01000186.1 GCA_005778045.1 Planctomycetia bacterium
GAGACCGCGGAGATGCCGGGCCTGTACGCGGTGGGCGACTTCGACCTCGCCGGCTTCATCGTCGGCATCGTCGATCCCAAGCAGCTGCTCGATGGCAGCCGCGTGCGCCCCGGGCAGGTCGTGCTCGGCCTCGCTTCGGCGGGCCTGCACACCAACGGCTACTCGCTCGCGCGCAAGATCCTGTTCGACCACAAGGGGCACGCCGTCGATGCCCGTCCCGCCGAGCTCGGAGGCCAGTCGGTGGGGGAAGCGCTGCTCGCCGAGCACCGCTCGTACCTGAAGCTGCTGTGGCCGCTGCTCGAGCAAGGCAAGATCGCGGCCATGGCCCACATCACAGGTGGCGGGCTCGTCGACAACCTGCCGCGCGTGCTCGGCTCGAGCGACGCGGTCCTCGACCGCACCTCGTGGCCCGTCCCGGCGCTGTTCCGCTATCTGTGCGAGGCGGGCAACGTCGACGCGGAGGAGCGCTACCAGGTGCTCAACATGGGCATCGGCATGGCGCTGATCGTCGACGCCGCCGACGTGGCCGCCGTGGGTAACCACTTCCGCGCGGTCGGCGAGCCGTTTTTCACGCTCGGCCGCATCGAGGCCGGCAGCGGCATCGTGCGCTGGTCTCGCTGAACGCCCGCTTAGCAAACCCAATCCTTGCAGGATCCGCCGTTCTCCCGCTGGAAGGCCCCGGGGACGAGGATCTGGCCGCTGGAACATCGGCCTTCTCGAAGCCAAGCTACGTCGGTCCCCGGTCCGGCTGCAACCTCGCCCCCCGTGCGGGCTACCTTCCGAACATGACCCACTCGCTCCTCCGCAGCGGCGCCCTGCTCCTCTCGCTCATCGTCCTAGCTCCCGCCTCTGCGTTGCGAGCCCAGACGGGCGAGCTGCCGGAAAAGGAGCAGCAAGCTCTGGGCAAGATCCTCGGCAAGTTCATCGGTGCCAAGGCCGGCGACAAGGACAAGGAGAAGGCGCGCGTCGACTTCGGCAAGAAGCTCGAGGACCTCGGCAAGAAGAAGGGCCTGAAGGAGACCAGCGAGGCCCACGTCGCCGCGCTCGGACTCACCGCAGACCTCGGTCGAGCGCTCTACTTCGCCAGCGAGTACAAGCTCAACCTGCGTGGCGGCAAGCCGATCAGCGAGGAACTCGCGCAGGTCCCCAAGACCAACTACGCGCTCTCGCTCCCGTCGACCTATCGCCCAGGCGGTGCTCCGCTGCCCCTGATCCTCGCCATCCCCGAGTTCAAGGACGGCAAGCCGGTGACGCCCTCGGAGTTCCTCACGGCGCACCTGACCGAACAGGAGATTCGCGAGGGCGCGGCGATCGCAGTCGTGCCGATGCCCGCGATCAAGGACGACTGGAACCTGCTCAAGGAGGACAAGAGCGGCGGCATCGCCATGGTGATGTTCACTTGGGGCGACGTGATCGGGAAGGTCGGCATCGACGCCAACCGCATCTACCTCTACGGTCGCGGCACGGAGGCCGTGACAGCGGCCATGCACGTCGCTACGCGCTATCCGCACCGCTTCGCGGGCCTGATCGGCATGAGCGGCGACGCCGCGACCGACATCGCGCCGACGAACTTCGGCAACCTGCCGACGTTCTTCGCCGCCGCGGGCAGCAACGCGAGCACGTTCGAGGCCAAGGCCAAGGAGCTCGGCTTCGGCAACTGCACGCTCAAGGCGGACGGGACCGCCGTCGACGCCTGGGCGTGGATCGGCAAGACCGCGCGCGTACCCAACCCGCTCAAGGTCACCTTCCAGCCCGGCGATCCGTTCCCCGACCGCGCCTACTGGGTGCGCATCCCGGCCACAGCGGGCCTCGCTTCGGCGGTGGTGGCGGAGGCCGATCGCGCCACCAACACGATCAAGGTCAAGGTGCCCGATGTGCGCCAGGTCACGCTGCTCTTCAACGCCGAGCTGATCGACTTCGGCAAGCCGGTCAACATCGAGATCAACGGCAAGCTGCGTACGGAGAAGATCGTGCCTTCGGTCGACGACATGCTCGGGCTCCTGCCGCAGAGTGACAACGGCCGCGTGTACGTGACGCAGCGCACCTACGAGGTCACGCAGTAGTTCCTCGGCGCCCACGAAGCGGCGCGGGAAAGCCAAGGTCAGTGCAGCGTCCGAGCGCGAGCCCAATCCTGTTCGTTGCGGGCGCCGCGGGCGCCTGCACGATGGCCGTCGAGTTGGCGGCCGTGCGACTGCTCGCGCCGTGGTTCGGCACCAGCTCGCGCGTGTGGACCAACGTCATCGGAGTGATCCTGCTGGCGCTCTCCGTGGGCTACCTGCTCGGGGCGCGCCTCGCCTCGTCCCAGCGGCCGCGGCGCGCGCTCGGCTGGACGCTGCTCGCCGCGGCGCTGTGGACCGCGTGGCTGCCGTTCCTCGCCGGTCCGGTGTGCCGACTCTTCCTGCCCGACGGGCTCGGGCTCGACCGCGCCATCGAGCTGTGGACGTGGGGGAGCCTCGCCTCGACCTTGGTGCTGTTCCTGCCCGCGGCCCTGTGTCTCGGCTGCGTCGGCCCGCTCGCGCTCGAGGCCGTGCAGCGCGCGGACGGCTCGAGCGCGGGCTCCGCGGGCGGGCGCGTGCTCGGCTGGTCTACGCTCGGCAGCCTGATCGGCACCTTCGTCACGACGCACTTGCTGGTGCCGTGGCTCGGTCTCTCGTGGACCTTCCTCGGTGTCGCCGCGCTCCTGTTCCTGCTCGGAGCCGCACTCGCCCTCAGCGAGCGCAGCCGCGCGGCGGCGGCTCTCGGGCTCATCGTCCTGGGAGCCGCAGGAGGAGTCTCGCGGCTGGAGCGCGGCGCTCCTCCCAACGGGGTCACCGTGCTCGAAGAGCGCGAGAGCGCTTACCAGAGCGTGCGCGCGATTGAGGACCGGCGCTGGGGCGAGCCCGTGCGCCTGCTGCAGGTCAACGAGGGACTCGACTCGTTCCAGTCCGTGTGGAAGGCGCAGCCGGGCCTGCTCGGTCCTGGTTACTACTACGACCTGTTCGCCCTGCCCGCATGGTGGGGCGGTGCGCGCGGGCGCTGGAAGGTCGCGGTGCTCGGCCTCGGAGCCGGAACGACGTGCCGAGTGCTGCGCGGGGCGAGCCCCGAGGGTGTGGAGCTCGAGATCGTCGGTGTCGAGCTCGATCCGGTCGTGGTCGAGCTCGGGGAGCGTCACTTCGGTCTCGATGCGAGCCGCGAGCGCGTGATTTCCGGCGTCGACGCGCGCGCGGCCCTGCGCACACTGGAGCACGACTTCGACCTGATCGTGCTCGATGCCTACGCGCGGCAAGTGGAGATCCCGTTCCACCTCTCGAGCGAAGAGGCACTCGCGGAGATGCGTACGCACCTCGCGCCTGGTGGATGGATTGCGCTCAATGTCGGCGGCTTCGGCTTCGACGATCCAGTCGTGGCAGCGCTCTCCGGGACGCTCGCGCGTGCCTTCGGCGGCGGTGTCGGTTACCGCGTCAGCGCCTCGCGCAACTTCGTGCTCTTCGCACGCCGTGGCGGCAACGTGCCGGTACCGGACGACGCGTGGTTCTGGTTCGAAGGCCCGGTGGGGAAGGCGCTCCTGCCGTCGCTCTCCGTGCGCGGCGCCTGGTCGCGGCTCCAGCCCTGCAGCGACGCGCTCGCCCTGCGCGATGACCGCAACCCGATCGACGAGCTGCAGATGCAGTCTCTGGAGCAGGCCCGTGCGCGCCTCGCCGCTGATCGCTAGCGCGCTCGTGCTCGCGCTGTGCGCGCCCATCGCGCGCGCGCAGGCCGAGGGCGTCGCCGAGGCCTTCGCCGAGGGTCGCTTCGACCTCGCGCTGGAGGCCGCCCTTGGGCTCTCGGATCCCGTGCTCGCCGAGGAGTGGCGCTTTCAGGTCCTGCATGCCGCCGGGGACCTGCCCGGTGCGCTCGCGGCCGCGCGCGCCGGACTCGTCCTAGCGCCCCAGCATCCGCGCCTCACCCAGAACGCCGCCAACGTCGCGCTGACACTCGGCGAGGGCGCCCTCGCCCTGCAGTTCTGCGATGGATGGCAGCGCGCGCTCGAAGCGACCGCGGACGAAGCGCAGAGAGCCGCGGGTCTCGAGCGCCTCGCGCGCTATCGCGCGAACGCCACCGAGCTCCTCGCACTCGACGCAGCCGCACGCTCGGCGACCACCCGAGCACGCGTCACCGCGCTCGCGCTGCTCGCGATCGCAGTGCTCGCTCTGTGGCGTCTCGCACGCCCGGTCGCCGCGCCGAGCGCACGCTGTGAGACGAACTAGCGATCCGCGATACGAAAGCACCCGGGCCGACGCACCTTGCGATGCGCCGACCCGGGCGTGAAGGCGAGCGACTCGAACTAGAGGATGTCGAGGATGCCCGTACCGGCGGACGGCGACGTCAGGGTCGGCGTGTTCGCGCGGTAGTTGATGTTGACCGAGATCTTCGTGTTCCAGGGCAGCATTTCCTTGTCGGCGACGATGCCCAGCGCCGCGGCGGCGAAGCCACGGGCGTTGTCGGTCTTCTGCTTGTCCTGCATCAGCGTGATGAGCGAGTCGATCGAGCGAGCATCACCGATGAAGCCGAGCGCCGAGCTGATCGCGGCCTGCGAAGCGAGGCCCTGGGCCTCGCCGAGCATCTTGACCAGCGACTGCACGGTCGTCTTGTCACCCATCAGGCCGAGGCCGATGGCCGCGGACTTGAGCAGGTCGGGCCGGTACTTCGCCTTGGCGAGAATGGCCTGAATCTGGTCGATCGCGGCGCGATCGTTGACCAGACCGAGCGCCACGGCCGTGTAGCCGCGAGCCTCGTCGTCGGAGATGTTGTCGAGCTTCTCGCGCAGCAGTTCCTTGGCGTCCTGATCCTGCATGATGCCCAACGAGACCGCGAAGGCACCAACTTCCATCGGCTGCTTCGCATCCTTGAAGGCGCTGCGCACCGCGAGCTTCATGTCGCTCGAGGTCGGCTGCTTGGCGTCGGCGAGCGCGCGCTCGAGGACGCCGATCGAGAGACCGGCCCACGAACGGTAGACGCTCTTGCCCTTGTCGAGTTGCTCGGCAAGGAAGAGGCGGATGTTCTCGTCCTTCTTCTTACCCTCGAGGCCGAAGGTGGGAGCCGTACCGGTACCCGGACGACCGCCGACCTGCGCGATCGCGATGGCGGCAAAGTTGCGCGCCATCTGGTCGGCGAGCTCCTCCTTGACCTCCATCAGCTGGCGCCGGATCTCGACGTCGATCTTCTCGTCGTCGCAATCGCCGATCTGGCCGAGGGCGAGGATGCAGCTCTGCTTGATCTCGTTCTCCGCCTTGGAGAGCTTGTCCATATCCGTGAGGAAGCGCGCGGCGACCGCCTCGCGGACCGGGTTCTTGCCATCCGCGCTCGCGGGCAGGCCCTGCATCAGGTTGCCGACCGCGCGCGGAGCGTGGGCGCGGACGAGGAAGGTGTTCTTCTCGTCTTGGTAGTACGACATCAGCCATGCGATCTGGTCGATGCGGTTCTTCAACTCGGCCGGGCGAGCGAAGCCGGACTTCGGGTCGACCGCCGTCGCGAGCGCCGCCTCGTCGATCTGCATGGGCACAAGGCCCATGGCGACGAGGCAGGCCACCGACACGTCGTAGTTGCCGACCTGCTTCGCCGGACCGTCCGCCATCTTGGCGAGCGCGTTGGCGATGGTCTTCTTGTTGCCTTCGTCGGCCGCGCGAGCGCCGATCAGGCCGAGGCCGTAGGCCGCGAACGCGCGGTTGCGGAAGTTCAGCTTGCCCGAGAGCTTCGGCAGCGAGGCGTCGATCTTGGCGATCGCCTCATTGGCCCTCGCAACATCATCGTTGAGCATGCCGATCAGGAGCTCGATGTTGGCCGAAGACTCCGAGCCGAGAATGCCGAGGCCGAGCGCCGCGGTCTCCGCGACTTCCTGCGTCGAGTCGCCGAGGAAGCGGATCAGCTCGACTGCCATTTCGGACTGACCACCCTCGGCCTTGGGGTCGTCGCCGATCTTGGCGAGGGCCACCATCGCACCAGAGAGGATGTTGTTGTTGCGCTCTTCCTTGAGGATGCGCTTGAGCGCGGGCACCACCTTGCCGCGGATCACTTCCTGCGACGGGCGCATGGTGTCCTTGGCCGTACCCTGCTCACCGGCGCCGACGAAGAAGTCGTCGGAGCCCGTGACGATGCCGCCGGCCTGCACGGCCGCGCGCAGGTTCAAGTACGGCTCCTTGTTGAAGCCCCACCAGAACTGCCACACCGAGAGGTCGGGGCCCGAGTCGCCGCCGCCGCCCTGCGTGCGCGGGCCGGTCGGAGCCGCAGGCGCGCCACCCGGAGCGCCGGGCGTGCCCGGTCCAGGCGTCGTCGGGCCCGCCGGTCCGGGAGTCGTGGGGCCGCCGGTACCAGGCGTAGCCGGGCCGCCGCCCGTGCCGCCGCCACCACCCGCGGGGACGGTGTCGCCCGGGCCGCGGTAGGTGCCGCCGTGACCGAAGGAGGTGCCGGTCAAGGAGACGGCGCTGCCCGTGATCAGGGCAGCTGCGATCAGGATGTTCTTCATGTGGACCTGTCGGACAGAGAGGTGAGGGAGTCCGTGGAAGGATGCCCAATGTGACGGGCACTGCGCGATAGGGCAAGGGGTGTGCCGGACTTACACCGGAGCCTACCGATTTCCCCGCCGGCCACGCGGGACGGCTTGGCAACAGCAGGAAGGGTGGTGGGGGGGAGGTACCACTCTCCGCCACGAGCGCGGCCCAGCGGGCTCGCGTTCCGGCGGCGTAACAGGATGTTGCGTTCCGAGGGGCGCCCTTGGCGAGCGCAGGTCACGCGGACTGGCTGGCGAAAGCCGCCCTCGGGCTGGTTGAGAGCACTTCTAGAAGCCCCCGGCGGATTCCTTCTCCGGGCGCGCCGTGAGGGAAGCTCCGAGGTACTCCTTGTTCAGGCGGGCGATGTTCTCGACGGAGATGCCCTTGGGGCAAGCCGCCTCGCACTCGTAGATGTTCCCACAGTTGCCGAAGCCCTCCTTGTCCATCTGCTCGACCATGGCCAGCACACGCCGGCGGCGCTCCGGCTGGCCTTGGGGCAGGAGCGAGAGGTGGGAGATCTTCGCGCCGACGAACAGCATCGCCGCCGCGTTGGGGCAGGCGGCCACGCACGCGCCACAGCCGATGCACGCCGCGGCGTCCATGGCGAGGTCGGCGTTCTCCTTCGGGACCGGGATCGCGTTGGCGTCCTGCGGCGAACCGGTGTTCACCGACACGAAGCCACCGCGGGCGATGATGCGGTCGAAGGCCGAGCGATCGCAGACGAGGTCGCGCACGATCGGGAACGCCTTCGCGCGGAAGGGCTCGATGTAGATCGTCTCACCGTCGTGGAAGCGCCGCATGTGCAGCTGGCAGGTCGCGGTTTCGCGGTCGGGCCCGTGGGCTTGGCCGTTGATCACGAGGCTGCAGCTGCCGCAGATGCCCTCGCGGCAGTCGTGCTCGAAGGCCACCGGCTCGCGGCCCTCGCGCAGGAGCTGCTCGTTGAGCTGGTCGAGCATCTCGAGGAACGAGCAGTGCTCGGAGATGCCGTGCAGCGAGTAGGTCTCGAAGTGGCCTTCGGCCTCGCGGTTCTTCTGGCGCCAGACGTGCAGCGTCAGGTTCAGACCGCCGTGGTTGTCGTGTCCGCCGCTCACTTGTAGCTCCTCTGGGTCAGCTTGACCTCTTCGAACGTCAACGGCTCCTTGTGCAGATTCCAGCTCATCGCCGGACCGTCGCCCGCGTGCTGCCACGCCGCGACGTAGGCGTAGTTGACGTCGTCGCGCAACGCCTCGCCCTCCGAAGTCTGGCTCTCCTCGCGGAAGTGCCCGCCGCAGGACTCGCGCCGGTGTTCGGCGTCGACCACCATCAGCTCGGCGAGCTCGATGAAGTCGGCGACGCGGCCAGCCTTCTCGAGCTCACGGTTGAGTTCCTCGCCCGAGCCGAGCACGCGCAGGTTCTGCCAGAACTCGGCGCGCAGGCCCCGGATCGTGGCGAGCGCGGACTTGAGGCCCTTCTCACTGCGGGCCATGCCGCACTGGTTCCACATCACGAGGCCGAGCTCGCGGTGGAAGTCGTCGGCGCTGCGCTTGCCGTCGATCGAGAGCAGCTTGCCGACGCGACCCTGCACTTCGCGCTCCGCCGCGGCGAAGCTCGGGTGATCGGTCGACACCGCGCCGAGCTTGCGGCCCGCGAAGTGCGAGCCGATCGTGGCCGGGATCACGAAGTAACCGTCCGCGAGACCCTGCATCAGCGCGCTGGCGCCGAGGCGGTTCGCCCCGTGGTCGGAGAAGTTGGCCTCGCCGAGCACGAACAGGCCCGGGATGGTGCTCTCCAGGTTGTAGTCCACCCATAGGCCGCCCATGGTGTAGTGCACGGCCGGATAGATGCGCATCGGGACCTTGTAGGGGTCGTCCGAGGTGATGCGCTCGTACATCTGGAACAGGTTCCCGTACTTCTCGCGGATGCGCGGGGCCCCATCGCGGGAGATGGCATCGCGGAAGTCGAGGTACACCGCCATGCCGGACTCGCCGACACCGCGGCCCGCATCGGCCATCTCCTTCGCGCGGCGCGAGGCGATGTCGCGCGGCACGAGGTTGCCGAAGCTCGGGTAGATGCGCTCGAGGTAGTAGTCGCGCTCGTCCTCGGGGATCAGGTCCGGCGAACGGCGATCGCCCTTCGACTTCGGTACCCACACGCGACCGTCGTTGCGCAGGCTCTCGCTCATCAGCGTGAGCTTCGACTGGTAGCTGCCGCTGACCGGGATGCAGGTTGGGTGGATCTGCGTGAAGCACGGGTTGCCGAATAGGGCACCGCGCTTGTGGGCGCGCCAGATCGCGGTGGTGTTCGAGAACTTCGCGTTGGTCGAGAGGAAGAACACGTTGCCGTACCCGCCGGTCGCGAGCAGCACCGCGTCCGCGGCGTAGCGCTCGATCGTGCCAGTGGTGAGCTCGCGGGCGATCACACCGCGCGCGACGCCGTCGACCACCACGAGATCGAGCATCTCGCGCCGCGCGTGCAGCGCGATCTTGCCGAGGCCCACCTGGCGCATCATCGACTGATAGGCGCCGAGCAGGAGCTGCTGGCCCGTCTGCCCGCGCGCATAGAACGTGCGCGAGACCTGGGCGCCGCCGAACGAGCGGTTGTCGAGCAGGCCGC